>NZ_JBVJHH010000032.1:59376-133390 GCF_055586905.1 Streptosporangium sp. NPDC048886
GCGGGAGGCGGGAGCGCGGGAGGCGGGAGCGCGGGAGGCGGGAGCGCGGGAGGCGGGAGCGCGGGAGGCGGGAGCGCGGGAGGCGGGAGCGCGGGAGGCGGGAGCGCGGGAGGTCAGCGGACCAGGGCGCCGTCGCGGGCGACGATCCGGCCCGACTTGACGACCAGGGACCGGCGCGGGCGCACGCACACGGCCTCGGCCGCGTTGCGGGCCCCGACCACCACCAGGTCGGCCCGGTCGCCGACGGACAGGCCGTAGTCCCGCAGCGCGAGGGCGCGGGCCCCGCCGTAGGTCGCGGCCTCCAGCGCGAGCTCGACGTCCTCATCGCGCGGCCCGGTGCCCTTGGCCTGGAACATGGCCCGCTCCAGCATGTCCCCGGTGCCGAACGGGCTCCACAGGTCGCGCACGCCGTCGTTGCCCAGGGTCACGGGGACCCCGGCCTCGCCGAGCAGGCGGAGCGGCAGCAGGCCCCGGTTCGGGGCGACCGAGGCCAGCGCGATCCCGGCCCCGGCCAGGCCCGAGATCAGGCTGTCCTGGGTGGCGGGGTCGGCGTCGGCGAGCGCGAAGGCGTGGCTGATCGTGACCTTGCCGCCCAGGCCGAGGGCCTTGGTCCGCTCGATGATGAGCTCGAACTGCCAGGCGCCGAGCGTGCCGCCGTCGTGCAGGTGGATGTCCACGCCCGCGCCGTACCGCTCGGCCAGGGCGAACACGGCGTCCAGGTGCCTGACCGGGTCCCGGTCCACCCCCGCCGGGTCGAGGCCGCCGATCGACTCGACCCCGGCCCTGAGCGCCTCCTCCAGCAGCGCCTCGGTGCCGGGACTGATCAGCATGCCCGCCTGTGGGAAGGCGACGAGCTCGGCGGAGATGCGGCCACCGTGCCGCTCTACCGCCTCGCGGACCGCCTCGACCGAGCCCAGGCCCACCAGCGGGTCGACGTCCACGTGCGAGCGGACGTGCGTGGTGCCACAGACGATCATGTTCTCCA
The DNA here is from genome assembly GCF_055586905.1 of Streptosporangium sp. NPDC048886. Lineage (NCBI taxonomy): Bacteria > Bacillati > Actinomycetota > Actinomycetes > Streptosporangiales > Streptosporangiaceae > Streptosporangium > Streptosporangium sp. NPDC048886. The sequence continues at coordinate 60,362 of NZ_JBVJHH010000032.1, forward strand.
GCAGCGCGGCCACGAAGTCGGCGTTGGGGACGCCGAACTCCGGCCGCCGCTCCTGGCCGTTGCGGATCTTGCCCATCAGGCCGGGGGGCGCGTCGTGCGGCACCCAGGGGCCGCCCCACAGCGTCTTGTCCAGGTGGGCGTGACCGTCGACGAGGCCGGGGAGCACGAGCCCGCCGGCCAGGTCCTCGACGCCCTCCCCACCCTCCCCGGCGGGCCGGCGGTCGCCCGGGATCTCGCGGATCTCGGCGATCCGGCCGTCCCGGACCAGCAGGTCGGCGGCGCCCGCACGTCCCCAGATCCGGGCGTCGCGCAGCAGCAGCTCGGCCATCGTCATCCCTTCCTCTCCTCCATGGTGCCGTCCACGGCGACGTTAGTGGTATACCGTTAACCGGGCAAGTTAGGCTGACCCCTGCGGAAGGCGGGAGGGGCGGAGTTGAGCGCGTTGCGCGACCGGGTCTACGAGACGCTCAAGCGGCGCATCGTCGAGGTGGAGCTACGGCCGGGCGAGCGGCTGGTGGAGCGCGACCTCGCCGCCGAGCTCGACGTCTCCCGCATCCCGCTCCGCGAGGCGCTGCGCCTGCTGTCCGCCGAGGGCCTGGTGGTGATCGTGCCCAACCGGGGCGCGCTGGTCAGCCCGTTCACCCCGGCGGACGTGCGCGACCTGTTCGACGTGCGCGAGAGCCTGGAGGTGCTCGCCGCCCGGCTGGCCGCCGGGCGGGCCGACGCCTGCGACCTGGCGCGGCTGCACGCCCTCCTCGAACGCGCCCGCGACGCCGTACGGCGGGACGACCGGGGGGAGATCGCCGCCGCCAACGCCGAGTTCCACTCCGAGATCGTGCGGGTCTCCGGCAACGCGCTGCTCGACACGCTGATGCGGCCGCTCGACGCCCAGCTCCGGCGGCTGTTCCGGCTCGCCTCCGACCGCGACCCCGGCCGGCAGTGCACCGAGCACGAGGAGCTCTACGCGGCGATCGCCTGCGGCGACGCGGAACGGGCCGCCGCCTGCGCGCTCCGCCACGTCGCCGACGGCCGCGAGCCGACCCTGGCCATGGCCGAGCGGTGGACCGCCGACATCGACCCGGTCAAGGTGACCCGCACCCGCCGCCGCAGGCCCTCCGCCTGACGCCGCCCGCGCCGCGGCCCCGCCGCCACCGCGCTCTCCCGCCATGGCCGCCCGCCCTGCCCCACGGACCCCGCTAAAACCCGTCGACCGGCGGTGCGGCGGAGAGGATCATTACCGTCATGTCCGTACTCAAGGAGGTCCCCTTCACCCCGGAGCCGCACCCGGCCGAACTGCCGATGAAGGTGTGGCTCGACGACGGCGACTCGGCGATGGACGTGATCGACGCCCTGGCGCTGTCGCCCTTCGCCACAGGCGCCCAGCCCTGGTCGCGGACCGTGAGCCTGGAGCGGGTCCGGCTCGACGCCCCGCTCGCGCCGGCCTCCGGGACGCTGCTCCGGGCCGCGCGGGAGGACGACGGCCGCGAGTCCCGGCTGGTCCGCGGGCAGGGCTGGACCCTGCGCGTGGTCCGCTACCGCAACCGCGCCGCCACGGTCAGCGTGACCGCGGTCGACGACGAGCTGGCCCGCTCGGTGATCGAGGAGGTCACCAAGGACGCGGTGGAGGCCGCCCCCGAGAGCGAGCACGTCGAGATGGGCTTCTGGTGGTGGGGTCCCCACGGCAGCCGCCGCTCCGGCAGGCCGATCACCGCCTCCCCCTGGGCCAGGATCAGCGACAACTACGCCAGGTCCCTGGACGGCCCGCTGTCCCGCCTGATGTCCCTCACCCCCTCCGACGTGCACGGCCGCCTGGTCCTGCTGCACGGCCCGCCCGGCACCGGCAAGACGACGCTGCTGCGGGCCCTCGCCCACGAGTGGCGGTCGTGGTGCCAGGTCGACTGCGTGCTGGATCCGGAGCAGCTGTTCAACTCCCCCGGCTACCTGATGGAGGTCGCGGTCGGCTCGGACTCCGACGAGGACGGCGAGAAGTGGCGGCTCCTCGTGCTGGAGGACTGCGACGAGCTGATCAGGTCGGGCGCCAAGGAGGCGACGGGCCAGGGTCTGTCCAGGCTGCTCAACCTGACCGACGGCCTGCTCGGCCAGGGCCGCGACGTGCTGGTGGCCATCACCACCAACGAGGACCTGGCCCGCCTCCACCCGGCGGTGGTCCGCCCCGGCCGCTGCCTGGCCCAGATCGAGGTGGGCGCCCTCCCCCACGACGAGGCCGTCCGCTGGCTCGGCGGCGCGGAGGGTGTCCCCCCGGCGGGCGCCACCCTCGCCGAGCTGTTCGCGCTGCGCGACGGCGTGGCCGGCCGCCCGGCCACCTCCCCGGAGACCACCGGCCTCTACCTGTGAGGAGCGCGCGGCCCCACCCCGGGGCCGCGCGTTCTGAGGACTCCGGCTGCGATGAGCGGCTATGGTCGGCACAGGACCTCGGGGGAGTTCCGTACCGTATTGCGAGGTTCCTCGTTGGCGAAGGTATACGTCTCCTCCACGTTCCAGGACCTGGTCGAGTGCCGCCACCGCGTCCGCACGACGCTGCGGCAGATGGGGCACACCGACGTCGCCATGGAGTACTACGTCGCCGAGGACGCCCGGCCGCTGGAGCGCTGCCTGCGGGACGTCGCCGACTGCGACCTCTACATCTGCGTCGTCGCCCTGCGCTACGGCTTCGTCCCCGACGGGCACGAGCACTCCATCACGGAGCTGGAGTTCCTCAAGGCCCAGGAGCTGGGCAGGCCCACCCTGGCCTTCGTCCTCAAGGAGGGGGCGAGCTGGGACACCGGCCAGATCGAGTTCGCGGCCTACCCTCAGCTCCAGCGCTTCCGCGAGAGGCTGCGGAAGTCCTTCCTGACGGGCGAGTTCACCGACGCGGGCGACCTCGGGAACAAGGTCGCCACCGCCGTCCACGCCTGGGGGCGCGAGCAGGACTCCGCCCGGCCGGGACACCTGGTCAACTGGGGCTCCTACCGCGTCTCGGTCACCGACCGGCACCGGCTGGTGCGCCTGCAGGTCATCATGGGCGCCCGCCAGGACCGGCCGGTCGAGATCCCGCTGTCGGAGGTGTTCGTGCCCCAGCCCTGCCGGCGCGGGCGCCCCGACTACGACGTCCCCGAGGAGAACGGCACGCGGGCCGACCCCGCCGAGGAGGCGGCGGCCGGCCCCCTGCCGGCCCACCGGTCGGACGGGCCGGCGACCGCCATGATCGGCCGGGAGGGCCGCCAGGTCGTCCTGGGCGGTCCCGGCAGCGGCAAGAGCACGCTCCTGCTGAGCACGGCGCTGCGGCTGTGCGAGGACCCGGACGCCCCGGTCCCGATCCTGGTCGAGCTGCGGCAGTACGCGCTGGACCCGTCACGGAGCCTGCTCGACTACATGGTCGCCAGCCTGAACCGCGACCACGTGATGGACCTCGACCCGGCCGGACTGAGGGATCTCCTGCTCAACGGGGAGTCGACGGTCCTGTTCGACGGCCTGGACGAGGTCCTCGGCCCCAACGACCGCGCGAAGGTCACCGGCGAGATACGGGCGTTCGCCCGGGCGTTCCCGGGAGCGTCCGTCGTCGTGACCTCACGCCTGGCGGGCTACGACGCCGGCGAGCTGGAGCAGGCGGGGTTCACGCACTACACGCTGCTGGACTTCGGGATGCCGGAGATCAGATCCTTTGTCCCCAAGTGGTATGAGTTCTACACCCTGCAGGGCGACGAGCGGGACGCCCACGGCCTGATCCGCCGGATCGCCGACAGCGCGCGGCTGCGCGAGCTGGCCGGCAACCCCCTCCTGCTGACCATGATGGCGGTCATCTACAAACACTCCGACCTGCCCGAACGCCGCTGGCAGCTGTACGGCAAGTGCACCGAGGTGCTGCTGGAGGACTGGGACGTCAAGCGCAAGAAGATCGGCCGCGAGGAGCTGCTGAGCTTCGTGATGACCGCCGAGCAGAAGGCGCAGCTCCTGCAGCGGGTGGCCGTCGCCATGCTGAACGGCGCCCGGCCGGGCCGGGAGCTGAACGCCGTCGCCCGCGGGCCCCTGCGCGGCATCGTCTCCGGCTACCTGCAGGAGACCTACCGCCGCTCTCCCGGCGAGGCCCTCGGCATCGCCGACGAGATCCTCGACCACCTGCGCGAGCGGACATACGTGCTGGCCGAGATCGGCGAGAACGTCTTCGGTTTCGTCCACCGCACCTTCATGGAGTTCTTCGCCGCCGGCCACATCCTCGCCGAGTTCAACTCCCGCGAGTCCGACTTCGGCTGGCTCACCGACGAGATCTTCGGCGCCCGCTGGCACTCCGACGACTGGCGCGAGATCCTGCTGCTGCTGGCCGCGATGCTCAAGGGCCAGGGCTCCCCGGTCCAGAAGGTGATCGAATACGTCGGTCACCAGATCCCGCACCAGGAGGCGCTCGCCTTCTCGGCCCGGCTCCTCGGCGAGGCGGGCGCGGAGCCGTGGGCGGCAGGACTGGTCGAGAAGGTGGTCTCCGCCACGGTCGCGACCGCCGGGATGGGCCGGACCGACAGCCGCGACGCGCTCGTCGCCGAATACCTCTCGGCGCTCTTCCTGATCGGGGACGCCGTCCCGCTCTCCGACGCGGCCAGGGCCCGGATCCAGTCGCTCGCGAACATGAGCGACATCCGGGCGCGGCTGACCGCCTTCCAGCTCGGGGTCGCGCTGCGCGGCCGGGCGGACCGGCTGGACTTCACACTCGCCGCGCTGTCCGGGGACGAGGCGACGAGCCGGGGGGCCATCGCGGTGCTGGAGCGCGAGTGGCCGGGCAACGAGCGGGCCGGCCACGCCCTGCTCGACGTCTTCGACTCCGACCGGCACGCCCGCGTCCGTGGCGAGGCGCTCAGGGCGCTGACCAGGAGCTGGTCACTGGACGAGGCTCTCCTGGAGGTCATCGCCGCCCGGGTGGGCCGGGAGCGCAGGCACATCACGGAGATCGCCGTCCCCTATCTCACCGGACACTGGGCGGGCGACCCGCGCGCCCTCCGGCTCACCGTCGCGTTCACCGCGCTCAAGGTGTTCGGCCAGGAGTTCTACTTCGACCGGTCGTATTTCGAGCTCTCCCACTCCCTGATCGGGGAGTCATGGCGGGCACCGCTCCTGCAGGAGGTCCTCCACGCCGTCGTCGAGGACGATCCCGACGCCAGGACCCGGCTGATGGCCCGTCTCGTCCTGGTGCGATCCCAGGAAGGCGACCGGCCTCCGGCGGCGGTCACCGGGCTTCTCACCGAGGCCCTCCGGATGCTCTCACCGGACACGGCGATGGACACCGCGCTCTCCTCCATCGTCGAGGCGGAGGAGAAGTACGAGTGGATCAAGCACACCGCGCTGACCACGGACCGCAGGGACGTCCATCACGCGTGCTGCAGCGCGCTGTACGAGTTCGTCGTGGATCATCCCCTCGGCGGTTACACCCGCGACATACTGGACTGGCTGCCCGCACAGCTCAGGAACGGCTCCGCCACCCCCCACCCCCCGAGCGCGGCATACCTTCTGCTGCGCGCCGGAGCGAGCGCCGGCGAGATAGAGCGGGAGTTCCGCGGAGGAGACCTGCAGAGGCGGCTCACCGGACTGCTCGTCACGGTGTGGGAGCACACGCCGCTGGAACTGCTGGATCTGCCCTACCTGGCCTCACAGCTGTCCTCCGCCGGCCCGGGAGGCGACGAGCAGCTTCATCTGATCGCAGAGAACTTCTCCGTCCACGCCCCTCTGGACGAGGGCACCGTCCGGCTCGTGAACTCCTACGCCCGCGGTGACGAGAGCTGGAGGATACGGGCGTTCGCCCTGTCGCTCCTCGCCTTCTGGGGGACGCCTCCCGCCGAACTGGCCGATGCCGTGGCCTCGGCCGTCACGCTCCAGGGGAGCGTCGAGGATCCGCGTTGGGCGCGGCGCGTCCTCGAGGTGGCCCGGTCCAGGCACCTTCCGGAGAGCTGACCGTCACGGGGGACGGCTCGGACCGGCCGGCCCCGGGAGGCGGCAACAAAACCCGTGCGGCGCGCGTCCAACAGGGCATGAAACGATCCAACGGTGCCGGGCGGCTGGCGGCTCTCTCGACGGTGATGGCGGGCGTGTTGACGGTGTCGGCCGCGTGCGGCTCCCCCGCCCCCTCCCGACAGGACAGCACACCGGCCCGGGCATCCGCCGCCGGGGCCGCCGTCTCATCCGCCGCGGACGTACGGCCCGCGGACACGCGCGCCGGCGTACGGCCCGCGAGCGCGCGCACCGGCACGGGCGTACGGCCCGCGGGCGCGGGCTCCACGGCGGCGGGCACGGAAGCGGCGGGATCCGGCTCCGCCACCGCGGGGTCGGCGGCCGGGCGGTGCCGTACGGAGGCGCTCACGGCGCGGATCGGCCCGGTGGACGCCGGGGCGGGCCAGCGGTACGCGCCGCTGGTGGTCGTCAACGGCTCCACCCGGACCTGCTGGGTGTACGGCTTCGCCGGCCTGATCATGATCGACCGCGACGGCGACGCGCTGCGCACCAGGACGCGCAGGGAGAACGTCGGGCCGCGCCGGGTCACCCTGCGGCCGGGGGCCGGCGCCCACGCCAGGATCCACTGGACCGAAGTGCCCGGCGGCGGCGAGCGGAGGTGCCCGGTCTCCGCACGGCTGATGATCATCCCGCCGGACGAGGTCGCGCACCTGGAGATCCCCTTCACCGCCAGGGTCTGCGACGACGGGCGGCTCGACATCACCCCGATGGCCCCGGGCACGCGCCTGTGAGAGGCCGGATCCGGATCCGGCGGTCCGGGGACGGACGGTGAGCCGAGGCCGCTCCCCGGGAGCGTGACCCGGCCGGACGCGGGACGGCCGCCGCCGGCCGGGCCATGCCCGCGATCACGGCCCGGCGGAGTGTCCGGTACGGTCTTTCGCGTTGTCATTTGTCGCAGTAGGCGAAGGGGACCGAAAACGTGCGAAAGGCGCCGTTCATCGCCGTCCTGGCCGCAGCCCTCACCGGCTGCGGCCTGGTGCCCGCCCCCTTCGCCCAGCCGGCCGCCCCGCCCAGGACGGCCTCTCCCGCCCCGTCCGGCACGGCTCCGACCCCGGCCTCCACCACGGCCCCCACCACGGCGCCCTCGCCCTCCGCCTCGCCCGAGGGCATCCGGCTCACCGTCTCCGACGCCAAGAAGGCCGCGGCGTCCTGGGTGGCCGAGCACAACAGGACGGTCCGGGATCGCGACTGGTGGGACGACGCGGCCAAGAGGGACGAGCTGTTCTGGGACGGCACCCGGCACGAGGTGGTCATCGATCAGGGTCATGTGGAGGATGGCGACAAGGGCGGGTTCCGCAAGCCGATCCGGCTGACCGGCAGGCAGACCTACTACGTGCCCCGCCGGCAACCGCCCGGCGGGGAGTGGTTCCTCCTCCAGGCGACCTACCGGGGACAGGACCGGCCGCACATCATGGCCTTCTGGCGGCCGGAGGGCGAGTCCTTCAAACTGGCCGCGAAGACCCCGCTGCACTACGGCCGGCGGGTGCCCGCACCACGCCTGGACTCCGAGGGATACGTCACCGCCGCGTCGCGCGTGGACGGCACGGCCATCGCCCTGGAGTACATGACCTTCTGGAACGGCTCCACGCACAAGCGGGCGGGAGCGCTCGGCTACCGGCTGGCCAGGGACAACTACAGCCGCCTCGCCTACCCCAAGGTCGTCAAGGGCCTGTACGGGGCTTTCAGGTCGTTCACCCCCGCCTACGGCTTCCGCACCCGGGACGGCGGTTCGTTCTACGTCTTCAGCCTGCTCAACAACCCGCAGTCGGTCGTGCAGGTCCTCACCGTCGGCGGCGCCCTGCCTCCGGGCGGCAAGACGATCCAGGAGATCGCCGGCGACTGGTACGCCTAGCCGGAGCCCGGGGAGACCTCCCGTACGCCTGGAGCGCCTCCCCACGGGCGGGCCCAGCCCCGGACGGCCCGGCGCCCGCCGCCCGGATCAGGGACGCGCGAGCAGCTCGCGCAGGCGGCGGCACTCGCGGGCGAACGCGCTGGAGGACCCGCGGCGCGCCCACGAGGTGAGCTCGGGGATCTCCCCGCTCGCGCCGGCCCACCGGGCGACCGTGACGCCCAGGGCGACGAGAGCGGTCAGGTCGGGCGCCGGCCGCTCCCCCGTGCCCGGCAGCGCGTACGGCAGCGCCGCGCGGATCACCTGCCAGACCTCCCGGTGGGCGCCCTGCCGGGCGGCCTGCTCCAGCGCCGCCGTCGCGTGCGGCAGTCTCGCCGAGGTGTGCGCGGTCAACAGGACGAGCTGCTTTCCGAGCGCGGCCGCGGGCAGGTCTCCCCGGGCCGCCATCAGCAGCAGGAGCCGCACGCCCTCGGCCGGGTCCGGCCGGGCCAGGAAGGAGGCCAGCAGCAGCGCCACGGGCTCGCCGGCCGGTCCGTCGGCGGCGGCGAGCATCTCGACGCAGGCCGGCTCGGCTCCGGGCCTCTCCCACGAGTCGAACAGGTGGGGGAGGCAGTGGGCGGCGACCGCGTCGCGGTGCGAGGGCAGGATCGCGGGCCACCAGTCCAGGTAGCCGCCGTGCTCCCCCCAATTACGGTTGGCGACCCCGTCGAGCAGCCCGTCGACATGGGTCAGACCGGTCGGCTCCGCGCGCAGGTGCGGGACCAGGCTCACGCGGGAGCCGGCACGCGGTCTGCGCTCGTCGGCGTAGTGCTCCTGCCCGCCCTCGGAATACCTCCAGCGGGCGCCGGTCTCGGGCTCGACCGGGCCCTCCCTCAGCCAGCGCGCCGCCCGCCGCCCGGCCTCGGAGGTCAGCAGCCCGGCCCTGGCCGCGATCTCGGGGCCGACGGCCCTCGGCAGCCGGAGCAGCGCCTGCTGGAAGTCGGCGGGCAACGGCTCCGCGCCCGTGGCCTCGACCGCCTCCAGCCTGGCCAGGAACACGGCCGGGTCGAGGTGTCCTGTTGCGCCGGTCGGGGTCGCGAGCAGCACCGGCGGCAGGGTGTCCGTCTTGAGCGCGGCCAGCACCTCGGCGCACCGCCGCAGCAGGAACCGGTGCGGCGGGGAGACGTCGTGGTCGCGGGGCAGCCGGTCGGGCCGGACCTCGCGGGGCGGGCGGCGCAATCCGGGCGGGGCGTAGCCGAACCAGCCGAAGGTGATCCTGTACTCCGCCTCTCCCCCGCCGTCCTCCTGCGCCGCCGTCTCCTGCGTGCCCGGGTCTTCGGGTCCGCCCGCCTCCTCCCCGGTGCCGGATCCGGCGCCCTCCCATCCCGTGCCGTCCGGTTCGCCGTCCTGCCCGCCGGCCTCCGGATCATCCGGGCCGTCCTCGCCGGTCCCCGCCATGAATCGCATGATGCGCTCCCGCGTCTCGGCGGGGAGGTCGTCGAAGGACAGCGTCTCTCCTCTCGCGTCGCTGACGCTGATCATGGCGTTGAGGTCGACGTCCTCGAAGCCGGGACCCTCGCGCCCCTCGGGCTCCTCGACCGGCGGGCCGGGGTCGGCGCCCGGGGAGAGCAGCTCCCTGGCCATCGCGGTGAACCAGTCTTGGGGCCGGTACCAGTCCTCGCGCCGGTAGAGGCCGGGATCCCGGCCGGCCGTCCCGGAGAGCGCGGCGCGCAGCCCCTCGCGCTCCTCGGCCGCGGAGCGGACGAAGCCAGCCAGCCAGATCTCCGCCGACTGCCAGGTGTGGGACCACCGCGTGCCCGCGAGCTCGGCGGCCGTGCCGGGGAGCTCGGGGAACGGCTCCGGCGGCCGCGGCGCGGTGAGCTCCGGCAGGGTGACGGCCTCGGGTTCCTCCTCCGGCCTCGCCTCTCCCCCGACGGCCCCGGCCAGCCGCCGTCCGAGGTCGGGCGGGAGCACGGCGAGCGCCGCGCGGAGGGTCTCGGCGCCCGGTGGGGACAGGTGCCGCGCGTGCTTGACGGCCAGGCGCACGGCCCGTTCCTGCACGGCGTACGCCTCGTGGCCCAGAGCCGAGGCGAGGGCGGGGGCCAGCCCGTCGGCCCGTTCCGGCGCCTGCCCCACGATCCGGTCCAGCCAGGTGAGCCCGGCCCGGACCAGCCCGCCCTCGGCGCGGAACAGCAGGCCCTCCAGGGCCTCGGCCGCGTCGTCCGGGTCGATGTGGTCGAGGCGGCGCAGGTGCCTGAGCGACAGTTCCGCCACCGGTCCGGGGGCCGCCGGCAGCAGGCGCAGGTAGTCGCGGGCGCGGGACTCCACCTCGATGTGGGTGGGATCGAGCACCTCGTGCAGCCGGGCGAAGAAGCGCAGGTCGTGGGCGTCTCCGCCGCGCAGGAAGCGGTTGACGCAGCCGTCGAGGAGCAGCTCGCGTCTGACCGTGCCCTCGCCGGCGAGCACCGCCAGCGCGCCGAGCCAGGAGTAGGCGCTCAGCGGGTCGCTCCGCTCCTCGCGCAGGGCGCGGCCGACGCCCTGGGCCTCGAAGATCCTCGGCAGCAGCGCGTCGCGGAGCGGGTCCTTGCGGAGAACGCGCGCGCTGGGCGGCGTGGAGACCCAGGCGACCACGAGCGGGTCGTGCTGCGGCGGGGTCACGCCGGTACGGCGCAGCAGGTCCAGGACCAGCGGCGCTCCCGGGGAGCGCCGGTCGCGGACGCGGAGCGCGAGCCGGGTGGCCAGGTCCGCCTGCCACTGCGGGTCCCGCGCCGAGATGACCTCCACGAGGGCCTCGGTGTCGTGGAAGGCCTCCCACCGGGAAGCGGCGAGGTCGCGTCTGTTCAGCCAGGCGGCCACGGCCGCCGCGCCGCCCAGCGAGCCCGCGCCCGCCACCCGCAGCGGCTCGGCCCAGTCGCCCGCCCCGGCCCAGGGAGTGTGTTCGGCCACCCTCCGGCACACCAGCTTGAGGTGTCCGGGGAGCTCGCGGGCGACCTCCTGCCGTCCGGCGTCGTCGAGCCGGGTCATGCGGGTCGCGAGCGCGGCGGTCCCGCGGGCGTCGATGAGGTCGCGGACCTCGTCCCAGACGGTCATCGGGAGGGCTCCTGGCGCCGGAGTTCCTGCGCGGTCACGGCGGTCACGGGGCCCGAGGGCTCGAGGCCGGAGGTATCGGAGGCGACGGTCTGCGGGCCGGAGGTGTCAGGGCCAGCGGTCCCGGAGGCGGCGGTCCCGGAGGCGACGGTCTGCGGGCCGGAGGTGTCAGGGCCAGCGGTCCCGGAGGCGGCGGTCCCGGGGACGGCGGCCTCGGGGCTGCCGGGGACGGCGGCCTCCGAGGTGAGGGCGCCGAGGCGCTCGCGGTCGGGGACGTCGGGGATCTCCCGGGCCAGGATGCGGGCGGCGAGCACGTGCTTGCAGGGGCCGCGCGAGCCTCGGTGGTCATACCACCAGGTGCAGGTGCACGATCCGTCCGCCAGCCCGACCGTGCGGACGCCGCCGCCGGTGGTCACCTCGGCGGCGCCGGGGCCGGTCAGCCGGACGGCGCCCCCGGCCACCAACGCGCGGGCGGAGGTGAGCCGGGGATTCAGCGCCGCGACGTGGTCGCGGTCGTAGGGCAGCTCGCGGTGGAAGTGGGCGGCCTCGGCGAGGTCGTAGCCGACCCGGCCGGCCGTGCCGAGCTGGGTGAGCGCGGCCCGGACCCGCTCCGGGGGGAGGCCGGAGCGCTCGGCGAGCAGGCCGAGCTCCAGGGTGGGCTCGAAGTTGAGCAGGAGGCCCACCAGGTCGGCGTCGTCGGCCACCTCCTGGCCAGACAGGTCGTCGAGGACGGCGCCCTCACCGGAGAAGCCCCGCCAGGCCTGCGGAGACAGGGCCAGCGTGTAGCGCATGCCGGGCAGCTCCAGCTCCCACGCGCTGGACCCGGAACCGTCGGCCGGGCCGTACACGCGCAGGGCCTTGACGAACCTGAGCAGCGGCGTCATCGTGGCCAGCCGCCCGACCCCGGCCAGGTGGACCCCTCCGGGCGCCTGCCGCTCCGACACCCGCAGCTCCCGGCCGGCCGGTACGGCCCACACCTCGGCCGCCGCCCGCTTGGGCAGGCTCCGCAGGAAGCGCACGGCGTGCGGGCCGGGCAGTTCGGCGCGGAGGTCGAACCCGGCGGCGATCACCTGGACCTCGGCGAAGCCGCGCAGCCACCGGGCGGGCAGCGGGACCTTCTTCTCCACCACCGCGCCGTCGAGCGTGGTGACGGTGAGCTCGTCGGGCCCCACGCCCACGTGCAGCGGGTCCCGGCCGCCGACCCTGGCCAGCGCCTCGCGCAGCGGATTGTTGACGTCCACGTTGGTGGTGCCCCGGTCGAAGACCTCACCGTCGAGCGCGGGCCCCAGCACGTCCAGCCGGGCGTAGACGCCGCCGCAGGCGGAGAACGACTCGAACCGGAGCCGGTCGCCGCCGCAGGTCACCACCGGGTCGCGGGTGAACCCCGGCTGCGGCCGGTGATAGCGCGCCAGCGCCACGTCGGCGACCGCCAGCAGCCCCGCCGCGGCGGGCGCGGCCTGGGTGAGCAGCCCGCTGAAGAAGCGGGGATGGTCGAGGAAACCCATGGCCGTCCGGCCTCCGGAGGTCGACAGCCCCAGGTGGCCGTCCGAGAGCATGGAGAGTCCGGCGTAGGAATACGCCTGTACCGCGGTCGTCATGCGCCGGACAGTAGAGATCGCCACCGACAAAACATGATCCGGACCGCCGGAGTCCCGAGCCTCCGGACCGCCGGGCTCCCGGGCCACCGGGGCCGCCGAGGGCTTCGGGTGGCCGACTGCGCTGCCGGCGTTGGCCGACACCACCGGCGATCTGGAGGGCCGTGCACCGGCATCGGCCCGCCGCGGCTCAACGGGTTCCGGCTGGATCGCGCAGCGGTGCCACCGCGACCTGCGCAGCGGCATCGCGCGCCGCTGGGTGCCCCGCACGGCTCCGTCAGCCGATCTTCAGGTGTCGTGGCGATCGAGCTCGGAAAATTTCGAGAATTCGTGCGCCGCGGATGTCGAGAACGTCCGGCCGGCTCCGTCCCAGGGACACGAGCGGCCACGGACGTGTCGCTCGACGACGCCGACGAAGGAGCGATCACCATGCGACCGACCGAGATCACCGAGATCCTGAACCGACCGATCAGCCAGGAGCTGCTGGCCCGCGACCTGACCCGCCTGGCCTACGTCGCCAAGGACGGCACACCGCGCAGTATCCCGATCGCCTTCACCTGGAACGGCTCGCAGATCGTCCTGTGCACCACGAAGAACGCCCCGAAACTGCCCGCACTGCGCAAGAACCCGATGGTTGCCCTGACCATCGACACCGAGGTCCACCCGCCGAAGATCCTGCTCATCCGCGGGCGGGCCGAGCTGGACGTCGTCGACGGCATCCCGGACGAGTATCTCCAGATGAACGGCAGCTACGAGATGACACCCGAGCAGCGTGTCGAGTGGGAGACCGAGGTCCGCTCGCTCTATGACGGCATGGTGCGGATCGTCGTCACCCCGACCTGGGCGAAGCTCATCGACTTCGAGACCACCCTGCCCAGCGCGGTCGAGGAGCTGATCCGGCAACGGGCCGAACGTCAGCACGCCTGAGGTCGACGCGGCCAGAATGGGCCCTAACCACTCCAAGGAGAGAACGATGGCCAAATACCTGCTGCTCAAGCATTACCGGGGCGCACCGGCATCGGTCAACGACGTGCAGATGGACCGGTGGACCCCGGAGGAACTCGCGGCCCACGTGCGGTACATGGAGGACTTCGCCGCGCGGCTGGAGGCCAGCGGCGAGTTCGTCGACAGTCAGGCGCTCTCCCCGCAGGGCACGTTCGTCCGCTCGGACGGCGAGGGCCTCCCGCCGGTCACCGACGGACCGTTCGCCGAGACGAAGGACCTGATCGCCGGCTGGATGGTGATCGACGTCGAGACCTACGAGCGCGCACTCGAGCTGGCCGCCGAGCTGTCCGCGGCGCCCGGTGCGGGTGGGAAGCCGGTCCAGGAGTGGCTCGAGGTGCGGCCGTTCCTCACCGCGATGCCCACGGTGACCGAGTGAACGAGTCGCTGCTGCGGGAGCTCGTGCCCGCGGTGATCGGTGTCCTCGTCCGGCGCGGAGCCGACTTCGCGGCGGCCGAGGACGCCGTGCAGGAGGCGCTGATCCGCGCTCTGCGAAGCTGGCCCGACGATCCACCGCGCGATGCGAAAGCCTGGCTCGTCGCGGCCGCCTGGCGCAAGTTCCTCGACGCCGCCCGGGCCGAGACCTCGCGGCGCGGACGGGAAATCGCCGTGGAGGTCGAGCCGCCGATCGGTCCGGTGCCGGGCACGGACGACTCGCTGTGGCTCTACTTCCTGTGCGCGCACCCGTCGCTGTCCCCCGGTTCGGCCGTCGCGTTGACGTTGCGCGCGGTCGGCGGCCTGACGACGCGGCAGATCGCGACGGCATACCTCGTGCCCGAAGCGACCATGGCACAACGGATCAGCCGGGCCAAGCGGCGTATCACGGGGCTGCCGCTCGATCAACCCGGCGATCTGGCGACGGTGCTGCGCGTCCTCTACCTCGTCTTCAACGAGGGCTACAGCGGGGACGTCGATCTGGCAGCCGAAGCGATCCGCCTCACCCGCCAGCTGGCCGGCTCCACCGACGAGCCCGAGGTCGCGGGCCTGCTGGCGCTCATGCTGCTGCACCATGCCCGCCGCGCGTCCCGCCTCGGCCCGGGCAGTCGCCTGGTGCCGCTCGGTGAACAGGACCGATCTCGTTGGGACACCGGCCTCATCGCCGAAGGAGTGACGGTTCTGCAAGCGGCACTGGCTCGCGACCGGTTGGGCGAATACCAGGCGCAGGCCGCGATCGCCGCCCTGCACGCGGACGCCCCGAGCACCTCCGAGACGGACTGGGTGCAGATCGTGGAGTGGTACGACGAACTACTGCACCTCACGGGTAGCCCGGTGGTGCGACTCAACCGCGCAGTCGCGGTCGGCGAGGCCGACGGACCGCAGCTCGGCTTGACAGAGCTGAGCAAGGTGGATCCCGACCTGCCCCGGTACACCGCGGTCCGCGCCTATCTCCTCGAACGCGCCGGCGACCTCGAGCAGGCCGCCGAGCTGTACGCCGAGGCATCCCGCGCGGCCACCAGCGCGCCGGAGCGCGACCACCTCACCCGCGAGGCGGCGCGGGTGAGGTGGTTACTGCGTCCGTGAGCACCGGATGCTCGGTCTCCCGCTCGGCACCTGCCGGAAGAAGGCCGGCCGCACTGAGGATCGCCGCCCGGCGGAGGTTTCCGAGCGCGAGGATTCCAACCGTTGGTCGGGGCGATCTCGGCGAACGGACCGACCCGATGATGCGGGGCGCGTGGAGAATTCGGCCCCCCTCCCGGGTGACGCCGACGGTGGCGGCCGCGGCCTGGCGCTGCCGTACCGCGCAGAAGTCCCAGGTGGAGGAGGTGACGAACTGCTGCGGTCCCTGGTGATCCACGCCGAGGCGCTCGGCCATCGGCACAGAGCACTACCAGGCCGCGCCGGGGCCGCCGAAGGGCCGGCGTGTCAGGCTCCGGTGCACCATCTCGGTGAGCGTCACGATGTCGAAGACCGGCACGCCGATCCGCGCCTGGATCGCGTGCGCGAAGGGCACCAGGTCCGTGCACTCGATGACGAGTGCTCCCATGTCCGGATTGTCGCGCGCCAGCCGGTCGACCTGGCCCAGCACCTCACGCTCCAGGCGGCCGGCGTCGAGTTCGACGCGCCGCCCTTCGAGCATGACCTCGCGGAACTCCGGCTGCTCCGCCATGCCGGTGACGCATGTCGGGACGTGCTCGCCGCCGATCGCCGCGAGATGGCGCCGGGTGAGGGAGGACTCCTTGGCCACCAGCAGCCCGACCTTCTGGTCCGGGCGGAGCATGCGGTGGACCATGGGCAGCTGGATCAGGCTTGAGGCGTAGAGCGGGACCTCCACCGCGGCGGCCAGCCGTTCCTGGAAGAGGACGAGGAAGCCGCAGGCGCCGGTGATCGCCGCCGCCCCTCGCGCCTGGAGCTCCTGGGCCGCGTGGACGAACGGCTCCAGCAGGCGCGGGTCGGCCTGGCTCACCACGCGCTCCGGCGTCGCGCCCTCCACCACCTTGTAGGTGACGGGGAAGCCGAAGGTGGTCGGGTTGCGGATATGTCCTGGGATCTTGGTGAAGGAGGTGTCGAGGCAGAGGACTCCGATCATGATGTCCCGCCCCGCCTCCGCTCCGTCTGCCATGGTCGTTCTCCCGCCGGATGTCCTTGTCGTCGTCATCGTCGTCACCGGAGCCGGAAGGGGCGCGCCCACCCGCCGTAGCGGCCGACGCGGAACGGCTCCGGGTCCATGTCGGGCCGCTCCCCGGCGAGGATCTGGGCGATCAGCCTGCCGCCGGCCGGCGCGAGGCCCAGGCCGATGTGGCCGTGGCCGCACGCGATGGAGAGATTGCGGTAGGGCTCGGCCCGCCCTATGTAGGGGAGGCTGTCCGGCGTGCAGGGACGCAGGCCGCTCCAGGTCTCGAGGGTCTCGGTGCGCTCCATCTCCGGCAGATACGCCTGGACGGTCCGCAGGATGCCCTCGACGCGGCGGCGGGAGACCGTGCGGTCCATGCCCGACAGCTCCAGGGTCCCGCCGAGGCGGAGGCGGTCGCCGAGCGGTGCGATCGCGACCTTCCCCTCGCTCAGCAGGACCGGCCGCCGCGGCGCGTTGCGCGGCGTCTTGACCGTGACGGTGTAGCCCTTGGCCGGCTGGAGCATGAGCCCGACGCCCAGCTCGCGGACGCATTCGGCCGACCACGTGCCGGCGGCCACGACCACCTCGCGGGGCCTGAGGTCTCCGCGCGCCGTCCTCACCAGCCCGACGTCACGGCCGGTGACCTCGAAGCCGACGACCTCGGTCTGCCCGTGGATCTCGACCCCCATGCCCTGGAGGGTCCGGGCGAACTCGCGCAGGAAGTCGGGGACGCGCAGGTAGGCGCCCTCCTCGTTGTACAGGGCGCCGCTGATGTCGAACTCGGCGTCCGGTTCGAGCGCGCGCAGCTCCTGCGGGTCGAGGACGCGCAGCGGCACGCCGTTGTCGACCGCCCGCGGCACCGACCGGCACCCCTTGTCGAATCCCTGCGGCGTCTTGAACGCCAGCACCATGCCCTGTGCCGTGAAGGTGGAGGCGAGGCCGTCGTCCGCGCAGACCTCGCGCAGGATCTCCAGGCTCCGTTTCTTCAGGTCGAGCAGCACGTGGAAGGCGGCCTCCGCGTCCCGCTCGTTGCAGGCCCGGCGGAAGTGCCACAGCCACCGCGGCAGCCCGCCGTCCCAGCGCGGTTTGATGTGGAAGGGGCTCTCCGGGTTCAGCAGCCAGCGGATCCCCTGGGCGGGCACGCCGGGCTCGGCGAGGGGGGCCGCGCCCTGCGTGCCGACGAAGCCGGTGTTCCCGTGGGAGCAGGACTGCGGGCCGCCGACCGGCCCGCGTTCCACCACGGTCACGCTGCTGCCGGCGCGGCGCAGGAAGTAGGCGCAGAACAGGCCGACGATGCCGCCGCCGATGACGAGGACGTCGGGATCGTGTCTCATGGGCGTCGCGTCCGGGGGGAGCATCGTCGGCATGTGCTGTCCTCTACAGGCTCACGGTTACAGGCTCACGATGAAGAAGTTGGTCGGGAGGTTGATCACGACCCGTTCGTAGATCTCGGCCATGAGCGCGAGGCCGGGCTCGGCGAAGACCCCCGGGGGCGGCTCGGCGAAGCGGATCACCGAGCGGCCGGCGTCGAACAGCAGGGCGCCGTGTCCGAAGTCGCCGACGATGGCGGTCCCCGGATCGACCAGACGCGTGCGCACGATGAAGACGCCGTTCTGCTCGACGTCGTCCATCAGGCGGCTGTTGCCCATGAACGTGTAGTAGTCGACGGGGTTGATGATGAGGCCGTCGGCCGTGCCTCCCATCTGCTCCACCTCGTTGCACGCGGCGAGGATCGTCGAGCCGAACGGTCCCTTCGACGTCATGCGCGCGATCTGCGGGATGTTCAGCAGCCCGCCCCCGCCGCGGATGATCGTGTGGTTCTCGGCCGTGGCGAGGCGGACGATGAGCCGGTAGTTGACGAAGGACTCGAAGGTCTCGGCGTCCTCCCACAGGTCCGGCGGGACCTGGACCCACGCGGTGGTGGGCAGGAGCTCCGGGATCGGCGCCTTGTGGAAGCGGTTGGCCGCCTCGCGCCTCAGGTCGGCCTCGTCGACCTTCGGGTCGTCCGGGTGCGGCGGGCTCTCCCGCCAGTAGTACTGCCGCGGGTCCCTGGAGAGGTCGACGACCTTGAGCATGTTGCGTGCCGGATAGCGCGGCTTCCGCCGCGAGCTCGTCAGTGAATCGGTGATCGTCACGTCGTACTCGACGCAGGCCTCGGTCCCCTTGACGGCACAGGCCTCGACGAACATCCGGCCCGGTGACATCTCCGTCTTGCGCTGGGCGACGACTTCCGCCATCGTGCGCTTCATATTGTCTGTCCGCTGCATGGCTTCCTCGCTGGTCGTGGTTGTGCGCTACCGCTTGCGGGCGACGAAGATCCCCCAGCCGAACTCCCCCTGGTCGATGGCGACCTGGATCTCCTCGCAGGAGTCGGAGAAGGCCAGCATCCAGGCCC
Organism: Streptosporangium sp. NPDC048886; assembly: GCF_055586905.1. NCBI lineage: Bacteria > Bacillati > Actinomycetota > Actinomycetes > Streptosporangiales > Streptosporangiaceae > Streptosporangium > Streptosporangium sp. NPDC048886. The sequence continues at coordinate 78,811 of NZ_JBVJHH010000032.1, forward strand.
GCGCCGCGGCGTCCTGCGTCCCCTCGGCGCGCTCGCGCGCCGTCTTGCCCAGCACGCGGTAGGTCTGCCTGATGTGGCTTTCGAGGTTGCGGGCGAGGAGGATCTCGAACCCGGCCCTCTCCAGGGCCGCCTGGTACTCGACGAGCGAGTAGCCGCCGCTCCATCTCACGCGGTCGTAGACGTGCCTGCGGGCGCGCTCGCCGATCTCCTTCTTGGGCTGGAGGAAGTCGGAGAAGGCGAAGACTCCGCCGGGCCGCAGGACGCGGTGGATCTCGGCGTGGCTGCGCGGCTTGTCCGGCACGAGGAAGAGCGCGTCCTGACTGACGACGTGGGAGAAGCCGCCGTCTCCGTAGGGCATCTGCGTCGCCGAGCCGTGGCGGAATCCGATGCCGGGCCGGTCGCCGGCCAGCTCCCGCGCGAACTTGACGCGTTCCTCGCTCAGGTCGAGCCCCTCCCCCCGGCAGCCGCGCCGGTCGGCGAGGTGGATCAGGAAGTTGCCGCAGCCGCAGCCCACGTCGAGCACGTGGGAGGAGCCGTCGATCCCGGCCTCGGCCGCCATGATGTCGGAGGTCCGCTCGGCGGCCGCGCGGTAGTCCTCGTCGGCGCCGTCGGCGAAGTACCCCGTGTGGAGGACGCCTTCGCTGTCCCAGAAGTTCAGGTAGGTCGCGGTGGTCTGGTCGAAGAAGTCTCCGACGTCCTTCTCCGTGTAGACGTGGCTGGTCATCGACATCACAGGCTCCCTTGTCTGCTCAGGTCTCGCGTCCGTCATGCGTAGGTGTTCTTCTGCGCGGCCGTCAGGTGCGGCAGCTCCGGCCCGGTCACGCCGGCGCCGCCGTCGATCAGGTGCACCGCGCCGGTGACGTAGGAGGCCCGCTCGCTCGCGAGGAAGGCCGCGACGGCGGCGACCTCCTCCGGGCGGGCCAGGCGGCCCACGGCGCTGTGGTGGCCCATGGCGCGTAGCTGGGCTTCGACGTCGCCGCCGCCGGCCAGCTTCGCCGCCGCCCGCTCCATCGGCGGGGTGCGGACCCCGCCGGGGGCCAGCACGTTGACGGTGACGCCGTCGCGGCCGACCTCCGGGGCGAGCGCCTGGGCGAAGCGCACGATGGCGGCGCGTGTCATCCCGGACAGCGCCAGCGGGGCGATGGGGACGCTCGCGGTCTCCGAGGCCACGAAGAGCAACCGGCCCCATCCCGCGGCCCTGAGGTACGGCAGCGCCGTCAGGGCCAGATTCACCGCCGGCAGGAGCACCCTGTCGACGGCCGCCTGGTATTCCTCCAGCTCGAACTGCGAAGCCGTACCGATCGGCGGGCTGCCGCCGCTGACGAGGACGACGTGGAGCACGCCCAGGTCGGCGACGACCTCCTCCACCCAGCGGCGTGCCGCCTGCCGGTCGGTGATGTCGACGCTCGTGGTGTGGACGCGGCCGCGCGCCACCTCCTTGAGGTCGCGCTCGGCGGCCTCCAGCCGGTCGCGGTCGCGCGCGCCGATCGCGACGTGCGCGCCCTCACCGGCCAGTTCCCTGGCGACGGCCAGGCCGATGCCGCTCGAACCGCCGGCGACAAGCGCGACCTTGTTCTCAAGCCCCAGGTCCAATCGTCGTCCTCCTCGCTGCTCGCTACTGTTCGCTGCTCTTGGCCGCTCGCGGCGCGGCGGTGTCGGCCCGCCGCCCGGACTGGAGGGTGCCGCCGTATCCGTAGCCATAGCGCCGGAAAAGCGGCCATGACAGCGTCGCCGCCGCCAGCTTGGCGGAGGTCGAAAGACCGTTCCGCCAGGAGTCGTCCCGGTCCCTGATGACGGTGGCGCCGGTGCGGAAGCGGTCCGGATTGCCGGTGACCGTGTGGTTGGCGTGCAGCTCGACCTCCCGGTCCCGCACCGGGTTGCCGGCCGGATCGGCGCCGCACAGCCGCAGGAGCGTGTCGACGGTGCCGGCCGGATCGGCGATGAAGTCCTCATAGCGCAGGAAGATCGACCGCTCCGGATGGCGCCGGGTGATCGCGTGGGAGGCCAGGTTGAAGCCGTGCCAGTAGGCCGTGCTCATCCGGGACGACATGGCGTAGACGTACTGCTTCGGCTCGCGCCAGGAATGGGCGACCGCCCGGGGGTCGCGCACGAGGTGGACGTAGTAGGGCGTCACCCCCTCCAGGTGCGGCAGCAGCGCCGCCTCCCCCGGGATCTTCGTGGTGTCCACGATCACCTGCGTGCCGGTCCGCTCGGCGACGGCGTGGTAGGTCCGCGCCATCAGGGCGGCGTGCTCGCGGATGTCGTCGCAGTGCAGCCCCCGGTCGAGCACGCGCCAGGTGTGCCGGGTCCGGACGCAGGCGCGCTGGCGGCGGATCACCTCGTCGGCGTGGGCCTGCGGCGAGAGGCCGGCGGGCAGGCCGGACAGGAGGATCTCCGACCAGACGGGGCAGCGGGTCAGCACCTCGCCGCAGCCGCACAGGCTGTTGACGCCCTTGCCGGCGGCGTTCTTCCACAGGAAGTGCACCTCCCCGACGTGGAAGAACCCCGGGATCTCGTTGAGGACGTTGCCGATGATGGTGCTTCCGTTGCGGCACCAGCCGGTGATGCAGAGGATCTTGAGTGGTGTCGTTCCCATGGTGTTCTCCTCAACTCAGCCCGCGGCCGCCGGCTGTTCGCTCGGCTGGCGGACGCACAGGGCCACGGCCACGGCCGCCGCCGCGCAGACGGCGCCGACGACGAACACGGCGGGGTAGCCGAAGCCGGTGGCGACCACTCCGATCAGCGGCCCCCAGACGGCCAGGCCCAGATCCCAGAAGGAGGTGTAGGCGCCGATCGCGGCCCCCTGCTTCGAGCTGTCGGTGAGGTTCATCACCATCAGGGCGAGCGACGGGTGCAGCAGCGAGAATCCGACCCCCATGACCAGGCCGCCGAACACGGCGACCGGCAGGTTCGGCGCCAGAGCGATGATCAGGAGGCCGGCGGCCTCGCCGATGCCGGACCAGATCGCGACCCGGCGCGGTCCGAGCCGGTCCGGCAGATGCCCGATGACCAGTCGCGTGCCGCCGTAGACGGCGCTGAAGCCGCTGAGCACCGCGACGCCCGAATGGATGCCGCGGGCCTGCAGGTGGAGGACGACGAAGGCGGCGAGCCCGGCGTAGCCGGCGGCGGCGAGCGCCAGCGCCGCCCCGGGCAGCAGCGCAGGGCGCAGGAGCAGGCCGCCGCCCCCGCTCGGCTGCCCGGCGTGGGAGGGCCCGGGGACCGAGCTGATCAGCAGGAGGCCGGCGAGCGCGGCGGCGACGCTGAAGCCCCACACCGCGCCGTAGCCGGCCGGCAGCAGCACCGCGCCCAGGAAGGTCCCCACCGAGATCCCGCCCCACATGCTGACGCCGTAGAGCCCGATCAGCTGCCCGCGGCGGTGGTGCGGCGCGAGCGAGACGGTCCAGACGGCGCCCGCGGTGAAAAGCGACGCCTCTCCGACGCCGAGCAGCAGGCGGTCGGCGACGAGGCCGGTCAGGCCGAGCGGCAGGAAGTAGAGCGCGCCGCCGGCGGCGACGATCAGCGCGCCCATCTGCATGACCCGGCGATGGCCGTAGCGGTCGGCCAGGTGGCCGGCCACCGGCCGGACGAGCAGCGCCGTGAGCGCCGTCGCCATGACCACCAGCCCGACGGCGAAGTCGGTGGCGCCGAAGTTCTCCCGGACGAAGCCCGGCAGGACCGGGATCGCCGCGGTGAGGCCCACGTAGCCGCAGAAGAGTCCGCCGAAGACTCCGACGAGGGCCCGGCGCGGGATCGTGCCCCGGTCGGCGGAGGTCGTCATCGCCGCCGCCTGCGCCGGGCGGCGTCGGCCGTCCCGGCGGCCGGGACCGGCTCCGCCGTGAAACCGCCGAGCGCGTGCCTGCGCTCGTCGGCCGCGCCGGCCTGGACCGGCTCCGGCGGGCGCCGGTCCGCTCCGGCGGCGCGCGCCACCTTGCGGACCGCCTCGATCAACTGGTCGCAGTCCTCGGTCGAGAGGCTGGAGGACAGGGGGACGTCGACCGCCTGCTCCATGTGGCGCGTGGTGTCGGGCAGCAGCGCCTTGATCTCCTTGACCTCCTCGGCGCCGAACAGGAACCGCCAGTTCCAGAAGACCCGCGCGTTGGCGTCCTCGTCGGAGCCGAGGTTGCGCGCGTCGATGCCCTCGCAGCACAGCGCGCGGGCGAACCATTTGGCGTCCCCGCCCGGGACGCGGAAGATGAACGCCTCTCCGAGGTAGGCGCCGGGCGCCACCGGCTGCCGGATCTCGATCTCGGTGAGGTCCGAGAGCGCCGCGGCCACGTAGTCGTAGTTGCGGCGGAAGCGCTCCAGGCGGACCGGCAGCCGGCGCAGCTCGGCGCGGAGCAGGGCCGCGCGGATCTCGTCCATGCGGAAGCTGAGCAGCGGCAGGTCGAGGTCGGTGGCGATCGGCGGCTCGCCGTCCGGGAAGTGCCGCCGGACGCGCCCCTCGTAGGCGCCCGAGAGCACGACGGCGCGGGCGAAGAGCACGCTGTCGTCGGTGACCAGGAAGCCGCCCTCACCGCAGTTGAGCGACTTGTCGGACTGGGTGCTGAAGGCGCCCGCGAGACCGAAGGTGCCGAGTTTGCGGCCCTGCAGCTCGACGCCGAGGGCCGGCACGGCGTCCTCGAACACCGGCACGCCCATCTCCGCCGCCAGGCGCGTCAGCCCCTCCATGTCGGCGGCGAAGCCGCGCATGTGGACCACCAGGATCGCCTTGATCTCGGGCGTCCAGCGGCGGCGGAGGTCGTCGAGGTCCATGCGGAGGTTCTCGTCGACCTCCACCAGGAGGGGCTTGCAGCCGGCGAGCACGATGGCGCTGGGCGTGGCGACGAAGGTGAAGCCGGGACAGGCGATCAGGGAGCCCGGCGGGATCCCCGCCGCCATGATGGCGAGCGAGATCGCGGTGGTGCCGCTCGACACGGCCAGCGCGTGCTTGCTGCCGAAGTAGCGGCACAGCTCCTCTTCGAACCCGCCGCACTCGGTCTCCCGGTGGGCTCGATAGTCGTAGCGGAAATAGAGGTGGCTGCGGATGGCGCGCAGCGCCGCTTCCTCGTCTTCGGGATGGACGAAGACGGCTCCCTTGTCGTAGGTCGGCCAGGGCGTGCGCCGGACCGGGTCGCCGCCGTGTACGGCGAGCCGCGCGTCCCCGGCTCCGCCGGGCTCCCGGACTGACCCGGCAAGTGCCGGACTCTCCATTTTTCCGTCCACCGTCGGGCTCCTTGTTACTGGCGTTATCGGCTGGGTTCTCTCGTTGGCGGCATTTGGGCAGGCGTGGTCACCGCACCGGCGCGGCTGTGGTCGCGGGCCGGCGGCGTGGAAGGGGGCGATGGTGAACGTGTCTGTCAGGCGCCCCGCCGCGGTCGCGGGGCCGAGAGCGGCCGGGCCTCAGGGGGCGCCGCGCGGGCGGCGCTCACCATGGCCGGGCCGCACCGCTGTCCTGGTCTGCCCGGCGCGGCCGGGCAGGGCGCCGGAGGCGATCCGGCCCTGGCAGGACTCCGATGAGCTTGGCGGTCTTTTTCGATCAGGCTGGGGGCGAGGAAGATCTTCTGAATGTTCTCTAAATGCCCTGACAGTGTCAATGGGGATAAATATTCTGATAGTGACAATAAATAAATGCGTTTACTGAGTGTCCTTAATTTCGCTAACTCCGGCCGGTCATCGTGCTTTTCCGCCTTCAGGACCCCGGACCGCCGCCTCCGGGCGCCCCGGGACCCGCGGACCCCGCGCCGTCACGCCCCGGCTCCGGCCAGGACGCCACGCGCCGCCGGCGCGGCGGGTCGCCGGTTCCGGATACGTAAACCTTCCGATGCGCCACACCGGGCCGGAAACCACAATCGGCCAGGTGGTCACGCCCTTCCCCGACGATCCGAGCCGCGTCGTCCTGCACCGGTGGACGGATCCGGTCCCGCACGAGAGCGGGCTGGCCGACTACCGCGACCCGTTCGACGGCACCGTGAGGACCTGGGAGTACCACCGCTGGACCGGCGAGGAACGGGACATCGGGTTCCCCGCGACGGAGCTGGTGCCGTCATGGACGGCGAACACCCCGCCGGGGACCTGGCTGGAGGTCGGGCTGCGGGCCCGGACCGTCTCCGGCGACCTCACCAAGTGGTACGTGATGGGCCGCTGGGCCGAGGGCGCCGGCGACATCCACCGGACCTCCCTGCCCGGCCAGGGCGACGAGGACGGTGACGTCGCGGTGGACACCTACGTCGCCACCAGGCCGGTCACCGCCTACCGGCTCAGGTTCACGCTGTACGGCTCGGGCGCGCGGGTCCACCGGGCCGGGGTGATGGCCTCGGCGGTGCCCGTGCGGGCGACGGTGCCGGCGAGCCCGCCCGGTACGGCCGCGGGCGTGGAGCTGGAGGTGCCGCGCCGGTCGCAGCACATCCACGCGGGGCACTTCCCCGAATGGGACGGCGGCGGGGAGAACTGGTGCAGCCCGGCCTCGATGAGCATGGTGCTCGCCTACTGGGAGCGCGGCCCCCGCCAGGAGGAGCTGTCCTGGGTCACGCCGGGCGACCCCTGTCCGGCCGTGGACCACGCCGCCCGCGACATGTACGACCACAGCTACCAGGGCACCGGGAACTGGCCGTTCGGCGTCGCCTACGCCGGCCGGTACGGCATGGACGGCTTCGTCACCCGGCTGCGCTCGCTCACCGAGCTGGAGCGCCTGGTCCACGCCGGGATCCCGGTGATCACCTCGCAGTCGTTCCGGGACCACGAGCTGCCCGGCGCGGGATACTCCACCGGCGGCCACATCATGGTCGTCGTCGGCTTCACCTCCGACGGCGACGTCATCGCCAACGACCCCGCCGCACCGGACGACGACACGGTGCGCCGGATCTACCCGCGGGCCGCGTTCGAGAACGTCTGGCTCCGCAGCTCCGGCAGCGGGGGGATCGTGCACATCGTCCACCCGCCCGGCTTCCCCCTGCCCCCTTCCGACGGCAACTGGTGATCATGCTGAACGACTCTCCCATCCGCCCCATCGACGTGGCCAGGGTGGACGACCGTCCGCTCTGGGTGGAGATCCTCGGGGAGGAGGTGTGGTGGGACGAGCCTCGTCCGCACGAGGGCGGGCGCAGGTGCGTGGTCCGGCGCGGGCCGGACGGCGTACCCCGTGACGCGATCCCGCAGGGCTGGAACTCCCGCAACCGCCTCATCGAGTACGGCGGACGCTCCTGGCGGCCGTTGCCGGACGGCCGGGTCGTCTTCACCAACTGGGCCGACCAGCGGATCTACCTGTACGGCGGGCGGCCCGGCCCGGCCCCCGGGACCGACGGGGCGGCCGGCGGCCCGGCGGCCTCCCACGGCGACGGCGACCGGCCGCTCCCCCTCACCCCCGACGACGGCGCCCGCTACGGCGACCTGTACCTGCCGCCGGGACGCGAGGAGGTCTGGGCCGTCCGCGAGACCCACCCGGCCGCACCGGAGACCGGCACGGCCGGGACCGGCGCCGCGGAGAGTCCGGAGGACGGCGCCGGGTCCGGCCGGCGGCCGCTGCCCCGGCGGGACCTGGTGGCGGTGCCGCTGGACGGCGGACCGGTGCGGGTCATCGCCACCGCCCAGCACTTCCTGACCAACCCCCGTCTCTCCCCGGACGGGACGCACGTCGCCTGGATCGGCTGGGACCACCCCGCCATGCCCTGGGACGGCACCGAGCTGTGCGTGGCCCCCCTGGACTCCGCGGGTGCGGCCGGGCCCTACCGGGTCGTCGCCGGCGGCCCGCAGGAGTCGGTGATCCAGGCGGAGTGGCGCGACGACGGCGCGCTCTACGCGCTCACCGACCCGGACGGCTGGTGGAACCTGCACCTGGTCCCCCTCGACGGCTCCGGGGCCCGCAACCTGGCCCCGCTCCAGGAGGACTGCGGCGACGCCGTCTGGCGGCTGGGCAACACCTGGTTCGCGCTCGCGGGCGACCGGATCGTCATGGTGCACGGCACCCCGGACCTGCGCCGCCTCGCCGTGCTGGACCCGGCCACCGGCGAGATGACCGACCTGGAGGCGCCGCCCACCTACTGGAACCCCACGGTCTCCACCGGCGGGGACCTGGTGGCGGGCGTGGCGGCCTCGCCGTACACGCCGTTCGAGGTCGTCACGGTGGACCTGCGCACCGGCGCGCACGCCGTGCTGTCCCCCGGGAAGGACCTGCCCGACCGCGACGCGCTGCCCGAGCCCGAGGCGGTGACCTTCGACGGCGTGCACGCCCACCTCTACCCGCCGCGCGGCGTGACCGGCCCCGCCCCGTATGTGATCTTCGTGCACGGCGGGCCGACCAGCGCCAGCACGATGGTCCTCGACGTGGAGATCGCCTACTTCACCAGCCGGGGCATCGGCGTGGCCGACGTCAACTACGGCGGTTCCACCGGTTACGGCCGCGCCTACCGGGAGCGGCTGCGCCACCAGTGGGGCGTGGTGGACGTGCGCGACTGCGAGACGGTGGCGCGGGGCCTGATCGACGCCGGGCGGGCGCACCCGTCGAAGGTCGCGATCCGGGGCGGCAGCGCGGGCGGCTGGACGTCGGTGGCCGCGCTGGTGCACAGCAAGGTCTTCCGCGGCGCGGTGGCCCACTACGCGATCACCGACCCGGAGGGCTGGGCGGCCGAGACCCACGACTTCGAGTCACGCTACCTCGACGGCCTGATCGGCCCGCTCCCCGAGACCCGGCAGCGCTACCTGGACCGCTCCCCCACCCTGCACGCGGCGAACGCCTCCGGCCCCGCGCTGCTCATGCACGGCCTGGAGGACGCGATCGTCGACCCGGTCCAGGCGGAGCGGTTCGCCGACGCGCTGGAGCGCGAGGGCACCCCGTGGGCCTACCTGACCTTCCCCGGCGAGCAGCACGGCTGGCGCCGGGAGGAGACCATCGTCGCCGTGCTGGAGGCCGAGCTGGCCTTCTACGGCCTGATCTTCGGGTTCCCGACGCCCGAGGTGCCGCCGCTTACCCTGCGGGGTATGCACTGATGATCAATCTTTTCTCGGGGGAGCTCCTTCCATGAACGAGGTCGCACAGATCTGCTCGGACCTGATCAGGTTCGACACCACCAACCCCGGCTCCGGAGAACGCCCGGCGGCCGAGCACGTCGCCGGGCTGCTGTCCGAGGTCGGCATCGAGCCGGTGGTCTTCGAGTCGGCGAGGCACCGCACCAGCGTGGTCGCCCGCATCCCCGGCGACTCGCCCGAAGCCCTGCTGGTCCACGGCCATCTGGACGTGGTCCCGGCCCAGCCCGCCGACTGGCGGGTGCACCCGTTCTCCGGGGAGATCGCCGACGGCTGCGTCTGGGGCCGGGGCGCGGTGGACATGAAGGGCACGCTGTCGATGACGCTCGCCCTGGTCCGCGACTGGGCCCGGCGCGGCGTGCGGCCCAAGCGCGACCTCGTACTGGCCTTCCTGGCCGACGAGGAGGCCACCGGCGAGTACGGCTCGCGGTACGCCGCGACGCGGCACCGGGAGCTGTTCGACGGCTGCACCGAGGCGATCAGCGAGTCGGGCGGTTACAGCGTCCAGGCCCCGAACGCGCGGATCTACCCTGTCGCGGTGGGTGAGCGAGGCACCGCCTGGATGAAGCTCACCGCCCACGGCGTCGCGGGCCACGGCTCCCGGCCGCCGAAGGACAACGCGGTGGCCGAGCTCTGCCACGCCCTGTCCAGGGTCGCCTCCTACCGGTGGCCGGTACGGCTGACCCCCGGGGTGGCGGCGCTGATCAGCAGCCTGGCGGACATCCTCGGCGAGACCATCGACTACGACCGCCTGGAGGAGGAGGCCGAGCGGCTCGGCCAGGTCGGCGCGCTGTTCAAGGCGCAGATCCGCAACTCGGCGAACCCGACGATGCTGGAGGCGGGCTACAAGGTCAACGTGGTCCCCGGCACCGCCACCGCCCACGTGGACGGCCGTTTCCTGCCCGGTTACCGGGAGGAGTTCCTGGAGACGATCGACCGCCTGCTCGGCCCCAAGGTCACCCGCGAGTTCGTCAACATCGAGGACGCCCCCTCCGCGCCGCTGGACTCCCCGTTCTTCGAGCAGCTCTGCGCCGCGCTGGTCGCCGAGGACCCGGCCGCGCGGCCGGTGCCGTACGTGATGTCGGGTGGCACGGACGCGAAGTCGTTCGCCGACCTCGGCATCAAGGGCTACGGCTTCGCGCCCCTGATGCTCACCCCGGACCTGGACTACTACGGCATGTTCCACGGCGTGGACGAGCGCGTCCCCGTCGAGGGCCTGGAGTTCGGCGTGCGCGTCCTGGACCGCCTCCTCGCCTCCTGAGGACACCAACGGCGGGCCGCCCGGGGAGGGGCGGCCCGCCGTCGTGTCATGCCGGGGGTGGCCGGCGTCCGGATCGGCCCGGTCATGCCGGGGGGACGATGTCGTCGGCCCGGTCATGCCGGGGTGGGCGACGTCCGGGTCTACTCCCAGCCGTCGGCGCCGCCACCCGCGCGACCGGCGTCCCGTTCCGGCCGGGTGGTCCCGGCGGGCGCGTCGGCGAGGTGGATCCGAAGGTCCCGGCTGCTCATGTGCCAACTCCTCTGCTCGGCGATGGTCGGACTGCTGCCCTACCCGACATTGCGACGGTAAACAGATTATTTGACAAAATGTCATCCGTCGCTGATCAAGAATAAGGTCTATCCCGGTTCAGCGGGGGCTGTTTCCTATCAGTCCGTACCGGTCCGCAATCACCTCGATCGTCCGGCCGCCCACCCTCATGACGCCGACGAGGATCGCCGCCCGGGCGGAGCCGACCGCGCGGGCCCGCGCAGGTGACGGGCGGTCCCGCGCCGCCGCGCGCCGGTCGGACGGCACACGCGGGACCGGACCGGCGACCGGCGCCGCCCGCTTTCCAACGACCGATATGCCGCCCCTTTCCTCTTTCCGGATATGCGGCGATTGATCTTGACTGACAACCGATCCGGCCCGCGCAGCCCGACGCGCCGCCGGGTCGAGGGCGCCGGCCGTGCCAGGGCCCACGGGTCAGCGGACGAGGGGGACCTTCGCGGCGGAGTGGGTGCTGGAGTGGGCGCTGAAGAACCTCTCCAGGACGAGGGTGGCGGCGCCCAGTGCCACCGCGTCGGGGCCGAGGCGGCCCAGCACGATGGAGGTCGCCGCGTACGGCTGGGCCAGGGAGTTGTCCGCGGAGGCGGCGCGGATGTCGGCGAGCAGGTACCGGCCGAGCAGGAGACCGGCCCAGCCGCCGATGATGATCCGCTCGGGGTTGATCAGATTGATCAGGTTGGCCAGGCCGACCCCCAGGTAGGTCGCGGTCTCCTCGATCACCGGTGAGCCGGATTCGAGCAGACGGCCCAGCTCGACCTGCCAGTCGGCCGTCCGCGTGGGGATCCCGGCGCGGTCGAGGATGGCCTCGGCCCCGACGTATGCCTCCAGGCAGCCACGCCCGCCGCACCGGCAGGCCCGGCCGTTCACAACGATCTTGGTGTGTCCCAGCTCGCCCGCGCTGCTGCTCACGCCGTGGAAGGTCGTCCCGTCGGTGACGACGGTGGCCCCGACCCCGGAGCCGATGAGCACGATCACCGCGTCACCGGCCCCGCGGCCCGCGCCGAACAACAGCTCCGCCTGGCCCATCGTCTTGGCGCCGTTGTCGATGAACACCGGGAACGCGGTGCCGGCCCGCATGAGGGCGCCCAGCGGGACGCCGTCCCAGCCGAAGGTCTTGGCGTGGACGAGCACGTCGTCGCCGCGCTCCACGATGCCGGGGACGCCGACCCCCACGCCGAGCACCTGCCCGGCGGAGATCCCGGCGTCGGCGAGCACGACGTCGATGCCGGCGAGGATGTGCCGCACGACCAGCTCGATGTCGTGCCTGGCGGGGCGGAGGGCGTACTCGACCTTGGCCTTCTCGTTCATCTCCAGGTCGAACAGCTCCACGCGCACGTGCGTGTCGGCCACGTCGACGCCGATCGCGTAGCCGTAGACGGGGTTGACCCGCAGGATCATGCGGGGGCGCCCGCCGTCGGACTCGACGTGGCCGGCCTCGACGATGACGTTGTCGGCGAGCAGGTCGCCGGTCATGCTGCTGACCGTCGCGGCGCTGAGGCCGGTGAGGCCGGTGAGCTCGTTGCGGCTCACCGGGCCGCTGAAGTAGAGCGTCCGCAGCAACATGGCCTGGTTGCCCTTGCGGACATCCCGGACCGTCCTGCGTTCAGGCTTTGCCATGACCACCTTTCCCCGCTTCGCCCCGCATATTAGTTCAAAGCCTGAAGGTCAGGGCCGGAAGCCCCGGGACCTGGCACGGCACCGTCGACCCCGGGTCATCGCGGGTGCGTTACCAAAGCGTTTCCCCAGAGGGCTGAACTTTTTTTGCGTCTTAGATTATCGTCCGTTCAACCCCCTATGAGGAGTCAGGAAATGATCAGGAGAGTCACAGGGACGGCGTCCGGCGTGGCGATGCTCATCGCTCTCGCCGCGTGCGGCGGCGGCTCCGAGCAGGCCGCGGACACCAAGACACTGACCTACTGGATGTTCCAGGACCGCACGCCGCAGGCGGGAGAGGTCGTCGAGAAGCTCCGGGCCGACTTCGAGAAGGCCAACGGCGTCACGGTGAAGATCGTCAAGATCCCCAAGGACGACTACAACACCAAGCTCGGCAGCGCCGTCGCCGGCGGGACCGTCCCGGACGCCGGCGTCCTCGACCAGCCGCTCGTGTCCCGGTACGCGCTGGACGGCACGATCAAGGAGGTGCCCGCGGGCACCGTCGACGAGAAGACGCTCTACACCGGGGCGCTGAACACCAACCGGGTCGACGACAAGCTCTACGGCCTGCCGCTGGACCACACCGCGGTGGCCCTCTTCTACAACAAGAAGCTGGTGCCGACCCCGCCCAAGACCTGGGACGAGCTCAAGCAGATCACCGCGAAGATCCACCAGGACGACCCGAAGACCGCCGGCATGGTGGTGCCCAAGGGCGACGGCTACGGCGGCTGGATGTGGCCGGGCTTCCTCGCCGGCGCCGGCGGCTCCCTCGTGGACGAGAAGAGCAAGAAGATCCTCTTCGACCAGCAGCCCGGCGTCGACGCGCTGCAGCTGTGGGTGGACCTGCTCCCCTCCTCTCCCAGGCAGATCACCGACTCGGACAAGGCGTTCGAGAACGGCCTGGCCGGCATGATGATCTCCGGCCCGTGGGACGTCGCCAACATCAAGGACCAGTTCCCCGACCTGGAGTTCAACACCGCGCCGCTGCCCTACAAGACCGAGCCGGCCGGCAACATCGGCGGCGAGAACGCGGTGGTCTTCACCAAGGGCAAGAACGCCGACCTGGCCTGGAAGTGGATCCGGTACCTGACCGACGCCGACAACAACACCAAGCTGGCCCAGGCCCTCGGCGGCTTCCCGACCAACATCGCGGCCGCCGAGCGGGACGCCGCGAGCTTCGGGCCCGAGCAGGCCGCCTTCCTCGAGCAGCTCAAGGTCGCCCACGCCCGCCCGGCCCTGCCGCAGTGGATCCAGATCAACGACGAGATCATCGCTCCGGCCATCGAGTCGGCGCTGAGCGGCAAGGTCACCTCCCAGCAGGCGCTGAGCGACGCGGCGGCCAAGACCCGCACCCTGCTCGGCTGGACCGGCTGACCCGAAGGCGAGGCAGACGTGGCATCTCCGGTGCCGGCCGAAAAGCCCACCGCGCCTCCCGAGCCCGGGAGGCGCCGCCGCCTCCCGGGCCTCGGGAGGCGCGACCACGTCATCGGGTGGCTCCTGATCGCCCCCGCGATGGCGTACTTCGTCGTCTTCCTGCTCTACCCGGCGCTGTCGGCGCTCTACTACAGCTTCACCGACTGGGACCTGCGGTCGGCAGCGGACTGGGTGGGCCTGGCCAACTACACCGACCTACTCTTCGACGACGTCAAATACCCGCACTTCTGGAAGTCGGTGGGCGTCACCTTCCAGTACACGCTGATCGCGGTGCCGCTGACGCTGGGCAGCGCGCTGGCCCAGGCACTGCTGCTCAACGCGGTCCGCCGGGGCTCCAACCTGTTCCGGCTGCTGCTGTTCCTGCCCGTGGTCACCGCCGAGGCGGCCGTGGGCGCCATCTGGCGCTGGCTCTACGACCCGCAGTACGGGCTGGTCAACGGCTTCCTGGGGCTGTTCGGGATCCCCGGGCAGAACTGGCTCAACACCCCTGACCTGGTCATCCCGGCGCTGGCGTTCATCGCCGCCTGGCAGTGCGGGATCTCGATGATCATCTACCTGGCCGGGCTGAAGGGCGTCCCCGACTCGATCCGCGAGGCGGCGACCATCGACGGCGCCGGACCGGTCCAGCGGTTCTGGAGGGTCGTCTTCCCGATGCTGCGGCCCACCACCTTCTACCTGCTGGTCACCGGCGTGATCGCGGCCCTGCAGGTGTTCGGCCTGGTCTACGTGATCTTCTCGGGCGGCGGCGGCAAGAGCGTCACCGGCGGCCCCGAGCAGTCAGGTCTGACCTACGTCCTGCACCTGTACCTGTTCGCCTTCCGCTACGACGCGATGGGCGCCGCCTGCGCGATGTCGTTCATCCTGTTCCTCTTCATCATGATCATCACCGCGCTGCAGTTCAGGTTCGTCAAGCAGGAGGCCTCGTGAGCACTTCGAGGAGAGCGGGGCGCGCGTCCATCCACGTCGCCCTGGTGCTGCTGGCGGCGGTCTCGGTCGTCCCGTTCGTCTGGATGCTGGCCACCTCCTTCAAGCACGGCTCGGACGTCTACACCAAGGTGCCCAGCCTGCTGCCGCTGGACCGCAAGACCGGCGACTGGTCGCCGACGCTGGAGAACTACGAGCACGTCCTGCAGGTCGGCGGCCTCGGCCAGGCGTTCCTCAACAGCGTCTGGGTCTGCCTGATCCTGGTGCCGGCCAAGCTCCTGATCGACGCGCTGGCCGCCTACGCCTTCGCCCGCATCCCCTTCCCGGGCCGGGACAAGCTGTTCGTCATGCTGCTGGCGGGCATGATGGTGCCGACCATCACCCTGCTGGTGCCGCGCATCGACGTCACCCAGCAGCTGGGCATGTTCGACTCCGGATGGGGCCTGATCGTGCCCAACGTGGCCTCGGTCCTGGACATCTTCCTGCTGCGGCAGTTCTTCCTGTCGCTGCCGGGCGAGCTGGAGGAGGCGGCGCGCATCGACGGCGCCGGACGGATGCAGATCTTCTGGCGGATCATCCTGCCGCTGTCCAAGCCCGTGCTCGCGGTCGTCACGATCACCAGCTTCATCTTCCACTGGAACGACCTGGTCTGGCCGCTCGTGGTCCTGAACAACCCCGACCTCTACACGCTGCCCCTGGCCCTGCAGCAGCTGGCCAGCAGCGAGTCCGGACGCGCCTACCACATCATGGCGGGCGCCGCCCTGGCGGTCGTCCCCGTGATCGTCGTCCTGCTGATCTTCCAGCGCCGCATCATGCAGGGCATCGCCTTCACCGGCCTCAAGAGCTGATCCTCCTACGGCGCGAGCCGTACCCGACGAACGGAAGTGTGAGCGTGACCATCGAGGTCCGCGACGGGATCACCGTCATCGACGGCGAGTCGCAGGTGCTCGTCAGTGCCGACTACCCCTACTACCGGGACGACCCCGGCGTCTGGGCCGACCGGCTGCGGGCGCTCCGCGACGAGCTGGGCATCAAGGTGATCAGCAGCTACATCCCGTGGCGGCACCACCAGCCCGACCCCGGGACGGCGCCCGACTTCACCGGCGCCGGCCACCCCGCCCGGGACGTCGTCGGCTTCATCGGCCTCTGCCACGAGCTCGGGCTGAAGGTGATCGCCAAGCCCGGACCGTTCATCCACGCCGAGACGGCCTACGGCGGCCTGCCCGACTGGGTCTGCCCCTCGGTCGACGCGGAGATCGAGCCGCTGCTCGACGCCGCGGGCGAGCCCTCGCGCTGGACGCACTCGGGCGAGCGGCCGGGAAAGGTGCTGCCCGCTCCGTTGGGGCCGGTGTTCCTGGCCAGGGCCACCCAGTGGCTGTCGGCGGTCGGCAAGGACGTCCTGGCGGCCACGGTCCACCCGGACGGCCCGGTGATCATGATGCAGATCGCCAACGAGGGCATCTACACCAACGGCGCGCAGTCGCTGTCGGCCTACGACTACAGCCCCTCCGGGCTGGCGTTCTTCCGCGGGCGCCTGCCGGCGTGGTACGGCTCCGTCGAGGAGTACAACCGCACCCACGCGACGGCCCACCAGGGCTGGGACGAGATCGAGCCGCCCCGCTCCTGGACCCCGGCCACCCGGCCGGAGGAGCTGCAGACCTACGCCGACTGGGGGCGCTTCCACGCCGAATACCTCGCCGAGGTCTACCACCGCTGGGCCGCGGCGGTGGACCGCCGGGTCCCCACGGTGGTCAACCTGAACCCGCCGACGGTCGAGGAGCTGGACGACTGGCTGGCCCGGGTCCGCCCGGAGACCTGGCAGGACGTCGCCTACGGGTTCACCAACTGGATGGGCGTGGTCTCGACGGACCCCGACTCCCAGGCCCGCTACGTGACGGCCGCCAAGCGGTCCCCCGGCCCCAACCTCGAGGAGAACTGGGGTTTCTCCCTGCTCTACGACCAGGCGTACTCCGACGCGGCCACCAGCCACCACCAGACGCTGCTCGCCCTGGCCGCCGGAGCCACCGGGTTCAACGTCTACACCGGCGCCGGCACCTCCAGCTGGTCGCCCGACCTGGACTCCGCCCACGCCGCGCCCTACCCCGACCGCGCCCCCATCGCCGCCGACGGCTCCGCCACCGAGAAGGCCCCCGTCGTCCAGGCGCTGGCGGACTTCTTCGCCCTGCACGGCGCGGAGTTCCTGGAGTGCGCACCGGTGACGGCCGGAGCCTTCGGGCTCTACCTGCCCTACGCGGGCATCGCCGCCTGGGCCGGCCCCGGCTCCGGCGGCCCCGAGTGCGGCCGGTCGCTACGCGCCTTCCACGACCGCATGCGGCTGGCGGGCGACGACTACGCCGTCGTCGAGTTGGAGAGCGCCACGCTGGAGCGGCTGGGCGCGCACGGGACGCTGACGGTCCCCGGCGGCCCGTTCATGCACCGCCACGTCCAGGACCTGCTGGCCGACTACCTCGCGGGCGGCGGGCAGGTGCTGCTGGAGGGCCCCACGCCCGACCTCGACGAGGAGCTGCGCCCGTACGGCGTGCTCGCCGACGCGCTCGGCCGTCCCCCGGCAGCCCCGGCCGCCCCGCGGGCGCAGGCGGTCCGGGTGACGCGCGGCAGGGCGGACGCCTTCCTGCGGGTCCATCCCGGACGCGACGTCCAGTACCTGACGGTCCTCGTGCAGAGCGACAACGAGGGGCCGGTCAGGGTGGAGACCGCCCACGGCGTGGTCGAGACGGCGTGCGCGCGGGGCGGGGCCGCCGTGGTGCGGCTGGCCGGAGGCGAGCTGGACGACTTCGTGGTCAAGGGGGTCAACGGTTTCCTCGACTCCGCCGTGCCCGCGTGGATCACCGTCGGCGAGCGGGGGGCGCGGGCCGAGCGCCCCGCGGACCTGGCCCGGATCGGCGGGAAGGTCCGCACGGACGGCTGACCTGGGGTGGGCGGCGCGGAACGTCCCGTCGACGTAGAGCCGGCCGTCGCCAAGAGAGAGTGTCATGCCGGAGTCATACGTTTTTTCCTGTACAAAAATAAGAATTGAAACACAGTCGAGAGGATGACGGCCAGGGGCCGGATCCCGGACTGTCGGCCCCCTTTAATCAAAGTGTAAATTTAAGCATTGGCAAGCGATCGGGGAGCAGCCGGGCTCACCGGTGGGGCGGCTTCACCTCTTCTCGCGGCGCCCCGTCCACGCGTGACCCGGTGAGCGGGCCGGCCCCGAACAGGCGGCCCGCGAGGCGGCGGACCCGGTCATCCACCACGGAACACGGGGTTTGGCGGTATTGGAACGATCAGCCACATCAGCGGCGGCGGCGCGGACCCGCCCGGCGGGGAGCCTGACCGCCGGGCGGAGAGCGGGACCCGCCGTCCCGCGCGACCGCGAGGACCTGGGCCGGCTCGTGCGCGAGCTGACCGACCCGCTGATCCCCCGCCTCAGCCCCGGCCGCGCGCGTCTGCGGCTCGGCGACAACGCCGCCCACTACCCCGACGCGGCCGCCGAGCTGGAGGCGTTCGCCCGGCCGCTGTGGGGGCTGGGCCCCCTGGCCGCGGGCGGGGGGACCTTCGAGCACTGGGACCTGTGGCGCCGGGGCCTGGCGGCCGGCACCGACCCCCGGCACGAGGAGTTCTGGGGAGCGGTGACCGACGTCGACCAGCGGCTGGTGGAGACCGCCGCGATCGGCCTGGCGCTCGCCGTCGCGCCCGAGGCCGTGTGGGACCCGCTGGGCGGCCGGGAGCGGGACAACCTCGCGGCGTGGCTGCTGCACGCGATCACCGCCGAGCCCGCCGACAACAACTGGCGCTTCTTCCCCGTCATGGTGGGGCTCGGCCTGGACCGCGTCGGCGTCCGGTTCGACTCCGCCGCCAACCTCGCCCACCTGGAGCGGCTGGAGTCCTTCGCGCTCGGCGCGGGCTGGTACGGCGACGGGCCCACCGCCCAGCGCGACTACTACGTCCCGTTCGCGATGCACTTCTACGGCCTGATCTACGCCACCCTCGCCGGGGACCGCGACCCCGCCCGCGCCGGGCGCTTCCGCGACCGGGCGGCGGCCTTCAGCCTGGACTTCCAGCACTGGTTCGCCTCGGACGGAGCGGCCGTGCCCTTCGGCCGGAGCATGACCTACCGCTTCGCGCAGGGGGCCTTCTGGGGCGCGCTCGCCTTCGCCGACGTCGAGGCCCTGCCCTGGGGGACGGTGAAGGGCCATCTGATGCGGCACCTGCGCTGGTGGCTGGCGCGGCCGATCCGCGACTCCGCCGGGCTGCTGACCCTCGGATACGCCTACGCCCAGCCCGCGCTCACCGAGCAGTACAACGCCCCCGGCTCCCCCTACTGGGCGCTGAAGGCGTTCCTGCCGCTGGCGGTGCCCGCCGAGCACCCGTTCTGGACGGCGCCGGAGGAGCCCGCCGGGGACCTCCCGCCGGTCAGCGCCCAGCCGGAGGCGGGCGTCGCGCTGATGCGCTGCGAGGAGGGCCGGCAGGTGGTCATGCTGAGCGCGCGGCAGCACCACACGTGGGTACGGCACGGCGCGGCGAAGTACGCCAAGTTCGCCTACTCGACCTCTTTCGGGTTCAGCGTGCCGAGCGGCACCTGGGGGCTGGAGCAGGGCGCCTTCGACAGCACGCTGGCGCTGAGCGAGGACGGCGTGCACTGGCGGCCGTGCGAGGTGCCGCGGGATGCCACGGCCCACGGCGACCTGCTCCACGCCCGGTGGACGCCGTGGCCGGATGTGGAGGTCGAGACGTGGCTGGTCCCCCACGCCCCCTGGCACGTACGGGTGCACCGCCTGCGGTCGGGACGCGCGCTCCACTCCGCCGAGGGCGCGTTCGCGGTGAGCCGTGACGCGCCGGCCCGCCGCTCCGGCGCGGGAGCGGGCCACGCCCGTATCGACTCCCCCGCCGGTCTGTGCGTGATCGAGGACCTCGGCGGGGCGCGGACCGGACGGCTGGTGCACGCCCTGCCCGGCACCAACGTCCTCGCCCCACGTACGGTGATCCCCACGCTGACCGGGGAGCACGGGCCGGGCGAGCACTGGCTGGCGTGCGCCGTGCTGGGCCTGACGGAGGCCCCACCGGACGCGGGGTGGCCCGAGCCGCCCGGCCGGGAGCCCCTCTCGGGCCTTCTCGCCGGCAGCCCCGCTCTCGACGCGCTCGGCGCCGGCGCCGAGGACTCCGCCCGCGGGTGACCGGCCGCGGCCGGAGCGGCCTCCCGGCCTCCCGGCCCCGCGGGCCCGGCCGGCGAGGCGGTCCCCTAGCGCAGCTTGGGGTCCAGGGCGTCGCGGACGACGTCGCCCAGGAGCAGGAAGCTGAGCACCGTCGCGGTGAGGAACAGCGACGGGAAGACGAGCAGGTGGGGGTATTCGGCGAAGTAGGCCTGGGCGACGTTGAGCTGTAGACCCCAGGAGACCTCGGGATACTGCAGGCCGACGCCCAGGTAGTCGAGGGTGGCCTCGCCGGCGATGACGTTGCCCACGTTGAGCATGGCCACCACGAAGACCGGGGCGATCGCGTTGGGCAGGATGTGCTTGAACATGATCCGACCGTCGCCCGCCCCGAGCATCCGGGCGGCGGCCACGAAGTCCATGTCGCGGACCGCGATCACCTGGGCGCGCATGAGACGGGTCATCGTGGTCCAGCCCAGCACGACCAGCACCAGGGTCATCGCCCAGACGCCGTGGTCGGGGAAGGCGATCAGGATCACGGTCGCCCCCAGGACGAACGGGATGCCGAAGAACACGTCCGTGAGACGGGAGATGAAGGCGTCCATCCAGCCGCCGTAGTAGCCGGCGAGCAGGCCGAGCACGACCGAGATGAGCAGGGCGAAGACCGTCACCGCGATACCGATCAGGACGGAGGCCCGGGTGCCGTGCACGATCTGCGACCAGTATTCGCAGCCCTGCAGGTCGTAGCCGAACACCGCGCCGCCCGGGCCCTTCTTCGACATCCGCAGGTTGCAGCCCTGGTTGGGACCGAAGCTGGTGAACAGGCCGGGGAAGAGGGCCATCGCGACGGCGACCACGAGGATCACCATCGAGAACCAGAAGATCACCCGGTGGCGCAGCTCCAGCCAGGCGTCGTACCAGAGGGAGCCGGGCCGGCTCTTGACGGTCTCGGCCTCTGCGACCTGCATCTCAACCACGACGGATCCTCGGGTCCAGCACGCCGTACAGGAGGTCGACGAGCAGGTTGACCAGGATGAAGATCATCACGAGCACGGTGACGATGCCCACGACGACGGGGCCCTCCTGGAGCTGGATGGACTGGAAGACCTGCTGGCCGATGCCCGGCAGGTTGAAGATGCCCTCGGTGACCACCGCGCCGGCCATCAGGTTGCCGAAGTCCACCCCGAGGAAGGTGACCACCGGGATCAGCGAGTTGCGCAGCGCGTGCCTGCCGATCACCCGCCTGCGGCGCAGCCCCTTGGCGCGGGCCGTGCGGACGTAGTCGGCCCGCATGTTCTCGATCAGGCTGGTACGGGTCAGCCGCGCCACGTAGGCCAGGCCGAAGGAGCCCAGCACCATGCCGGGCAGCAGGTAACTGACCGGCCATCCCTCGTCCACGCCCGCGGTCGGGAACAGCGCGAGGTTCAGGCCCAGCATGATCTGCGCGGTGTAGCCGACGACGAAGACCGGGACCGCGATGACGAAGGTGGTCCCGGCCAGCACCGCGGTGTCGGCGATCCCGCCGCGGCGCAGCCCGGCGATCACGCCGAGGCCGATGCCGACCACCAGCTCGAAGATCCAGGCGGTGACGGCGAGCTGGGCGGTCACCGCCCAGCGTCCCTGGAGCAGCTCGCTGACCGGCTGCCCGGTGAAGGTCTCCCCCAGGTCGCCCTGGACGGCGTTCAGCATGTAGATGCCGTACTGGACGATCAGCGGGTCGTTGAGGTGGTAGCGCTCCCGGAGCGTGTGGAGGACCTCGTCGGGCAGGGGCTTGTCCCCCGCCAGCGCCACGATCGGGTCGCCCGGCAGGGCGAAGACCATCGCGTAGATCAGGAACGTGGTGACGAAGAAGACCGGGACGGCCTGGAGCAGCCGCTGGACCGCGTATTTCACGTCCCCGCCCCACGGGGAGACCCCGGGGCGGCGCGCCCCGGGGTCACGTGTGCCTCGTTGATCAACTACTTCACCGTGATCGTGTCGAGGTTCGGGCTGTAGGCGTCGATCTGGACGTCACCGATCTTGTCGGAGTATCCGGCCTGGTCCTGCCAGTTCCACAGCGGGGCCATCGGCATCTCGCTGAGCGCCAGGTCCTCGGCCTTCTGATAGAGCGGGATGCTGGCCTCCATGCTGGCGGCGGAGTTGGCCTGGTCGAGCAGGTCGTTGAACTCCTTGCTCTCCCAGCCCATCCGGTTGCCCTCGCCCCACATCGGCTGCAGGTAGTTCTGCGGGCTCGGGTAGTCCATCACCCAGTTGTTGCGGTACGGCCCGTCCTGCTTGTGCGCGCGGAGCGTCGACAGGTAGTCGGCCGCCGGGATCTTGCGGAACTGGATGTCGGCGATCCCGAGGTTGTCCTTGAGCTGGTTGGCCACCGCGGTCATCCACTGCTCGTAGCTGGGGTCGGCGTTGGAGAAGTAGAGGTTCATCGTGCCGCTGAACCCGCCGGCCTTGTCGAACAGCGCCTTGGCCTTCGCCTTGTCGAAGACGCACGGCTCGCCGCAGGCGTTCTCCCGGTAGCCCGGCACCAGGGGCGCCACCAGCGAGCCCATCGGCTTGAAGGCGCCGTTGAAGACCGCGTCCACGATCGCCTGGCGGTCGATGGCCATCGAGACGGCCTTGCGCAGGTCGGCGCTCTGGAAGCGCTTGTCGTAGACCGGGAAGCCCAAGTAGTCCATGGTCCCGCTCGGCGTGGGCACGAACCGGTCGCCCAGCAGCCGCTTGGCCTCCGACGTGCTCGCCGGCGGGATCGTCTGGATCAGGTCCACCTTGCCGGCCCGCAGGTCCACGTAGGCGGTGTCACGGCTCTCGTAGATCTTGAAGTTGACCGCGGCGGACTTGGCGGGACGGGGCCCGGCGTAGCCGTCGAACTTCTTCACCCTGATCTTCTGGTTGTGCACCCAGTCGCCGTCCAGCGCGAAGGGGCCGTTGCCGATCGGCTTGGCGTCGTAGGCCTTGAGGTCGGCGAAGGCGGCCTTCGGCATCGGGGCGAAGCCGGTGTAGGCCAGCGTGATCGGGAACTGGCTGAACGGCGCGGTCAGCGTCACCTCGAGGGTGGTGGCGTCCACGACCTTCAGCCCGCTCAGCTTGTCGGTCGTGGGCTTGGGCGCCTCCTCCGAGCCCTCGGGGGTCTCGGGGTTCAGCTTGTCGTAGCCCTCGATGTTCTCGAAGTAGTAGTTGTTGGTCCACGCGTTGGGACCGTAGGCCGCGGCGTTCCACGCGTCGGCGAAGCTCTCGGCGGTCACCGGCTCGCCGTTGTGGAACTTCTGCCCCGGCTTGAGCTTGATCGTCCAGACCTTCTGGTCCTCGCTGGTCACCGACTCGGCGGCCCGCATCTGCGGCTGTCCCTTGGCGTCGATGAACACCGGCAGGTCGAACAGCGCCTGCAGCACGGTGATCGAGTAGCTGCTGGAGGTGTTGCCGGGGGTGAGGTGGTCCGGCTCCGTCAGCCCGACGGAGAACTCCTTCGCGCCCTGCTGCCCACCGGCGCCCGGGGCCGGGGATCCGCCGCACGCGCTCACCGCGAGCATCGTCGCCAGGAGGAGGGCGGAGCCCCGCGTCCTCGTCAAGACCGTCACTGTGTTCCTCCAGGGGGTGTTGCGAGGAGAGGGTAAAGACGGTTGCAAGGCACGGCATCGGATAATTTACGTATTCCCTACCCCGGTCGGCTTGGGGCACCCTGTGCACGGAGGAGACCATGGACCAGATCACCCTGAGCCCGCGCCACCTCCATGCGTTCACCGAGGTGGGCTTCCAGGTCGCCGGGCGCGGTGGCGCCTGCGCCGCGATGCGCGCCCTGCGCGAGGTCATCGCGCTGGAGGCCTACGAGTTCGTCGCCTACGACCCGGCGACCGGGCGGCACCGCAGCCTGGTCTCCGACGGCTACGCGCGGGTGGACGGCGACGCCGCCGAGGAGTATGTCCGGCTCGACTCCTACCGCCGGGCCATGGACTCCCGGGTGCCGCTGACCATGGGCGCCCCGGGGACCGAGCGCTACTTCCGGCGCCATCTGGAGCCGTACGGCTGGCGGGCCGGGCTGACCACCCCGCTGTTCCTGGCCGAGGGCCGCTACACCGGCCTGCTCCATCTGAACGCCCGCGACCCCGAGGCGTTCTCCGCCGAGACCAGCACGCTGATCAGCGCCGTCTCCCCCACCCTGGCGCACGTCACCGACCTGAGCCGCTGCGTGATCGACCCCGTCGGCCTGCCGCCGGGCTTCCACGCGGCGGCCTTCGACCGCAGCGGCACCCGCAGGGACGTCGCCGGCGCCCCTGCCTCGGAGGCCGTCGCCGCCGAGCCGGCCATGGCGGAGCTGGCCAGGGAGTTCATCGACTCCCGCGAGCTCAACAGGCGCGGGCTCTGGCTCGACGGGACCGGGCGGTGGCGGGAGGTGCGGCTGCTGCGCGCCGGGGTCGGGCCGCACGGCGCCATCCAGGGCGCGGTGGTCGCCGAGCGCGCGTGCGCCCTGCCGTACGAGCTGACGGGCCGGGAGATCGAGGTGATCACGCGGGTCGCGCTCGGCGACTCCAACCCGCAGATCGCCGCTGCCCTGGTGCTGAGCGTCCGCACCGTCACCACCCACCTGGAGCACATCTTCGCCAAGCTCGGCTGCGAGAGCCGGACCCGGCTGACCACCAAGGCCCTCGCCGAGGGACTGTGCCGGCTGCTGGTCTGAGCCCGGGGCGCGCGGACTCTCGCCCCGGGCGGGGACGCCCCGGACCGCGGACGCCCGGGCGGCGGGCGCCCCGGGCGGGGCCCGGTCCTCATCGGGCGCCGGCCAGCCGGCCCGCCGGCACCGCGGCCTTCTCCAGCACGAGCTCGAACCAGACCATGTTGGTGCCCGCCTCCCGGACCAGGCCCCAGCGGTGCGACAGCGCCTCCAGCAGGGGCAGGCCCCGGCCGCCGGTGGCGTCGGCCGGGGCGTGACACCCGCAGGGGGCGTTCGGCGAGCCCTCGTCCTGGATGCGGACCCGCACCGCCTCCGGCGAGCAGGCGACGGTGACGGTGAAGGCCCCGCCGTCCCCCGATCGGGAGTGGAGCACCGCGTTGGTGGCGATCTCACTGGTCAGCAGCACGCAGTCGTCGTGGAGCGGATGGTCCCGGCCCAAGGTCGTCGAGACCAGCCGCCGGGCCCGTGCCACCTGGTCGGCGGAGCCCGCCAGGCGGAGGATCCATTCGCTGCCGTCATGCTCCCACGAGTCCATCCGGCCCCCTCCGATGCTGTCCGCGCCTCTGGAGGACGCGGGGCTCGGAAAGGTAGATGTCTCACAAAAGTATGAATGGGGTCACTTACCGGATAGGCAGGTCGGGCTTGCCAGCCGGGCCCGGGCCTGCGTGCCCGCACCTGCCGCCCCGTGCGATCCCATCCGTCACAGCCGGTGCCAGCGCGCCTGGAAGAAACAGTAGGCCGCGAACAGCAGCAGGCCGATGGCGATGACGCCGAGCAGCCACGGCCCGGCGGGGGTGTCGGCCAGCGCGCGCAGCGTCGAGTCGACGCCCTTGGCCTTGTCGGGATCGTAGGTGAGCGCCGCCTGGATGACGAAGACCCCGGCGACCGCGGCGATCACGCCACGGGCGAGGTATCCGGCCATGCCGAGCTTCTCGGCGAGCTCGCGCGCCTTCGGGGGCATCTCGCCGGTGCGCAGGTCCTCCAGGAACCTCTTCTTCCAGCCCTTGTGGATCCAGTAGGCCCCCAGGGCGATCAGGCCCAGCCCGACGAGGCCGACGATGACCTGCCCGCCGGGCAGGTCCATCAGCTTGGCGGTGAGGTCCTTGGAGCTCTTGTCGGTCGAGCTGCCCGCGTCGCCCCGCAGCAGCAGGCTGAGCAGCGTCGCCACGATCAGCGCGTACACCGCCGTGTGCGCCGCCGCCTCGACCCGCTTCTTGGCCTCGCCGCGGCCGATGACCGCCTCCGAGAACTGCCAGACGGTCAGCGCGGCGAAGCCGAGGACCATCAGCCAGAGCAGCACGGTGCCGAACGGCTGCTCGGCCACCATCTCGACCGCGCCGGTCTTGTCGGCCTCCTTGCCTCCGCTCCCGCCGCCGAAGGCGATCTGCAGGGCCAGGAACCCGATCAGCCCGTAGAGGACGCCGCGGCAGGCCAGTCCGAGCCGGGCCAGCCTGTCCAACGTCTGACTGTTCGCCGCTCTGCGCGCGGCGCCTTCCACCTGAGCGCTTCTCATAGCAATGCGCTCTTACCGGTTAAAGGGGAGGTAAACCTAGCTTTCCGGCATGGCGTCCAGGCGCCGCAGGATGACCCCCTCGCGCAGCGCCCACGGGCACACCTCCAGCTCCCCCACTCCGAACAGGTCCATCGTGGCGTCGGCGACGATCGCCCCGGCCGGCAGCTGCGGGGCCCGCCCGTCCGAGACCCCGGGCAGCTCCGCCCGCTCCCGCACGTCCATCTTGGCCAGCCGGTCGGCCCACTCGATCAGGTCGGCGTGCCTGAGCACCCGGCGGACGTCCGAGCCCTCCTGTGAGGGCGCCGCCCCGGCGATCCTGGCGAGCTGCCTGAACGTCTTGGACGTCGCCACCGCGTGGTCGGCCCGGCCGTACCGCGCCACCTCGCCCACCGTGCGGGCGATCTCAGCCCGCACGTGCCTGCGCAGCGCCCGCGCCTCGTCGGCCGGGGGCGGGTCGGCGGTGAACCAGTCACGGGTGAGCCGCCCGGCCCCCAGCGGCAGCGACACCGCCACGTCCGGCTGCTCGTCGATCCCCGAGGCGATCTCCAGCGATCCTCCGCCGATGTCCAGCACCAGCAGCCGCCCCGACGACCATCCGAACCACCGCCGCACGGCCAGGAACGTCAGCCTCGCCTCGTCCTGGCCGGACAGCACCTCGATGTCCGCCCCGGAACCGGCCTTGATCCCTTCGAGCACCTCTTCACCGTTGACCGCCTCCCTGACCGCCGAGGTCGCGAAGGCCATGAGGTCCTCGACCCCCTTGTCCTCGGCGAGCCGCACGGCCTTCTCGACGAACTCCCGCAGCCGCGCGGCGCCCCGCTCGGAGAGCCGGTGGCCCTCCTCCATGTGCTCGGCGAGCCTCAGCTCCTCCTTGTGGGAGTACGCGGGCAGCGGCCGAGCCCCCCGATGGGCGTCCATCACCAACAGATGCACCGTATTGGAACCAATGTCTAGAACACCCAGTCGCATGGGTCGAAGTTACTACCGTTCCCGAGCGTCCCCGCCCGCCGTCCGGCGGGAGCCGTCCGCCCGTCCGCCGTGTTTGTCATGCCGCCCCACGGCGCATGTCATGGACACGGGCCGCTCTTCCCGCGCCGGCCTCGGCGCTCCCCGGCGGGAGGGAGGTCCCGGCGGCCGTCACGCGTCCGGAGGCCGGCCGCCGGGACGCCGTGACCGGCGGAACCCGTGACCGGCGGGACAAGGCCACAACAGGCAGGGGAGAACATCGTGGCTCTCATGCGCGCGATCAGCCAGGACACCTTCGGCGGCCCGGAGGTGCTGCACCCGGTGCGGGTGGCCGCCCTGACCGCCTGGCAGATCCTGACGGACACCGCCGGCGTCGGGCCCGGCCGGCGCGTCCTCGTCCACGCGGCCGCGGGCGGGGTGGGCCATTTCACCGTCCAGATCGCCAAGCGCCTGGGGGCGTACGTGATCGGCACCGCCCGCGAGGCCAAGCACGGGTGGCTGCGCGAGCTGGGAGCCGACGAGCTCGTCGACTACACCGCCACCCCGTTCGAGGAGGCCGTCCACGACGTGGACGTGGTCGTCGACCTGGTCGGCGACGACCACGACTCCACCGGCACCCGCTCCCTCGACGTCCTGCGCACCAGGGGCGAGCTCGTGCTCCGCGTCACCCCCTGACCGCCCGGTGCCGGGGACGCCGACGACCGGACCGGCCCGGGGTGGGATACGCCGAACGCCCTACGGGTACAAAATATCCGAAAACGGAAAAAAGGGGCGAATATGAGCAAACCGCGCGGGCCGACCATCGGGCTCCTGGGCTCCTACGGTGGCCGCAACGTAGGGGACGAGGCCATCCTCACCAGCATTCTCGACAGCATCCGGAAAGGACGCCCCGACGCCTTGACGGTGGTGTTCTCCCGGACCCCCGAGCACACCCGCGTCCACCATCAGGGGATCGAGGTGGTCGGCTGGGAGGGGATCAGCCGCGAACCGGCCTCACAGATCGTGAGCCGCCTGGACGTACTGGTCCTCGGCGGCGGCGGCATCCTCTACGACACCGAGGCCCGCCGCTACCTGCGGCTCGCCCGGCTGGCCCACGAGCAGAACGTCCCGGTCTTCACCTACGCGCTGGGCGCCGGGCCGCTCACCGACCGCCTGGACTGCATGCTGGTGCGGGAGACGCTCAACGACAGCACCACGATCACCGTCCGCGACGAGGAGTCCCGGCTGGTGCTGGAGGAGACCGGGGTGATGAGCGCGATCACGGTCACCGCCGACCCGGCGCTCCTGCTCGAACAGGAGGAGTTCGGCCATGACCTGCTCCGCTCCGAGGGGGTGCCCGAGCGGGTCCGGCTGGTCGGCATGAGCGTGCGCGAGCCCGGCCGCGCCGCCGAGCACCTGGACGTGCAGGGCTACCACGAGTTGCTCGCCCACGTGGGAGACTTCCTGGTCCGCCGGCTCGACGCCTACATCGTCTTCGTCCCGATGGAGCGGGACGACATACGGCACTCCCACGCGGTGCTGTCCCACATGAACGCCGCCGACCGCTGCCGCGTGCTGCACGGAAACTACCGGCCCCGCCAGATCCTCGGCCTGACACGGCACCTGGACCTCGTGGTCGGCATGCGGCTGCACTTCCTGATCTTCGCCGCGCTGCAGGGGGTGCCGTTGCTGCCGCTGCCCTACGCCGGGAAGGTGTTCGACTTCGCCCAACAGCTGGGAGCGCCGGCCCTCAGCGGCGTCGTCAGGGAGGCCGCCGGCCCGCTGCTGGCGGAGGTCGACAGGGTGTGGGACGAGCGGCCCGCGCACACCGAGCGGATCAACGCCCGCACCCCGGCCCTGCGCGCCCGCGCCGCCGCGACGGCCGAGCACCTGCTGGCACAGCTCGAACTCATCTCGCCGCGCGCGTCCGTCTGGGACCGGAGCGCGTAGGGGGACCCGGAGGGAACGGGCGGGGGAGGCGGAGAACCGGGGGGAGCGCAGAGGACCGAGGGGAGCCTCCGGAGCCGGGACCGCGCGAAGGGGAGCCTCCGAACCAGGACCGAGCGAACCGGGGAGCGCCAGAGATGAGCCGGCCGCCACTGCAGCAGCCAAGGGGCGTCCCACCGACGAAGGCGATGTGGGCGCCCCTGCGCCGCCGACTGTTCCGCGCGCTGTGGATCGCCCAGCTCGTGGCCAACACGGGCACGTGGATGCAGACCGTCGGCGCGCAGTGGCTCATGGGCGACCTGGGCGGCGACGCGCTGGACATCGCCCTGGTGCAGACCGCCACCGCGCTCCCGGTCTTCCTGCTCGTCGTCCCGGCCGGAGCGCTGGGCGACATCCTCGACCGGCGACGCCTGCTGCTGGTCAGCCAGGTGCTCACTTTCGCCGGCGCGGCCGCCCTCGCGGTGCTCACCGCCGCCGACGCCGTGACGCGGCCGCTCCTGCTCACCCTGACCGGTTTGATGGCCGTCGGACAGGCATTCGCCGTGCCCACCTTCCAGGCCATCCAGCCGGAGCTCGTCAGCCTGGACGAGATCCCACAGGCCGCGCTGCTCAACGGCGCCAACGGCAACGTGGCACGGGCCGTCGGGCCCGCGCTCGGCGGTGTGCTCATCTCCGTCGCGGGGCCGGAGGCGACGTTCGCCCTCAACGCGCTGTCCTTCCTCGGCGTCATGCTGGTGCTGTACGTCTGGAAGCGGCCACCCGACCACCGCCCCCTGGGCGCCGAGCACATCCGCGACGCGATCCGCGCGGGCGCGCGCTATGTCCGCAGCGCCCCGGAGTTCGCCGCGGTCCTGTGGTGCTCGGTGACGTTCACCTTCTGCGCCAGCGGGATGTGGGCCCTGCTGCCCGCCCTCGCCCGCGGCCCGCTCGGTCTCGGCGCCGGAGGCTACGGCGTGCTGCTGGCCGGGGTCGGCGCCGGCGCCGTCGCGGGCGCGTTCGCCCTCCCCGTGGCCCGCGGACGGATGGGGCCCAACACGGTCGTGGCCGGTTCGACGATCTGCTACGCCCTGGCGATGGTCGTCATCAGCACGGTCGAGGCCGTGCCGGTCGTCATCGCCGCCCTGGTGGCGGCCGGCCTGGCCTGGATCGCCGTCCTGTCGACGCTGAACGCCGCGGCCCAGCTCCTGCTGCCGGAGTGGGCGCGCGCGCGGTCGCTGGCCTACTACCAGCTGGTGTTCATGGGCGGGCAGGCGGTGGGGGCGCTGGTGTGGGGGCTGGTGGCCGAGAGCCTGTCCCTGCGGGCGGCCTTCCTGGTCCCGGCCGCCGTGCTGATCCTGAGCACGCCGATCGGCGTACTGCGGGTGCCGCTGCCGACGGCGCGCTTCGACATGCGCCAGGTGCGCCACTACCCCGAGCCGCCCAGCGACCTGGAGCACGGCAGGGGACCGCTGCTGGTGGTGGTCGAATGGCGCGTCGGCCCGGCGAACGCCGAGGCGTTCCTGCAGGTGATGCAGGAGATCGGCCGGGCACGGCGGCGCACCGGGGCGACGATGTGGAGCCTCTTCGAGGACATGGAGGAGCCGACCCTCTACGTCGAGACCTTCACCATCCAGACCGCGCACGAGCATCTGCGCCAGCACGTCGAACGGGGCACGGCCAGGGACCAGGAGCTGGACCTGCAGGCGCTGCGCCTGGTCTTGGAGGGCACCTATCCGGAGGTTCGCCACCTGATCTGGGCCTACGCGGCCACGCCGGGTCAGGAGGCGAAGGAGCCGGAGCTCAGGTCGATCGTGTCGCTGCTGCGCCCCCGCTGACGACGGCCGCGCCGGGCGGCCGGTCTCCTGCCCGCCCCGGGCGGGCGGGACCGGGTCCGGCGGGGGATCCCGTCCGCCGTACGGTCGCGCCGCCCCGGGGCCGCCGCCGTACGCCCCCGCGGGGAGGAGGTGCGGGCAACCGTCCCGCAAGCGCCGGTCAAGCGGCCCCGCCGACAATCGGCCCGCCGATCGCCGCCGCCGCGCACCCCCGCCGGACGGCGCCGTCGATCGCCCGACGATCCCGAGAGGCGAGGATGATGAGAGCACTGGGCTGGGCCGGCGTGAGCACCGGCACGGCGATGACACTGGCCGGCCTGTACGGCATGGCCGTCATCCCGGCCACCGATCTCCACCTGCCGGCCTGGGCGGTGCCGCTCTTCGTCGTCGGGCTCCTGCTGGAGATCGGCGCCGCGACGGTGCTGTTCCACGCCTACTTCGACCGGATGTGGGAGCGTTCCGTGCAGGCCGTCCCCGGCGGAGGCTCCCCCGGCGGGCTCCTGTCCTCCATCGGCGTCCTGACCGGTGAGGACGGCCTGCTGACCGGCGGCCTGCCCGCCGAGGCGGACATCCTGGCGATGGCCGACACGGGCATGACCGTCAACGACTCCCCGGTCGCGCAGTTCCGGCTGGAGGTCCGGACGGGCACCGCCGAGCCCTACGTCGTCGACCATCGCCAGACGCTGCCCAGGCTGCCGGCCGGCGCGGTGCTGCCGGGCCGCAGGGTGCCGGTCCGGGTCGACCCCGCGGACGCCCGGCGGCTCGCCATCGACTGGGCGGCGCTGTGAACGCGGGCGCCGGGGCCGGATCTCCCCGTTCCCCGGGCCGTCGCCCTCCCCCGCTCTACGATGGTGCGATGCACGCGGAACTTCTGGCCGCGCTGGAACCGATCTGCCGGGACCTGCGCACGGGCTGCGCCGTACCCCCCGACATCCGTGAGGCACACGCCGACCCGGGCCGCTGGGAGGGGCTGGCCTGCGCCTGGTTCTACGGCCCCGACGGCAGCGGGCAGGAGGTCTCCGTGGTGCTCGGCGAGGATCCGGCCGAGCAGGTGGCCCGGCTCGCCGACCAGGTGCAGGAGTGGGCGGTGGAGGCGTTGTGGGCGGCGGGCCTGCCCGCGGTGTGGCCGCACTGCCCGGCGCACCCTGATTCGCACCCCCTGCTGGCCAGGGCGGAGCGCGGCCAGGCGGCGTGGTTCTGCCCGCACACCGGTGAGCTGGTCACCCCTGTCGGGCGGTTGCCTGTCCGCACGCCGCCGGAGGGGCCGCGGCCCGCGGCGCCCGGACAACCATGACCTTCAAGAATCGGCGCATACTTACAGGGTAGGAAGCACCAGGATCGGGCCGGCAGCTCCGCGATCTCACCGGAGCCCGACCGCCCCGCCCGGCGGGGCCGGCGTCGAGCACGCCCGGCTCGCGCGCTCCTCCATGACGGGGCACGGGCGGGAGCGCGGCGCCGAAGGAGGAGCAATGATCCATGACGACACGTCCACCCCGGACCAGCCGGTGAGCGTTGAGGACGGGCGCTCCGCCGACGACCTCCCGATCGAGGAATCGGAGTGGCCGGCACCGCTCGCGCAGTCGCCCGACGCCCAGCCCGAGGGAGACCCCGACGCCGGCAGGCAACATGACTGGCTGCCACGCAGAGCGCAGTCGCCGGACGACATGGAGTGATCCCGGGGCGACGCGGCAGCGGACCGATCCGGGAGGAGTGACATGAGCGCGGTCCCCCAGATTGTGATCTTCGACGTCAACGAGACGCTCAGCGACATGGCGCCGATGCGTGCCCGCTTCGAGGAGGTGGGGGCGCCCGGGCATCTGATGCCCACCTGGTTCGCGGGCGTGCTGCGCGACGGGTTCGCGCTGGCCGCGGCAGGCGGTTACGCCGATTTCGCCCAGGTCGCCGCCGATGTGCTCAAGGAGCTGCTCGCCGCCACGCCCGGCTGGCACGGCGACCCGGACGGCGCGGCCGCGCACGTGCTGGACGGGCTGGCCGGGCTGAAGGTGCATCCGGACGTCCCGGACGGGATGCGGATGCTCCGTGAGGCGGGGATACGGATGTTCACCATGACCAACGGCGCCGCGTCGGCGACCGAGCGCCTGCTGGCGCGGGAGGGGCTCCTCGACCTGGTGGAGGAGCGGCTGGACGTGCACGGCCCCCGGGTGTGGAAACCCGCCGCGGCCGCCTACCTGTACGCGGTCGGCCGCGCCGGAGTCCCTCCTGACCAGGCCGTCCTGGTCGCCGTGCACCCGTGGGACATCGAGGGCGCGCAACGGGCCGGGCTCGTCGGAGCATGGCTGGACCGGCACGGCACGCCCTACCCGGGCGCGATGACCGCCCCGCACCTCAGCGCCCCGGACCTCGTCAGCCTGGCCGGGCGCTGGCAGAACCCCTGACCGCCCGGGGGGGGGCTCCGCCGGCGTCCCCGGGCCGTGCCGTACGGCGGGCGGTCCGCCGGGGCGTCAGGTCGGAGTCCCACGGCCAGGCGCGCGCGGCGTGGAGCGGCGCCAGCAGCGCACCCGCCGGCACGGCGGAGATCCTGCGGAGTGCAGTACCCGTGTTGACCATGCGACCGAGTATCGGCAGGGCGCCGTGTCGCGGTCCAAGTCCGGTCTCCGAGCCGCCGCGACCCCGGGCTTTCGAAATCAGCGGCTACCAGCCGTTGCCGTTTCCATTGCCATTTCCGTCGCCGTTGCCGTTGTCTTCGCCGTTTCCGTTGTCCTCACCGTCGCCGTTGTCGTCCGTCCACTGCCCTCTCTCGTCGCACCCCTCGTGATTCCAGCCTTGTTCATAACCTATGTAGTAGCCGTACTCGAAGTCCGGCAGGCCCGAGTCTCCGTGACCACCCGGGTTGGGATCGATGCAGCGATGGCCGTCGAGCTGGCCCTGAGTGATGCCCGGCTGGCAGCCATGCCCCTTCTCCTCGCACGGGTCCTGCGGCTCCGACGGGGCTGCCACCTCTGGATTCGCTCGGGACGGGGCGGCCAGGGCCTCCGCGGCGAAGCCCAGAGGGAACGCGAGGGAGGCGGCGAGTGCCGGCCCGATGATGAGTGAGCATTTACCAAACATGACTGCTCCTTTCCGGCAAATAACAGAGTATTTGCCTCGCTACAGAAGGGCACTCATGGGCGCAAGCGGGGGATACCCTCATATATGCGGTAAATAGCCATATAAGGTATAAACCATCTCAAATGCCATCCAAAGAGATCACCCTCCGGCCCGTCGGCGGCCCGAGTCGGCGATCTTCTTATGGCGGAGAATTACATCAAGGGATTTCCGGCCGATTTCCCCGCATGCCCACGTTCTTGTGAGTGAGCAGGCTCATACCGCCGACCAGCGGGACCCACCGGAGTGACCCGGCCGGCTACGGGCGTGCTCCACGGTGGGGTTCCAACCGGGAGCACGCCATATGGCCGGCCGTCTCTCAAGCGCCGGCCAAGGTGCCGCCGAGGTAGAGGTTGACGCTGTCCGCCGGGTTGAAGGTGTGGTCGGCCGCCGACACCAGGCTCTGGTAGGTCGTGGCGCTCTGCTCACGGCCCAGGACCTGGATGTTCCGCGTACGGGTGCCCCACGAGGAGCCGGGGTTGAGTTTCACCACGACCGAGCCGACGACGGCGTTGGCGCCGAGCTTGCCGGTCAGCGTGTTCGGGAACGCGCCGGAGCCGGCCGCCCAGTAGGTGGCCTGGTCGCCGTCGTTGACCGCCGACACCTCGTGACCGGCTACGGAACTGCCGGCTTGGGCCGCCTTCCCCGGCGACAGGTTGGGCCGGCCCGCGGCGGAGGCCGGGACGAGCGGCCCCACGGCGACGGCCTCATGGAGTGGCCATCGTGTTCTCTGTCGCGGCGAGCTCGCCCGTACCGATGTCGCCGTGAGGCCGCCGGTGCAGCGCCCAGATCACCAGGGCGGCGGTGGCGTAGCCGGCGCCGAGCACACTCGCGGCGGTCCACCCGGCGGCCTCGTAGGCCCAGGTGGTGGTCACGGCGCCGAGACTGGAGCCGAGGGAGTAGAAGACCATGTAGGCGCCGATGGTGCCGCTGGTCCGGCCGGGGTGGGCAGCGGTGATGAGCTGCTGGTTGGTGACGTGCACGGCTTGCACGGCGAAGTCGAGCAGTACGATGCCCGCGCCCAGCGGCCACAGCGAATGACCCGTCAGGGCGGTCAGCCCCCACGAGGCGATCAGAGCGGCCAGGGACCATCCGGTCACGGAGCCGGAGCGACCGCGGTCGGCCCAGCGTCCCGCCCGTGCGGCGCCGAGGGCTCCGGCCAGACCCGCGAGGCCGAACAGGCCGATCTGGGTGGTCGACAGCTGCCAGCGCTCGGCCGACAGCGGCAGCGCGATCCCGCTCCAGAGCGTGCCGAAGGAGGCGAACAGGAAGAACGCGATCAGCGCCCTCCCCCGGAACAGGCGGTCCGTCGCCGTCAGTCGCCCCACGGCGCCGATCGCCCGCGCATACCGCCGGGCGCCACCGCGGCGGCCGTCCCGGCCGCGCGGGGACCTCCGGGCGTCCGGGGGCAGCGCGACGAGGACGACGGCCGCCAGCGCGAGGGAGAGGATCGTGAGGGTGAGGTAGATGCCGCGCCAGCCGGCGAGGTCGGCGAGGAGCCCCGCGAGCACCCGGCCGCCCAGGATGCCGATCACGACCCCGGAGGTGACGACGCCGATGTTGCGCCCACGCTCGGGTGCGGCGGAGGTGGCGGCGGTATAGGCCACGGCGATCTGCACGACCACGGCGAACACGCCCGCCACAGCCAGACCGGCCAACGCCGCCGCCGGCTGGTCGGTGACGGCCACCAGGCCGGTGCCGAGCGCGGTGAGGGTGAGATGGCAGGCCATGAGCCGGCGCCGGTCCAGCAGGTCGCCCAGTGGCACGAGCAGGATCAGGCCGGCCAGATATCCGAGCTGTCCGACGCCGACGACCCAGCCCAGTCCGCCCGGGGTCAGCCCGAGGTCGGCCCCCATCCGCTCCAGGACGGGCTGGGCCGCGTAGATGGTCGACACCGCCACCGCGCACACCACGGCCAGCAGCGTCCGGTGCCCGCGTCCTGGTCCCTGCCCCATTCCGACCTCCAATTGGTAGCAAAATGCAACTGATTGAAGGTAGGACATAATAGTTTCAAATCGCAACTCTTTGGAGGTGGCGCATGACCGGCGAGCAACCCGTCCCGACCCCTTCGGGCGGTCAGTGGACCGACCCCACCTGCCCGGTGGCCCGCACGGTCGACCTGATCGGCGACCGGTGGACCCTGCTGATCGTCCGCGACGCGATGGACGGCGCGCGTGCGTTCACCGACTTCCAGGAACGCCTCGGCGTGGCACGCAACATCCTCAGCGTCCGCCTGCGCCGCCTCGTCGAGCACGGCATTCTGGCCCGCCGGACGGCCCCCTCGGGCAGACGGCAGGAGTATGTCCTGACCGAGGCCGGACGGAATCTGTTCGCCACGGTCGTCGCCCTGCGCCAGTGGGGCGAACGCCACCTGTTCGCCCCCCACGAGCCGCACTCGGTGCTCGTCGACGGGCACGGGGCGATCGTGCCCGAACTCCAGCCCCGCGACGCCGCCGGCACCGCGCTCACCGTCGAGTCGACCGGAGTCCGCAAGCCCGACACGGCGGCGTCCCCCCGAACGTGACCCCGGCCGCCAGGCGGCAAACGGTTGATCTGCCGTTCGGGAGCTTGACGACGGAGCCCGGACCGCCGGCGTGCGGTCCGGGCTCCATTACGACGCAGATCCAGCCGGGTGGCGTTCCGTCGTCCACCCTGACCAGGGCGGTGGGGGCGCCTTGCGGCCGACGAGGTCCGCGCCGTTCAGCGGTTGGTCCACAGGTGCCAGAGCCAATCGCCTTCGGAACAGGTGTAGTGATCCCAGTGGCCTCGGTCGATCCCGCCCTGACCGGCCGTCACGCAGTTGGAGTGGCTGGTGTACCAGTCACGGTAGACGTCATCGCCGGCAGGCATCCGGCTGGTCGCGGCGACGGTCGCGGCCTGGACGGGCGCCGAGAGGGCCGGCGCGGCGAGCAGTGCGGCCGCGGCGAGCGCCGCGGCTCCGGCCTTCAGTGCTGTTCTGATCATGGGGTGTCCTTCTCTGGGGGAGCAACTGCCATGGTCACACCAAGTGATTAAATCATTACCCTGAGTGCCCGTGGAAGCCCTCACCCGTCATTCGACGGCTCCCCGCCCGGGTGATCAGACCCCCGGAACGCTCGGCCCCATGGTGCGCGTCCGGTTGGCTGGTGCGCGTCCGGTTGGCGCCGGAGGGTGTGCCGGCGACCCAGCCGGCGGCCACGCTCCGGCCGGCCCACCCCTGACGCCGGCTGGTCCAGCCCACTCGGGCGGACAGGGCATCCCGGGCACGGGACGGCGGTCCGGAAGGGTGCGCGGGCTCACCCGCCCCGCGGGGCGGGACGGTGGACACAGATCATGCGGCCAGACCCGGTCAGGTGCTGCACTTCGCCGAGAACCCGGAGATCACCCGGCCCGTGCCCCACAATGCAGAAAGGGTGTCCCCCGTATGGGTGACACCCTTGCCGACCAGTGAGAACCTGGTCGGGACGACAGGATTTGAACCTGCGACCCCTTGACCCCCAGTCAAGTGCGCTACCAAGCTGCGCTACGTCCCGGTTGTCCTGCGCCCTCTCGGGCGGGACGTCATAACCTTAGCGCAGATCGGCTGGACGTGCGCACGCCAAGGCGTCCAGCGGGCGGATGTGATCATGCGAGAGACGGGGTGCAGGTGGGGCGCAGAGCGCTGATCGACCAGGACGAGCTGCGACGGCTCGTCCGGCAGGGGCTGTCCAACGCGGAGCTGGCCGCGCGGTTCGGGGTGAGCGAATCGGGAATCCTGCAGGCCAAGAGGGCCGCGGGGCTCTCCAAGCCGATGCTCGACCACTCCCGGGCGATCCCGTGGAAGCTGGACCGCTCACACAGCCAGTCGGGCCCGGCCACGAACCTGCGCAACCTGTCGTCCGTGGCCCAGGGACGCGCCATCCCCCCGGAGAAGCTCAACACCGCGCTGCGCTGGGCCGACCGGCTGGTGGCCGAGGGCCTGGACGTCGCCTACCAGCCGGACCGAGGGTTCCACGAGGTCCCGGCCGTTCCCGGGCGGTCGCTCGTCGAGACGGTCCTGGCCGCGGCCCGCAGGGCGCTGGAGCCCGCGGAGGACCAGGACCCGGCCTGAACCTGCGCGGTTCGAACCCACCCGACCTGAACCGCGCGGCCTGGACCCGCGCGATCTGAACC
The DNA here is from genome assembly GCF_055586905.1 of Streptosporangium sp. NPDC048886. Classification (NCBI taxonomy): domain Bacteria; kingdom Bacillati; phylum Actinomycetota; class Actinomycetes; order Streptosporangiales; family Streptosporangiaceae; genus Streptosporangium; species Streptosporangium sp. NPDC048886. The sequence continues at coordinate 116,633 of NZ_JBVJHH010000032.1, forward strand.
CGCACGGGCCGAACCGTGCGGCCTGGACCCGTACGGGCCGAACCCGCACAGGCCGAACCGTGCGGGCCGAACCCGCGCGGGCGCGCGCATCACCGCGACCGCCGGGCCGCTGGACGGAAGGACCGCGCCGGAGCCGCCGGCCGTCCGACAAAGCTCGATGAAACACCGGTTCAGAAATTTTTTGACGGCGGGCGCCGACATGGGCGGCCGGTTTCGAGGCCTGTCTCCAGGGCAGCGCACGGGGACAACCGCTTACACGACCGGAGGCAGCCATGTCCACCGTGATCTGGGTGGCCGTCATCGTGGTCGCGGTGGTGGCGATCATCGCAGTCGGTTACGCCGTACTGCAGCAGCGACGCCGGCACCGACTCCGCGATCGATTCGGCCCCGAGTACGAACGCACCCTGCGGGAGCGCGACACACGGCACGAGGCCGAGCAGGAGCTCATCGCCCGTGAGCAGCGTGTCAACTCCCTCGACATCCGACCGCTCGACTCCGGGACACGTGACGCCTACGCCAAGAAGTGGATGGAGGTCCAGGAGCGGTTCGTGGACGCTCCGGGTTTCGCGGTGACCGAAGCCGATCACCTGGTGACCTCCGTGATGGCGGAGCGGGGCTATCCGACCGATGACTTCGAGCAGCGCCTGTCCGATCTTTCGGTGGCGCACGGCCGCACTCTCGGCCACTACCGGCAGGCTCACGAGATCAGCAGCCGCGCCGCCCACAAGGAGGCCTCCACCGAGGAGCTCCGGCAGGCCATGGTCCACTACCGCGTCCTGTTCGAGGAGCTGCTCTCGGCCCCCGAGGGCACGGCCAACGGCGGCCCCTCCGCGCGGCACACCGGTCCGCGCGAGGGAGAGACGACCAACGACGACGGGCGGACCGGCCGCCACGACCCCCGAGGACGGTGATCCGACAATGAACGACCGGCATGAAGACCGCCTGGTCCACAAGCACGATGACGACGATCTGAGCGTCCCGCCCCAGCGCGCCGACGGGATGCCCGCCACCCAGGAACCGCGTCACAGCTCTCAGGAGCCGCGTCACGGCGGGGTGCTCCCGGATCGCCGCGACGGCCTGGACGACGGCCGCCGCGGCGACCTGGACGACGACGACACGCCGACGGTGATCGCGGGCAGGCCCGCGGACCTCCCGGCGCCCGGACAGGCGGCGGCCCACGCCGGCCGGCCCGCTCCGGCGGACACCGGGCACACCGGGCACACCGCCGACGCCGCACACACCCCGGACGCCGCACACACCGCTGACGCCGCACACACCGCTGACGCCGCACACAGCGCCGACGCCGCCGGCGGCCCCCTCTTCGATCACGACTCCGAACAGGTACGGCGGCGCTGGCAGGAGGTCCAGGCCGGTTTCGTCGACGACCCGCGCGACTCGGTGGAACGCGCCGACTCCCTCGTCGGGGAGGTCACGACCTCGCTGCGGACCGCGCTGGAGGCCCGGACCGCCGAGCTCCAGGGCCGCTGGAAGAACAACGACCACAACGACACCGAGCAGCTCCGTACCGCCCTGCGCGACTACCGGGCGACGCTGGAGCAGCTCCTGACCCTGACCAGCGGGACGAGGTGACCCATGCTCGCAATCGCTGCCGCGGTCGTGTTCGGCCTCGGCCTTCTCCTTGATCTGATCAACACCAGGATCGGCGGCATCAGCGGCACGACCTTCCTGCTCCTCGGCCTGCTCCTGCTCGCGCTGCACCAGGCCGGAGTCGGTACGGCGGGCGTGCGGAGCGGGAATGGAGGCAGCTGGCGCCGCAGGCGCTGAGGGCCCGTCCCAGGGCCCGCGGCCCGAGCCGATCGCCCCGGCGGAGCGGACGGGGACGCGGCCGGGACGGGAACGCGCGGAGGGGGCGCCGTCCACACGGACGGCGCCCCCTCCGGCCGGAGCGGCCCGGACGGGCCCTTGAGAGAGACCCCGGCCGGCCCCTTAAGGACCGGCCCCTTAAGGAGAGGCCCCCTCCGGGCCCTCCGAGAGGCCGGGACGGGTCAGCGGGACGCCGGGACGCCGGTCTCGGTCCGGGCGGCGAGCTCGAACTCCTGGCGGGGATGGGTTATCGCGCCGAGCGAGACGGTCTCCCTGCGGAAGAACAGCCCCAGGGTCCAGTCGGTCATCACCCGGACCTTCTTGTTCACGGTGGGGACCCGCGACAGGTGGTAGGTCCGGTGCATGAACCAGGCGGGCAGGCCGCGGAGCTTTCGGCCGTAGATCTGGGCGACCCCCTGGTGCAGTCCCAGGGTGGCCACCGATCCGGCGTAGGCGTGCCGGTAGGGCCTGCGCTCCCTGCCCCGGAGCGTGGCCACCACGTTGTCGGCCAGCCGGCGGGCCTGCCGTACGGCGTTCTGGGCGTTGGGCGCGCACATCTCCCCCGGTTCGGTGAGGTCGGGTACGGCGGCGCAGTCCCCCGCGGTGAAGACGTCGGGGAAGCCCTCGACGACCAGTTCCGCGGTCGCCCTCACCCGGCTCTTGCCGTCCAGCGGGAGCCCGCTGGAGTGGACGAGGGGGTTCGGCTTGACCCCGGCGGTCCACACCAGGGTGTCGGTGTCGAACTCGGTGCCGTCGTCGAGCACGATGTGCCCTTCCTCGGCGGAGCTCAGCCGGGTGTTGATGCGCACGTCGATCCCCCGCCCGCGGAGCTGCTCCAGCGTCCAGCGGCCCATCTCGGGGCCGACCTCGGGAAGGATGCGGTCGGTGGCCTCCACCAGGAACCAGCGCATGTCGCCGGGGTCCACCGTCGGGTAGTAGCGGCAGACGTCGCGGGCCATGTCCTCCAGCTCGGCCAGCGCCTCGACGCCGGCGAAGCCCGCGCCGACGAAGACGAAGGTCAGCGCCCTGGACCGGACGACACTGTCGGTGGTGGACTCGGCCAGGTCGAGCTGGGCGAGCACGTGGTCGCGGAGGTGGATGGCCTCCTCGACGCTCTTGAAGCCGATGCCGCACTCGGCCAGGCCCGGGATGGGCAGGGTCCGGGAGATGGAGCCCGGCGCGAAGACCAGGATGTCGTAGGACAGGGTGCGGCCGGGGCCCTCGTACGGGCGCAGGTCGGCGGTGCGGGCGACGGGGTCGATGCCGACCACCCAGCCGTTGAGGATCTCGCACTTGTTCAGGACCCGGCGCAGGGACACGACGACGTGCCTGGCCTCGACGTTGCCCGCCGCCGCCTCCGGGAGGAACGGCTGGTAGGTCATGTATGAGTCGATGTTGACGACGGTGATGCGGGCCTCGCCGCGCCGGAGTTTGCGCTGGAGCCGCAGGGCGACATACATGCCGACATAGCCGCCACCAACGATCAATATGCGGACAGGTGCTGTCATAAACCGGCTTGTACCCAAAAAAGCAGATTCGGACCGATAAGGGTCTTATGTCGGGAAAAGCCGGTTCAGACTTTGAAAGACATGGTGATGAACGTCCCGGCCGCCCCGGTCTCGAACTTGATGTCGGAACTGATCATCCGGGCCACCCAGAGCCCCATGCCGCTGGTGGCATAGGGCGCGGGCGGCGTCTCGCCCGGGGGCCCGTCAGGGGACCACCGCCCCTCGTCGTGGATCTCCACGACGAGGGTGCGGCCGACGGTCCACATCCGCAGCACGGCCTTGGCCGTGGCATGGCCGTGGGTGACGGCGTTGGTGGCGACCTCGTTGACCGCCACGAGGAAGTCGGCCAGGCTCTCCTGCGACATCCCGCTCCGCACGGCCTGGACGGTGGCGAAGTCGCGCACGTCGGGCAGGTCGGGGAGGCAGAAGGCGATCTCCGCCACGGCGGCTCCGGCGGGGACGGGCCGGGAACGGTCGCCGCTCGTCAGGAAGCGAGCCGGACGAACACCGTCCTCGTTCACGCGAGATCCGCCTCCCCTGTCCCACCGCGCCATCTTCCCCGGCGCCTGGGGATCATTCAAACGCACCCTATGCCACTCCTGCCGTCGCCGACTGGGGTGCCCGGTGAGGGGCCGTGTATTCAGCATTCGGCGACGAGTTCCTCGCGGAGCTGGTCCAGGACCTTCCGCAGGATACGGGAGACGTGCATCTGGGAGATCCCGAACTCGGCTGCGATCTCCGCCTGGGTCATGTTGCCGAAGAACCGCAGCAGGAGGATGTTCTTCTCGCGCGTCGGCAGCTTGTCGATCAGCGGCTTGACCGCCTCGCGGTCCACCAGGACGCCCAGCGCGTCGTCCTCGTCGGGGATGACGTCGCCCAGCGCGGCCGCGTCGTCGTCGGCGCCGAGCGGCGCGTCGAGCGAGAGGGCGCTGTAGGCGGCCGAGGCGTCGAGGGTGAGCAGGACGTCCTCCTCGGAGATGTTCATCTTCGCGGCGAGCTCGGCGATCGTCGGCGACCGGCCCAGGTCCTGGCTGAGATCGGCGACCAGCCGGTTCAGCTCGGCCCTGCGCTCCTGGTAGACGCGGGGCACCCGGATGGCCCAGGTGCGGTCACGGAAGTGACGCTTGACCTCACCGGTCATGGTGACCACGGCGTAGCCGCGGAAGGCGTGGCCGAGGGTGGGGTCGAATCCGTTGATGGCCTTCATCAGCCCGACGTACGCGGCCTGGAGGAGGTCCTCCAGCGGCTCGCCCCGGTAGCGGTAGCGGCGGGCGATCTCCATGGCGAGTGGCCGGTGCATCTCGACGATCCGCTCGCGCAGGCGCTCGGCGCGGTATTCGGAGACCTCGGGCAGAACCATCTCGGCGAGGAGTTCCTCGGCGGTCATGTCGGTGAGTTCGAGGGCCTGAACAGACATTGCTGCTCCTTGTATGACTGTCGGGGACGACACCAACAGCTCGGAACAGCATCCGGGCAGACGGCATCGCCTCGACCACGTTTCGAGGCGAGGCCCTCTGCTGGACCTCGGTTCTAGTATTACCCCGATTCCGGGAGTATTGCTCGCTCCCAGGTAACAGTAAGGTTGCTAATCAAATGGCGAGGAGGACCTGAGTGACGGTGTCGGAGAACGGCGAGAGAGCGGCGGCCCTGACTCTGACGTCGGCGCTGGTCGGTGGGGTCAATGTGATCCGGGTGACGGGCCTGCTGGATGCGACGACCAGGGACCAGTTCGCCGACTACCTGGCGGGCGAGGTGGCCGAGCACGGCCCGGACATGGCGCTGGACCTGGGCGGGGTGACGTTCATGGACTCCCGCGCGCTCGGGCTCATCGTCCATCACTGGCAGCTCAGCACCAACTCCGGAGGGAAGTTCGCCCTCATCGGCGTGGAATACGCCAAGACCAAGGTGATGTGGATCACCGGCCTGGCCCAGCGCCTGCCCCTCTACGACACGGTCGAGGACGCGCTCGCCGCATTCGGTTAGCCCGCTCCCCACCCGCTCCCCCGCCGTCCGGCCCGGGTGCCCACGGCGGCCGGGGCTCCCTCCCGGCGGCCACGGCGCCGCCGCGACACGCCGACCTCCCGGACAGATCCCGCCCCGGGCATCCCGCCCTGGGCGCCGCCTCCCGGGCACCTCGCTCAGGGCGCCGCCCCCTCGGGCGCGGCCCTCTCAGCCGCCTCTCCCGCCCCGGTTCCGCTGGTGCTCGTCGACCAGCAGCCGGGCCAGATCGGCTACCTTCACCTGGTGGTGCTGGGAGATCCTGCGCAGTTCGTCGAAGGCGGCCTCGGCCGAGCAGCCGCTGGACTTCATGATGATGCCCTTGGCCTGGTCGATGATCGCCCGGCCGGCCAGCGCCTCCTGCATCTGGGCGGCGTCGGTCCTGACCTCGTCGTAGTCCCACATGTTGGCCAGCGCCACGCCTACCTGCTCGGCGAGCATGTCGGCCAGCGGGGGGACGCTCCGGGCCGCGAAGACTCCGGGACGCACGCCGTACAGGCCGAGGACCAGGACGGCGCGCTCGACGGTGATCGGCAGGGCCAGGACCGAGCGGATCCCGCAGCGGACCGCCATGCCGGCGTAGTCCGGCCAGCGCGACTCGCGCAGCACGTCCTGGACGATCACGTGACGGCCGGTGGCGCGGGCCTCGGCGGAGGGCCCCTGTCCCAGCTCGCCCTCGCTGTCGACGAGCACGATGAGCTCGCTGTGCGAAGCCGAGACGACCAGGCGCTCGGCACGCCACAGCTCGGCCGAACCGCCCGCGCAGCCGGGCACGTCGCCGGCGAGGGTGGTGGTGAGCCCGCGCAGCACGCTCTCGCTCGAAGTCTCCTCGCTGACCCTGCCGAGTGCGGCGAGGTCCCGGGCGAGAACGGGAGTGACCATCTCCATGTCACGGAACCCCTTCCTGATTTCGCTAACTTAATCACTATCTGACCGCGCATCGATCCGACCCACGGGGTGGCGTACCGTCTACGACGGGGCCAGTCCCATCCCGGCCGCTGACGAGGACGAACATTGACCGACGCCATTGGCCTTCAGGCCTTGGAGCAGGCGCTGAGCGCGCTGACGACCAGGGTCTCCTCCCTGCGCGAGACCAGGTCCGCCTACCCAGCCGATCCCCGGTCCACACTTGACGCCGCGCTGGCGGAGCTCGACACCGCCCGCGAGCTGCTGGAGACGTCCCTGCGCGAGCTGCGCAAGGCGCCCAAGCGGTCCGGTGAGCGGGAGAGCGGGTCGCAGCGGGAGCTCAAGCTGCTGCGGCAGGTGTTCCGCACCTTCCCCGTCCCCGTGGTGGTGCTGGACGCCTCGGGGGTGGTCCGGCGCATCAGCGCGGAGACCTCCCAGATGCTGGGCAGCCCGGCCGGCTATCTGATCGGGCGCTCCTTCCCGCTGTTCGTCGACGTCTCCCGGCGCGCGGCGTTCCGCTCGCACCTGACGGCGGTGCAGCAGGGAGGGCAGACCGCGACGTTCCAGACGCGGCTGGCCCACCAGGGCCGCGCGCACACGGTGCAGCTCGCCCTCACCCGGCTGACGATGCCGGGTGAGCCGCAGGAGATGACCGCCGTCGTGATCCTCCCGCTGGAGGCTCAGGTGGCCGGCGCCCCCCGGGGGCCGGTCGACCGGTCGGACGCCTCCCTGGTCATGGCCGCCGCCCGCCGCCAGGAGCTGCTGTCGGCGATGACCCGCCTGCTGCTCGACGAGGAGAGCCTGCGCCAGCCGGTGACCGTCACCCGGGCCGCACGGCTGCTGGCGGCCGAGAGCGCCGACTGGGTGATCGCCGACGTGGTCCGCGACGGCGTGCCCCGGCGGGCCTGCGTGCTGGGCCCGGGCGACAAGCCGGTGACCGACTTGATCCGGCTGATCGAGGGGATGACCCCGCTGACCGCGCCGGCCGTCGCCCACGTGCTGACCGGCGGCTCGGGCGTGGTCCACGAGATGCTGGAGGACGAGACGCTGCTCGGCGAGGTGCCCGGCGGGCCGCCGCTGCTGCGGGTCATGGGCGCCGCCTCGGCGCTGATCGTGCCGATCCAGGGTGACGGCGGCGCGCTGGGCGCCCTCACCCTCCTACGGCTGCGCGACCGCGAGCCGTTCTCCCTGGCCGACCTGGGCCTGATGGAGGAGATCGGCGTCCACCTCGGACTCGCCCTACGTGCCCGGCGCAGCTTCCAGACTCGGTCCCAGGCCGCCGACGCGCTGCGCACCAGCGTGGTGCCGCGGAGCCTGCCGGACATCCCCGGATTCGAGGCGGCGGCGATCTATCACGCGGGCTCCAGCCTGGTCGGGGCCGAGTTCTACGACGTCTTCCCGGTACAGGACGGGTGGGGGTTCGCCCTGGGCGGCGCGGCGGGCAAGGGCGAGGAGGCCGCGTCGGTCAGCGCCATGGTCCGCAACGGGCTGCGCGTCCTCAGCGTCTGGGAGTCCGATCCGGGCGAGGCGCTGCGCAAGCTGAACCACGCGCTGACGGTGCAGCACAGCGGCATGTTCGTGATGGCGGTGGCGGGGTTCATCCGGGCGCGCAGGGTCAGGCTGGCCAGCGCGGGGCACCACCCCGCCGCGATCCTGCAGTCCGACGGCTCGGTGCGGTTCACCGCCGGCGGCGGCGTGCCGCTCGGCATCGCCGCCGAGGCCGAGATGTTCAGCGAGGAGCTCACGCTGTCCTCGGGCCAGACGCTGGTCTTCTACTCCGACGGGCTGGTCGCCTCGCAGAACGAGCAGGGCGAGCCGTACGGCGAGAACCGCCTGGCCGACGTGCTCGCGCGCTGCGTGGCGCAGTCCCCGGCCACGGTGGTCAAGGCTGTGGAGGAGGACCGGCACGCCTTCTCCGGCGGACGCGTGTGGGACGAGATCGTGATCCTCGCCCTGCGCGCCGTGTGACTCGCCCGCCCCACGCGCCTCGCGGCACGGTGTTCCCGGTAAGGCGCGGCGCTCCCGGTAAGGCGCGGCGCTCCCGGTAAGGCGCGGCGCTCCCGGTAAGGCGCGGTGCTCCCGGTGACTCGCGGCGCCCAGGACATCCGCGCCGACCTGGGCAGATGACCGGCAGGGGCGGGCGCGGCCGGCGCCCGCCCCGGGAAACCGCGGCCGAGCGGGAAAAATTGAGGTTTGCCGGCGGCGGGAATCCGGGTATGTTCTCTCTCATACAGACGTGTGCCTAAGACGCAGGCACCCCTGAAGGAATCACAGGCTTTCCATGCCTATCTCCTCCCAGAGGTGTGCCGTGAACATTGCATTCGTCTCCTCCGACGCGCTGTCCTCCTCCCAGAGCCAGTCCGACATCGCCGCGCAGCGTGCCCACCTCCTCGCCGTCGCCCGCGAGCTGGGCCGGGAGCACAAAGTCACGATCTACACGCGTCGGCACTCCGATGCCGACAAGCCGCGGGTGCGGGTGTCGCAGGGTGTCACGCTGGAGAACCTGCCCGCCGGGCCGGCCGAGGACCTCCCTGAGGACAGCGTCCTGCCCTACCTGCCCGACCTGGGCGACCAGCTCATGCGCCGCTGGGGGCAGGACCGCCCGGACGTCATCCACGCCCACTCCTGGACCGGCGGCCTGGCCGCCATCGCGGGAGCCGACGGTCTCGGCGTCCCGTTCACCCAGAGCTTCAGCAGCGAGCACACCCACGATGCCAAGAAGGTCCGGGTGCAGCGCGCGATCGGCCGCCGGGCCAGCGCGGTGATCGCCGGATGCGGGGACGAGGAGTCCACGCTGATCCGGCTGGGCGTGCCGCGCCGCAACATCTCGGTGATCCCCTGCGGCGTCGACGTCGAGCGGTTCCGGCGCCAGGGCCCGGCCGCGGCCCGCGGCACCCGGCCCCGCCTGCTCCACGTCGGGCCGCTGACCAAGGAAAAAGGCGTCTACACCGCCATCCGCGCGCTGGAGGGCATCCCCGACGCCGAACTGCTCATCGCCGGTGGGCCGGAGGCCGCGGCGCTGCCGCACGACGCCGACGCGCACCGCGTCATGCTGCTGGCCAAGGAGGTCGGCGTGGAGGACCGGGTCACCCTGCTCGGGCAGGTCCCGCACACCTCGGTGCCCAAGCTGATGCGCAGCGCCGACGTGGTCGTCTCGCTGCCGCAGGAGACCTCGACCGGCGTCGTCGCGCTGGAGGCCATGGCGTGCGGCGTGCCCGTCATCGCCTCGGCGGTGGGCGCCCACCTCGACTCCGTCGTGGACGGGGTGACGGGCCTGCTGGTGCCGGCGGACCGTCCGGCGCGGACCTCGCGCCTCATCCGCGAGCTGCTCGCCGACCCCACCCGGCGCACCGCGCTCGGCTTCGCCGGCGCCGACCGCGCCCGCTCCCGCTACTCCTGGGAGCGGATCAGCCAGGAGCTCGTCCAGGTCTACGAGAACGCGCTCGCCGCGCGGCACTGACCGGCCACACCTGCTGGGGTCCCCGCGCGGGGCCCCAGTTTCCATGTCCGGCTTCCATGCCCGGCCCCGGGCGGGAGATCCGGCTGGCCCCCTGCCCCCTACCGTCCTCGTGCCGCGCGGCGGCGCGGCGGAGTGGCTCCGCTCCCCTACCCCTCGTCCTGTCCCTGCTCGGCCTGTCCCGGCTTGTCTTGTCCCGGCGCGGTACGGCGGTGCAGCAGGACGCCGAGGCCGGCGGCGGTCAGCAGGACGGCCCCGGCCAGGACGAGGATCACGGCGCCGCCGACGGCCCCGCCGGTCCAGTGCCAGACGGCCTCGGGGACCGCCAGCGTCAGCCCGGTCACACCCGCGACGATCAGCACCCAGGCGCGTTCCCTGCCGTACAGAGCCAGGCAGGCCAGTGCGATCAGCGCGGTCACCGAGTAGCCCCAGGTCTGCTCGTCCCACAGCAACGGCCACTGCCCTCCGGCCAGCGCGATGACCGCGCCCATGCCCAGGGCGAGCGGGCGCGGGACCAGCCGCCCGGCGAGGGCGAGGGCCAGGACGAGCGCGCCCAGCGCGACGTAACCGGCCCCCCACGCGGCGCTTTCGGGCCGGGCGAACGCCTCCAGCAGGCCGGTGACGGCGACCAGGGCGAGGGCCCCGCAGGCCAGCAGGCCGACCGCGGTGGGCAGCGCCACGTAGGCGGCGGCCGCGACGGCCAGCCCCACCGCGCCACCGGCCAGCACCTCGTCGTGCTCGGCGACGACCCCCGCGCAGAGCGCGGCCGTCGCCGAGCCCAGCGCGGCGAGCGTGGCGGCGACCCTGCGCTGCACGGCGGCCGTCCGGCCGGTCGCCGTCCAGGCCATCCGGCCCAGCCAGGCGGCGGCCGCCAGCAGCAGGGCGGTGATGACCGCGAGCACCGCGATCCTCGCCGGCTGGGACATCCGCTCCCAGCCCAGGCCGACGAAGGTGGCCGCCCCGGCGAGGACGAGCCCGCCGCCGACGTAGGAGACGATCTCGCTCCACCGCACGCCACCGGCCGGCCGGTCGCGCAGGGCCTCGTGCACGGCCCGGGCGACCGGCTCCACCTGCTCGGCACGGAGCTCGCCGGAGTCCACCAGCCTCGACAGCGCCTGCCGTACCGGATCAGCGTCGCTCATAGGCGCATGCTCGCACAGACGGGAGCCGGGGAACACACCGGTCACCGGCGGCCCGAGGGCGGCGCATCGCTAGAGCAGGCGGGCCGCCTTGAGGCTGAGATGGACCAGCAGCCGGTCCTCGCCGTCGGCCAGGTCACGGCCGATGAGCCGCTCGGCCTTGCCCAGCCGGTAGTAGAGCGTCTGGCGGTGCACGCCGAGCGCCGCCGCGGCCCCCTGGACGTGGCCCGCCCGGTCGAGGTAACCCTCCACGCTCCTGGCCAGCTCCGGATCCACGGCCAGCCCGGCGGTCTCCCCCGCCAGCTCGCGCAGCTCGGCCTGGGACAGGCGGGCCAGCGTCCGGTAGACGCCGAGGTCGGACCAGGCCGCGACGGGGGCGAGGGCGGGCACCCGGTCGGCCACCCTGAGCGCCTGCACGGCCTCCCGCCAGCTCCGCCAGGCCTGCGCGGGCTCGGCCCGGGCGTCCCCGACCCCGGCGGCCGTGCCGTACATGGACTGGACCCGGCCGGCCAGCTGCCAGGCCTGGCCCGCCGGGGCGAGCAGCGCGACCAGCGACTCCCCCTGGACGGGCAGGCCGGGGTCGGAGAGCACACCGCGCGGGAGGGTCCAGAGCGCGGCCACCCGCTCCAGCGAGGTGCGGACGGCGATGGCGGTCACCGGGCCGCGCACGTCGAGCTGGGACAGCGCCCAGGAGCGCTCGTCGGCGTCGGGGGAGAACAGCTCCCGCAGGTTCCGGCCCAGGTCCTGGCGGCGGCGGGCCTCCTGGGCGAGCGCCGCGGCGACCCGGGCGACCAGGCCCGACACCGAGGCGAGCGCGTCACCGTCGAGGGTGCCGTCGTCCAGCAGCCACAGGTAGCCGTAGGTGACCTCGTGGTGGCGCAGCGGCACGCACACGCGGGCCAGGACGCCCAGCTCGGCGTCGGCGGGGATGCGGACCGGGCCGCGCGCGGCGGCGATGCCGTATCCCTCGAAGTAGGACCGCACCTCCTCCGTCGCGCGGCGGCGCAGGATCGACTCCTGGCGCACCACGTCGATGTCGCCGCTCTGCGCGGCATAGGCCAGGAGCTGGAACGAGCGGTCCTCAAGCGTGGCGGAAGCCCCGAGCCTGGCGGCGATCTCGTCGACTGTCTCCTGCAACACCCTCCCATTGTTGTGCATCTGTATGAACAGCGGTTCCAGCGCTCGTGGCAGATGCACATGAGCCCTATCTGAACAGGGGTTTTAGTCTGAAAGCATGCTCGGTTCCCTTCTTCTCGCCGGTTCGCGGGTGCCGCTCGTCCGGCGCGCGGTGTCCGGCGTCCCGCTGACCCGCAAGGTCGTCGACCGCTTCGTCGCGGGCGAGACCACCCAGGACGCGGTCGAGGCCATCCGCCGGCTGACCGGCGCCGGTCTCGCCGTCACCGTCGACCACCTGGGCGAGGAGACCCGGGACGCCGGAGCCGCCGCCCAGACGGCGGACGCCTACGTCGTGCTGCTCGACGCGCTGCGCGGGCTGGGGCTCGGCGACCGCGCCGAGGTCTCGGTGAAGCTCTCGGCGGTCGGCCAGGCGCTCGGCGGGGACGGCGACAAGATCGCTCTGGAGAACGCCCGCCGCATCTGCGAGGCCGCCCACGCCTCGGGGGCGAACGTGACCTTCGACATGGAGGACCACACCACGGTCGACTCCACGCTGGGCATCCTGCGGGCGGTGCGCGAGGACTACCCCTCCGCCGGCGTCGCCCTCCAGGCATACCTGTTCCGCACCGAGGCGGACTGCCGCGACCTGTCCCACGAGGGCTCGCGGGTCCGCCTGGTCAAGGGCGCCTACGCCGAACCCGCCACGGTGGCCCACCAGAACAAGGTCGAGGTCGACAAGGCCTACGTCCGCTGTCTGCGGATCCTCATGGCGGGGAAGGGTTACCCCATGGTGGGGACGCACGACGACCGGCTCATCTCGATCACCGAGACCCTCGCCGACCGTTTCGGCCGATCCCTGGGCGAGTACGAATACCAGATGCTCTACGGGATCCGCACCGACAAGCAGCAGGCCCTGGCCGGCGCCGGCCACACCATGCGCGTGTACATCCCCTACGGCGACGACTGGTACGGCTACTTCATGCGCCGCCTCGCCGAGCGCCCGGCCAACATCGCCTTCTTTCTTCGTGCCCTTGGAGGCAAGTGATGGATGCCATCTCCAACGTTCCCACCCCCGCCAACGAGCCGGTGCTCGGCTACGGGCCGGGCAGCGCCGAGCGTGCGGCGCTCGAGAACCGCGTCAAGGAACTGGCCGGCGCCCAGCTCGACCTGACCATGACGATCGGCGGCGAGCAGCGAATGGCCGGCGGCGCCTCCATCGACGTGGTCCAGCCGCACAACCACGCCTCCGTGCTCGGCCGTACGGCTGACGCCACCGCCGACGACGTGCGCGCCGCGATCGACGCCGCGCGCAGGGCCGCGCCCGCCTGGCGCGCCCTGTCGTTCGACGAGCGCGCCGCGATCTTCCTCAAGGCCGCCGACCTGCTGGCCGGGCCGTACCGGCAGACGCTGAACGGCGCCACGGTCCTGGGCCAGTCGAAGTCGGCGCAGCAGGCCGAGATCGACTCCGCCTGTGAGCTGATCGACTTCCTGCGTTTCAACGTGGCCTACGCGCGCCAGCTCTACAGCGACCAGCCGGTGTCGTCCCCGGGCGTGTGGAACCGGATGGAGTACCGCCCGCTGGAGGGCTTCGTCCTGGCGATCACGCCGTTCAACTTCACCGCCATCGCCGGCAACCTGCCGTCGGCGCCGGCCCTGATGGGCAACGTCGTCGTCTGGAAGCCCTCCCCCACCCAGCAGTTCGCCGCGCACTTCACCATGCGCCTGCTGGAGGAGGCCGGGCTCCCGCCGGGCGTCATCAACATGGTGACCGGCAACGGCGCCGCCGTCTCCGAGGTCGCCACGGCCCACCCGGAACTGGCCGGCATCCACTTCACCGGCTCCACCGCGACCTTCCAGCACCTGTGGTCCACGGTGGGCGCCAACATCGCCTCCTACCGGTCCTACCCGCGCCTGGTCGGCGAGACCGGCGGCAAGGACTTCGTGCTGGCCCACCCCTCGGCCGACCCGGCGGTGCTGACCACCGCGCTGGTCCGCGGCGCGTTCGAATACCAGGGGCAGAAGTGCTCGGCGGCCTCCCGCGCCTACGTCCCGCGCTCGGTCTGGTCGCTGATCCGTGACGACCTCGTCGGCGTCTCCGAGTCGCTGACCGTCGGCGACGTGGCCGCCGACATGTCGACCTTCATGGGCGCGGTCATCGACGGGCGGGCCTTCGCCAAGCACAAGGCCGCGATCGACCGGGCCCGCGGGCTCGACTCGATCAACGTGCTGACCGGCTCCTACGACGACTCCACCGGCTACTTCGTGAAGCCGACCATCCTGGAGTCGGCCGACCCGACCGACGAGATCTTCACCAAGGAGTACTTCGGGCCGATCCTCGGCGTGCACGTCTACGACGACGCCGACTTCGACGCGGTGCTCGACCAGATGGAGAGCGTCTCCCCGTACGCGCTGACCGGTTCGGTCATCGCCCAGGACCGCTACGCGATCGCCTCGGCGTCGGAGCGGCTGCGCTTCGCGGCGGGCAACTTCTACGTCAACGACAAACCCACCGGCGCTGTCGTCGGCCAGCAGCCCTTCGGCGGCGCCCGTGCCTCGGGCACCAACGACAAGGCCGGCTCGATCTTCAACCTGATCCGCTGGGTCAACGCCCGCACGATCAAGGAGACGTTCGTCCCGCCGGTCGACCACCGCTACCCGCACATGGGCTGACCTCCCGCGGCCCGGCCGTCAGCGGCCGGCCTGAGGAAGCTCGGCTGTTCGAACGGCACCGCCGAACAGCCCACGGTAGACGACGCCCGGATCTCGAATTTCGAGACCCGGGCGTCACCCGTTCACATCACCGGTCACAGCCACGGCATCGACCCCACCCACACCGCGCCGCCGTCGACGTCGAGCCGGTACCAGCCGGGCCCGTACGCCGCGCGCAGCAGCACCGGTTCCGTACACGGGTCCTCCCCCGGTCCCAGCAGCAGCCCCAGCTTCCGCGCGATCGTTCGATTCTTTTCGACCCACGCGTGGCAGGCGTCGTCCAGGTCCAGCCCGTTGCACGGGCAGTTCGTGATCGTCCGAGGATCGCCGCCCATCCCCCGCGGGTCCCGGTGGTGCTGCTGGGTCGCCGGCCGCCGACCGCACGCCTCGCAGATCCCCATCGAGCGGGAGCGGATCGCCGCCCGCACCGCCGCCGGGAACCCGGTCACCCCGGTTCCTCGATCGCGGCCAGGACCGCGTCGGCGATGGCCACCGCGTGCGCGTCCGGCTCACCGGTCCTCATCGGGCGTTCTTCCTCCAGCCGCGGCCGCGCGTCCAGCCGCAGTCCAGGCACTGCGAGCCGCCCAGCCACCAGAAGTGGCCCAGACTCAGCGCGCACCAGATGGCCCGCCACGGCCGGACGGGGATCGGCTGCTTGGCGACCGGTTCCCACAGCGTCGCCTCCACGGGCGTCAGCGTCGGCGAGGCCGGAAGGGAGACCACCGGGATCGGTGCGGTGATCCGCGGGATCACATCGGTTATGGCGTCGGGGCCCACGGGCCAGGAGTAGCTGGTCATGGCCCAGAACGTAGCGAGCCGCGCCCCGTGGCGCGGGGCGCGGCTCGCATTCCTGGACCTTGACCGTCTGCGCTTCCACTCGGGTCAAACGCCGATCTGCGCGCGATGTCGCAAGCTGTACGGCAAAGCCGCCTTTACCTTGTAGATCCCTAAGTGAGGTTTTCGCCGATGAGTCGGTCGACCGTGGCAGGTAGACCTCGCAGCCGTCGTCGGGCAGCGGCACGTCCGGCGCCGGGAACGGGTGGCCGCACCCCATCGTGAACTGCGGCGGCGCGGCGGCCCGGGCCGTCTGCGCCGCTCCGTCCCACACCAGCGCGCCGAGCTTCTCCAGCAGCATCAGGCCCTCGGCGATGTCGGCGACCGGCAGCCCTTCGTCGTCGGCGAGCTGCTGCAGCGACACCGGAACCGGCGGCCCGTCGAAGGTCAGCAGGTACGGCAGCGCCGCGAGGATCTTCGCCGGGTCCGGATCCACGGGATACCGCTCACGGCGTTCCTGCCATGCTTGCCACGGCTCCTGCGACGTGATCGTCACGTAGTCGTGCCGGATGAGCGCGCGAACGGCCTCCAGCTGCGACTCACACCGGTGGTAGGGCACACCTCGGGCGATCTCACTCCACACATGGACGTGCCCCTCGGGCAACCCGGCCAGGTAGGCGAGCATCTGCAGCGGCTCCATCATCAACCGCCGGTCGGCCAGCCAGTCGGCGGGCATCGGCCCTTCACCGGTCACCGACGCCTCCCCCGCCTCGGCGCCGACGGGCAGGCCACCACCGGCAAGCACGACAGAGCCGCTGAGAGCATGGGCGGAGGGAGACGGAGCCGCCCGCGAACGAGCGGACCCACCTCGTGGTTCGTGCGGGCATGCAGCCCTGGAACGCCTGTGTGGCCGGGACCCGTACGGGTGCAGTGATGCACAGCACCACGACCTCCTCGACTAGGGCCTGTACGGAATTCCGATCTTCAGATGGGTTGAAAGTCTCGGAGCCACAAGATGGCTCCGCGTAGATGAAGGCCCGCGAGGTAGCTTTCGGGGGTCTTGGCGAAGCGGAAGGCCAGCCCGCGCCACTCCTTGATGCGATTGATGCAGCGCTCAGCCGTGTTGCGCCGCTTATACAGCTCTGGATCATGACTGACCGGGCGGC
The DNA here is from genome assembly GCF_055586905.1 of Streptosporangium sp. NPDC048886. NCBI lineage: Bacteria > Bacillati > Actinomycetota > Actinomycetes > Streptosporangiales > Streptosporangiaceae > Streptosporangium > Streptosporangium sp. NPDC048886. The sequence continues at coordinate 133,230 of NZ_JBVJHH010000032.1, forward strand.
CACCATGGGAACCGCGGTTCTTACGGTTGGCCGCCTGGTCGCTCTTCTCCGGGATGACGGCCCTGGTATGGCGCCTGCGCAGATAGAGGCGGTTGCCGCGGGAGGAGTAAGCCTTGTCGGCGGCCACCGCGGCCGGGCGGGTACGCGGGCGGCCGACGGGC
>NZ_JBVJHH010000033.1:0-129419 GCF_055586905.1 Streptosporangium sp. NPDC048886
GCCGGATGAGACGGCGGCTGGCCCTGCTCGCGGTGGCGACCACCTCGCTGGTCCTGGTCGCCTTCCTCGTGCCGCTGGCCATGCTGGTGAGCACGGTCGCCGCCGAGCGGGCCACCGCCGAGGCCACCGTCCGGGCGCAGTCCCTGGCCGCCCTGGTCGCCCTCGGCGACCGGGGCAGCCTCGACGCCACCCTGCGGCAGGTCAACGGCTCCGGCGGCACGCCGATCACGGTCTTCCTGCCCGACCGCACCTCCCTCGGCGTCCCGGCCCCCTGGGACCACGCGGTCGAGCTGGCCGCGCGCGGGCGCAGCATCACCGTGGAGACCCCGACCGGCCGGGAGATCCTGGTGGCCGTCCAGGGCGGGGCCGGCGGCACCTCGGTCATCCGTACGTTCGTGAGCACCTGGCAGCTCCGGCAGGGGGTGGGGCGGGCGTGGCTGGTGCTCGGCCTGATCGGGCTGGCGCTGCTCGTGGTCGGCATCGTCGTCGCCGACCGGCTCGCCCGCTCGCTGACCCAGCCGGTCAAGCAGGTCGCCGGGGTCTCCCGCCGGCTGGCCCGCGGCGACCTGGACGCGCGGGTGGACCCGGCGGGCCCACCGGAGATCCGCGACGTCGGCACCGCCCTCAACCATCTGGCCACGCGCATCCGCGAGCTGCTCACCCGCGAGCGCGAGGCGGTCGCCGACCTGTCCCACCAGCTCCGCACGCCGGTCACGGCGCTGCGGCTGGAGGCCGAGACCCTGCGCGACAAGGACGAGGCGGCCCGGGTGGGAGAGGCCGTCGACACCCTGGAACGCATGGTCACCCAGGTCATCCGGGAGGCCCGCCGGTTCCGCGGCGGCGGCGTGGCCCGCTGCGACGCCACCGCGGTGATCACCGACCGGGTCACCTTCTGGTCGGCGCTCGCCGAGGACCAGGACCGGCCGGTACGGCTGCGCATCCCCGGCACCCCGCTCCCCGCCGGGGTCAGCGCGCAGGACCTGGCGGCCTGCGCCGACCTGCTGCTGGAGAACGTGTTCGCCCACACCCCCGACGGCACGCCCTTCACCGTCGAGCTGGCGTCCGGGCCGGACGGGGGCGCGGTGCTGACGATCACCGACGAGGGGCCCGGGTTCTCCTACCCGGTGCCGGTCGACCGCGGGACGAGCGGCAGGTCCTCCACCGGCCTGGGCCTCGACATCGCCCGCCGTACCGCGGAGGGCTCCGGCGGCCGGCTGCGGGCGGGCCCGTCCCCGTCGGGCGGGGCCGAGATCACCCTGGAGTTCGGCCCGGCGGCGTCCTGACGGCCCGGCCACGTCCGCACGGCAGGGCGGGCGGCGCCCCGGCGGCGTCTTAACGATTCGTTAGGGACGCCGCAGTGTTTCGCTATCCGCCGCCCTGGCAGCCTTGAGAGGTCATCGGGCTCCCGACATCGCGGGACGCCGAGGGGAGGGTCCACCGGATCCGGAAGACCCCGGCGGCCGGCGACGGTGACACGGCTGCTTCACGGAAGCCCTCCGAGCCGGCGGAGCGAGATCCGCGGCGCGGAGGGGCGGCAGCCCGGGAGAGGCAACCAGGACGTCCGCGATCAGGAGGACGGCAGTCAGAGCGGCGACAACGGAACCTATCTGTCTATTGAGATCACGTCGCGTGCGGCCGTGTCCCTCACCCCTGCGGGGTGGGGGCGCGGCCGTGTCCGCGGCGGACCGGATCCGCGGAGGCCGGCCTCCGGCGGCGCCGGGAGCCGGGGAGCGCCCTGCGGGCCCTCCGCCCGCCGCGCTCGCCCGGATGGCGCCCTACCGGGTCTCCTCGGCCTCGCCGCGTTCGCGGATGAGCGCGGCGAACTCGCGCACCTGCCGTACGGTCCGGTCCTTCTCCGACCCCTGGAGCCCCACGGCCCCGATCGTCGCCCCGTCGGTGAAGTCGATCTTCGCCCAGGGCTCGTTCTGCACCAGCGTGACCCCCAGCACCTCCGGCCACTCGTAGCGGTGCACCCGCAGCGGGTTGACCACGGTGACCCCCTGCTCGTCGGCCTCCACCCGGCAGCGCCCCAGCAGGTGCAGCAGCCCGGCGATCAGCCCGCCGAGCACCACCATGGCGACCCTGTCGACCAGGGTGAACGGCGGCGGCAGGAAGACCGCCATCAGCAGTGCCCCGAGCACGATCACCGCCGCGAAGCCGTACGCCACGATCCGGCCCTTCTTCGGCCGCCACACAACGGGCAGCTCAGGCGGAGAGACGCTCTCGGGGCTCACTTGGAGATCACGTTCCTTCGGGAAAATCGCCGGTCACAACCGGTGTGACTGCCGACACCGTGCCGAATGAAATTTACCGCACCACCCCGCCGGCCCTGACTCCGCACGGGAAGGCCGGACATACCACCTTTTCCGCTTTCCTTCCTCCGCCGCGGAGCGTGACGGGCCGCACGCGGTGCGGCGGAGGAGGGGAAGGGCACGCCTCCGGTCCCGCCGGTCAGCCCCGGAGGTCCCTCAGCAGCAGGGCGGTCTCCAGCGCGGCCACGGTGGCCTCGTATCCCTTGTCCTCGTGGCTGCCCGGCAGCCCGGAGCGGTCGACGGCCTGGTCGAGGGACTCGCAGGTCAGCACACCGTTGCCGACCGGGGTCTCCTCGTCGAGGGAGACCCTGGTCAGCCCCGAGGTCACCGAGTCGCACACGTAGTCGAAGTGGGCGGTCTCCCCCCGGATCACGGCGCCCAGCGCGACGACCGCGTCGCACCGCCTGGCCAGGGCCTGGGCCACGACCGGGATCTCCAGGGTCCCGGCCACGCGCACCACGGTCACGGCGGCGCCGCTGTCCTCGCCGGCCTGTACGGCGCGGGCCACGAGCTGGTCGGTGATCTTCTCGTGCCAGCGGGCGGCCACGATGCCGACGGCCAGCCCCCCGGCCTCGACGGCCGCCGCCGCCGGCCGGCCGGTGCCGCTCATGCCGGCCCCCCACCCAGGGGTCCGGGGTGCGCCTGGGCGGGCGCGTCCTGCCTGATCATGCGTTCTCCTCGTGGATGTCGTGGCCGAGGCGCTCGCGCTTGGCCGCCAGGTATTTCTCGTTGTAGGGGTTCGTCGCCACCGGCATCGGCTCGCGGCCGAGCACCTTGATGCCGTATCCGTCCATGCCCCGCGTCTTGGCCGGGTTGTTGGTCAGCAGCCGTACCGACTTGATGCCCAGCTCCGCGAGGATCTGGGCGGCGTTGGAGAACTCCCGGGCGTCCACCGGCAGCCCGAGCTCCAGGTTGGCGTCCACGGTGTCCCTGCCGTCGTCCTGCAGGCTGTAGGCCTTGAGCTTGGCCAGCAGGCCGATCCCGCGCCCCTCGTGCCCGCGCAGGTAGACGACCACGCCCCGGCCCTCGGCGGCGATCTCCGACATCGCGTGGTCGAGCTGGACCCCGCAGTCGCACCGCAGCGACCCCAGCACGTCCCCGGTCAGGCACTCGGAGTGCGCGCGGACCAGGATGTTCTCCCCGTCCTCGAGGTCGCCGTAGACCAGTGCCACATGCTCGCCGCCGTCCAGCGCGCTCGCGTAGCCGTAGGCGCGCCACATCCCGTACTTGTTCGGCAGGAGCGTCTCGGCGACCCGGGTCACCATCCGCTCGCTGCGCCGCCTGAACTCCACGAGCTGGTCGATCGAGACCAGTGCCAGGTCGTGCTCGTCGCAGAACTCGCGCAGCTCCGGCAGCCGCTTCATGGTCCCGTCGTCGTTGACGATCTCGGCCAGCGAGCCCGACGGGCTCAGCCCCGCGAGCCTGGCCAGGTCCACGGCCGCCTCGGTGTGGCCGCGCCGGACCAGCACGCCGCCCTCGCGGTAGCGGAGCGGGAACACGTGGCCGGGCCGGACCAGCTCGAACGGCTCGGTCGCCGAGTCGCACAGGGTGCGGATCGTCTTGGCCCGGTCCGCGGCCGAGATGCCGGTGCTCACCCCGTCCCGGGCGTCCACACTGATCGTGTAGGCGGTGCGGAGGCGTTCCTTGTTGTCGTGCACCATCAGCGGCAGGCCGAGGCGGTCGAGGTCCTCCCCGCGCATCGACACGCAGATCACGCCGCTGGTGTGCCGGATGGTGAAGGCCAGCAGCTCCGGCGTGGCCTTCGCCGAGGCGAAGATGAGGTCGCCCTCGTTCTCGCGGTTCTCGTCGTCGACGACCACGACGGGCCTGCCCTCACGGATGTCGGCGATCGCCCTCTCGATCGGGTCCAGCTTGATCACACCGCCTCCTTGGGAACGAGTACGGCCCTCGACCGGTACTCCTTTAGCCAGTTGAAGAATCCGACCAGGACGAGCACGAAGAACACCCCGTACACCGCCCCGGAGACGACCAGTCCCGAGCTGAAGGCCAGCGGTACGCCGACCAGGTCCACGGCGATCCAGATCAGCCAGAAGTCGACCAGCGCCCGCCCCTGGGCCCAGGTGGCGACCGCGCTGCCGACGAAGATGTAGGCGTCGGCGGCGACCAGGAGGTATCCCTTGGGCGGCGGGACGAACGCGCCCCAGGACAGCTGCGTGACGTAGAAGACGACGGCGACCAGGACCGTGCCCACGGCCATGACCCCGACCAGCGCGAGCCGCTCCAGGACCGTCGCGGGGCGCACGGCCAGCTCCCGGCCGTTCTGGGTGCCGCGCGTCCAGCGCCACCAGCCGTAGACGGCCAGGCCGCCGAACATGAGCTGCTTGAGGGCGTTGCCGGTGATGTGCGCGTTGACCGAGGCGATGAACAGCAGCACCGAGCCGGCGAGCTGGACCGGCCAGGTCCAGATCGACTTGCGGATGGCCAGCAGCACGGTGGCCAGGGCGGCCACGTTGCCGACCAGGTCCGTCCAGAGGAGCCTGGTCCCGAAGAGCTCGAACCCCGCCTCAGCCCAGTTCACGGCCCGCCCCCAGGCCGTAGGCGCCCACGAGCTTCTCCACGTGCTTGGCGATCACGTCGACCTCGAGGTTCACCGGGTCGCCCGGCTGCTTGGCGCCCAGGGTGGTGAGCTGCAGGGTGGTCGGGATCAGGCTGACGGCGAACCCGTCGCCGTCCACGCCGGCCACGGTCAGGCTGACGCCGTCGACCGCGATCGAGCCCTTCTCGACCACGTAGCGGTTCAGCTCGGCCGGGAGCGAGACGCGGACGACCTCCCAGTGCTCGGCGGGCTCGCGGGACAGCAGCGTCCCGGTCCCGTCCACGTGGCCCTGCACGATGTGGCCGCCCAGCCGCTGGTCGGCGCGGACCGCGCGCTCCAGGTTGACCCGGTCGCCGGGCCGCAGCGCCCCCAGGCAGCTGCGGTCCAGGGTCTCCTTCATCACGTCGGCGGTGAACACCTCGCCGTCCACCTCCACCACGGTCAGGCAGACCCCGTTGACGGCGATCGAGTCGCCGTGCCCGGCGTCGGCCGTGACGACCTTGCCGCGGATCGACATCCGGGCCGCCTCCCGCAGGGGCTCGATCGCGGCGATCTCGCCCAGTTCCTCAACGATTCCGGTGAACATTCACAACTCCTTCAGAGGTACCGGCCGGGCGGTCAGACGCAGGTCCGGCCCGGTGGGGGTGACATCCTCGAACTCCAGTCGGTGGGTCTCGGCGATCGTGGCGACGCCAGCCGGGCCGAGCGCGGCCGGCCCGGCGCCCAGCAGCGCCGGGGCGAGGTAGCCGACGACCCGGTCGATCAGCCCCTCCTTCAGGAAGGAACCCGCCAGGGTCGGCCCGCCTTCCAGCAGCACGCTGACGATCTGGCGGCGGTGCAGCTCGGCCAGGAGCCCGGCCAGGTCGATCCCGTACGGCCGCCGCCGCGCGAGCCGCACCACCTCGGTCCGGGCCGCGAGCGCGCCGGCGTCGGCGTCGGCGGCGACCGCCACCAGCGTCGGCGCCCGGCCGTCCAGGACGCGGGCGGCGGGCGGGGTGCGGGCGTCGCTGTCGACGACCACGCGGAGCAGCGGCCTGGCGGCGGGCGCGCCCTGCCCGGCGGGCGGGGCGGGGTCCTCGCCGGCGGAGGGCGCCGGTGGGCGGCGGACGGTGAGCCGGGGGTCGTCGGCCAGGACGGTGCCGATGCCCGCGACGATCGCGTCGGCCTCGCCGCGCAGGCGGTGCACGTCTGCGCGGGACTCGGGAGAGGTGATCCACTGGCTGGTGCCGTCGGCGGCGGCCGAGCGGCCGTCCAGCGTGGCGGCGTACTTCCAGGTGACGTGTGGCCGGCCGAGCCGGACCGAGGTCAGCCACTCGGCGTTGCCGCGCTCGGCCTCCCCGGTGAGCACGCCGGTGGCGACCGCCACGCCGTGCCGCCTGAGCCGGTCGGCGCCGCCGGCCGCCGCCGGATTGGGGTCGCTCACCGCGACGACGACGCGGGCGACGCCCGCCTCCAGCAGGGCGAGCGAGCAGGGCCCGGTCCGGCCGGTGTGGTCGCAGGGTTCGAGGGTGACGTACGCGGTGCCGCCCCTGGCACGCTCCCCGGCGGCGCGCAGCGCGACCACCTCGGCGTGCGGACCGCCGGCGTAGGCGTGGAAGCCCTCCCCCGCGACCTGGCCGGAGGCGTCGAGGACGACACATCCGACGACGGGGTTGGGGCTGGTGGTGCCGCGCCCGCGCGCGGCGAGCTCGATCGCCCGGCGCATGTGCGCCTGATCAGTCACCCGGGTCTCCTACTCGCCAGTAGCTTTCTCTGCCACGGCGGGCCCCGGGGGATCACGGATGCATGCATCCAGTCAGCGGAGGGTGCCCGAAGACACACTCCGCTCGCGCGCTTCCTCCCATCCGGACTTTAACCGTCGGTCCCGGAATTCCACCGGGTCAACCGGTCGATGGATTCGACCGGGTCGCGGACTGTAACCGCCGGTTCGGACTTTCACCGACCCCGGAGCACGCTTCTTGCCAGCGGTTCGCCACCCCTGACGGGAGGCTCCCCGTACATCAGTGTGCCATGTCCGGCAAACGGGAGGAACACCCCTATGCCAGGAAAACAAGCGAGCGCTTGGTTAAATCAGTGAATGCGCAGGCCGGAGGGGATGGACGGGCCGTTCAGGGGTGTCCGCGATCGTTCGGGACCGTTCGGGAGTGTTCGGACCGCTTGAAGCCGTCGGCCAGGCGTCGCACGATCTGTTCATCCCCTCCCGCCGGCGTGGAGCGGTCCCCGAAAACTCCTCCACGCCGGCGCGCCTCCCCCTCCCCGCACAGCCGGAAGGAGCCGGCCACCGACGGAGCGCCCCGGGCGGGACGGGCGGGACGGACGCCTTCCACGGCCGGGCGGACTAGGCGGCCCGGCCGTCCGTCACCCGCCGCGCCCTGCGGGCGTCCGGGGCGTATCTGACCGGGGCGGGCACCAGGCCGATCCCGGCGTGCAGACCCTTCAGCGTGGCCGTCGCCCACAGGTCGCCGAGCGGCGTGGCCGGCAGGCCGTACAGCCTGCGGGCCCAGCGCGGCAGGGTCGCGAAGGCCAGCACGGTCAGCATCGGGATGACCGGCTTGAGCGGGAGCAGGTACGGCGGCAGCGGCGCACCGAGGGATTGACTGAGAGATTGGCGGAGCGGATGTGGCACTTCTGGAACGAAGTAAAGCCCAGGACGGCGACCCTGGATGTAGTCGCGCATCTCACCGACCGAACCGGGCACGTCCTGCGGGCGCAGGCCGACGACCTCGGCGGCACGCCGCCATTCGTCCACGAACCGGTCGGCCTCCTCGTCGGTCAGACGCACCCCCGCCCGGCGGGCGACCGACAGGTAGGAGTCGACCTCGCCGACATGGACCCATAGGAGCGCGTCGGGATCGTCGAGGCGGAAACGCTCACCGGTGTCGGGATCGAGCGCGGTGAGCCGGGAGTGGATCTTCCTGACCCGGGCGCCGGCCTTGGCGACCTCGGCACGCGTGCCGTAGGTGCGCACCCGGACGAACTCGGTGGTGCGCAGGAAGCGGGACCACGCCTCGGAGGGGTCCATGAGCGCGGAGTTCTGCGCGACCCCGCGCATCGCCCGCGGGTGCAGCCCCTGCATGAGCAGCGCCCGGAAACCCCCGACCAGCAGGATCGGCTCTCCCATCACCCGCCAGGTCACCGAACCCGGCCCGAACAGTCCGTGGTCCATGAACCACCTCCTCTGTAAGTGGGTGGTTACCCCAACCGCCGGGAGCGACACGTGACACAACCATGACATCACCGGGACGGCCCCGTCGCGGAACCGGGTGCCCGTCGCGGCCCCGTGGCCGGACAGGTCCCGGCGCCGGACGGGGCGGCGCGGGGCGGGGGGATCAGGCCTTGTCCGCCAGGGAGCGCAGGCCGTCCACCGCGCGGGCCGGGTCGTCGGCGCCGTAGACGGCGTTGCCCGCCACGAAGACGTCGGCCCCCGCCTCGGCGCAGCGCTCGATGGTCTGCTCCGACACCCCGCCGTCCACCTGCAGCCAGATCTGGCCGCCGTGCTTGTCGATCAGGGCGCGGGCCCGGCGGATCTTCGGCAGGACCACGTCGAGGAACTTCTGGCCGCCGAACCCGGGCTCGACGGTCATCAGCAGCAACATGTCGATCTCGCCGAGCAGGTCCTCGTACGGCTCGATCGGGGTGGCCGGGTTCAGCGCGAAGCCGGCGCGGGCCCCGGCGGCGCGGATCTGGCGCAGGGTGCGGACCGGGGCCTTGGACGCCTCGGCGTGAATGGTCACGCTGCCCACCCCGGCCTCGGCGTAGGCCGGGGCCCAGCGGTCCGGATCCTCGATCATGAGATGGCAGTCGAGCGGTGTCGAGGTGGCCCTGAGCAGGGACTCGACAACCGGCAGACCGAGTGTCAGGTTGGGCACGAAGTGGTTGTCCATGACGTCCACGTGCAGCCAGTCGGCGTTGGGGACCGCCGCGGCCGCCTCGGCGAGGCGGGCGAAGTCGGCGGACAGGATGCTGGGCGAGATCTGTACGGCCATGATGCGGCCGAGTCTATTGCGCGACCGCCGTCCGCCCGTCACCGGCAGGCGGCCGGTGGCCGGCCGGTCCGGGAGGCGGCCGATCCGGGAGGCGGCCGACGGCCGGTGGCCGGACGGATCCGGGAGGCGCGCCTGCCCGGAGATGCGCGCAACCACCGGAGGAACCTCGCTGAGGGTCTCCTTGGACGACCTGGTCGTCTCCCGGAACCGCCCGTCGCCCGGGCGACGGGCGGCCGGTCAGCGGCGGCGCAGCAGCGTGAGGAACATCCCGTCGGTGCCGTGACGGTGGGGCCAGAACTGGACGTGGGGCCCCTCGCCCAGGCCCTCCACCTCGGGGAGGTAGGCCCGGGCGTCGAGGGTCTCCACGTCGTCGCGGTGGCGCAGGACGTCGCCGACCACCGCCGTGGTCTCGGCCAGGTGGGGCGAGCAGGTGACGTAGGCGACGACCCCTCCGGGACGGACGGCCTCCAGCGCCGAGGCGAGCAGCTCGCGCTGGAGCCTGCCCAGGTCCGGGAGGCTGCGGGGATCGCGCCGCCAGCGGGCCTCCGGACGGCGGCGCAGGGCGCCCAGGCCGGTGCAGGGGGCGTCGACCATGACCCGGTCGAAGACCCCGGGACGCCAGGCGGGGACCGTGCCGTCGGCGGTGATCACCGCGGCCTCGCGGGTGGTCTGCCGGACCAGGCGGGCGCGGTGGTACTGCAGCTCGGCGGCCAGGAGATTGGCCCCGCCCGGGAAGGCGGCGGGACCGGACGCCCCGCCCGGCCCACCGGGCGCCGCGGCCCCTCCACCCGGCCCACCGGGCACCGCGACCGCTCCCGACGGCCCACCCGGCTCGCCCGACGCCCCGCCCGGCTCACCGGACGCGGACGCGGGGCCGGACGGCTCCCGGGAGGCCGCCGGGAGAGCGGCTCCGTGGACGGCGATGGCGTCCAGCAGGCCCGCCTTGCCGCCGGGGCCCGCGCACAGGTCGAGCCAGCGGGAGTCGCCGCCGGTCACCGGGACGCGGGTCAGCGCCAGGGCGACGAGCTGGCTGGCCTCGTCCTGGACGGCGGCGCGCGCCTCGGCCACGGCGAGGACGGAGCCGGGGTCGCCCTCCGGCAGGTAGGCCGCGTAGGGGGAGTATCGGGCCGGCTGGGCGCCGGAGGCGAGGAGCTCCTCGACCGACGCGCGGCCGGGCCGGGCGACCAGGGTGACCCGGGGGCGCTCGTTGTCGGCGGCCAGCAGGGCGGCCGTCTCGTCGAAGTCGCCGCCCACGGCGTCGCGCATCGCGGTGACGATCCACCGGGGGTGGCTGTACGCCACGGCGAGGTAGCCGACCGGGTCCTCGCCGGGATCGGGGGCCACGATCGGCAGCCACTGCTCCAGGGAGCGGCCGGCGACCTTGCGCAGCACGGCGTTGGCGTATTTCGACGCGCCGGTGCCCACCCGCAGGCGCACCAGGTCGACGGTCGTGCCCACGGCGGCGTGCGGGGGGACCCGGGTCTTGAGCAGCTGGTGCACGCCCAGGCGGATCGCGTCGAGCAGCGGCGGGTCCAGGTCCTCGGGGGCGCGGTCGCTGCAGGCCGCGATGACCTCGTCGTAGGTGCCCAGGCCACGCAGGGTGCCGTAGGCCAGCTCGGTGGCCAGGCCCGCGTCCCGCCCGGACAGGCGGCGCTCGCGCAGCAGCGTGGGCATCAGCAGGTTGGCGTAGGCGTCCCGCTCGTCCACGGCGCGCAGCAGGTCGTAGGCGGCGTTGCGGGCCTCGTCACGGGCCGGTCGGGGCGGACGGCCGCCCCGGCCCCCGCCCTGCCCCCGGCCGCCGCCCTGAGCACCCCGGCCACCGCCGGAGCCCCGGCCGCCGGACCCACCGGACTGACCCGCGCCCCGGCCACCGCTGAACCCGCCGCCCTGAGCACCCCGGCCACCGCCGGAGCCCTGGCCGCCGGACCCGCCCGGCTGGCCCGCGCCCCGGCTCCCGCCGCCCCCCTGGCCCCGGCCGCCGCCGGCGCTCTGGCCGCCGCGTGAGTGGTCGCCGGGACCACGCCCGCCGTTCCCCCGATCGTTCATGATCTCTAGCCCAGCCGATCTTCGTCTGCGGGCCGCACGCCGCGGGCCCACTCTCCCGCGCTCATCAGGCGCTTGCCCTGCGGCTGCACCTCGCCCAGCTCGACCGGATGGGTGGCCGTGCCGACCAGGACGGAGTGCTTGGCGGCCGCGATCCGCCCGGGCTCCAGGGCCGGGGCGTCCGGTGCCGGCCGTACCGGGCCGATCTTGACCCGCTGGCCGCGGAACTCCGTCCACGCGCCCGGGGCGGGCGTGCAGGCGCGGACGAGGCGGTCCACCCGCATGGCGGGCGCGGACCAGTCGATCCTGGCGTCGTCCACGTTGATCTTCGGTGCGAGGCTCACCCCCTCGGCGGGCTGGGGGACGGCCTCCAGCTCGCCGTCCTCGATCCCGTCGAGGGTCGCCACCAGCAGCCCGGCGCCGGACTCGGCGAGCCGGGCGAGCAGCTCGCCGCTGGTGTCGGCGGGCCGGACCTCCTCGGTCACGACGCCGTAGACCGGGCCGGCGTCCAGTTCTTTGACGATCCGGAAGGTGGCCGCGCCGGTGATCTCGTCACCGTGGAGCACGGCGTGCTGCACCGGGGCGGCGCCGCGCCAGGCGGGCAGCAGCGAGAAGTGGAGGTTGACCCAGCCGTGGCGCGGGACGTCCAGGGCGGACTGCGGCAGGAGCGCGCCGTAGGCCACCACCGGGCAGCAGTCGGGGTCGATCCGCCGCAGCCGCTCCAGGAACTCGGGGTCGCCCGCCTTCGGCGGCCTGAGGACCTCCACGCCCGCCTCCTCCGCCAGCTCGGCGACGGGGCTCGGGTGGACCCTGCGGCCCCGGCCCGACTGGGCGTCCGGCCGGGTGACGACGGCGACGACGTCGTGGCGGGGCGAGTCGAGCAGGGCCCGCAGCGAGGGCAGGGCGGTGTCCGGGGTTCCGGCGAAGACCAGGCGCAAGGTTGTTACAGAGCCTTCCCGTGGGTGGCGTGCGGAGAGAACTTGAACGCGGGCGCCGACAGCCCGCTCCACTCGGCCTCGCGGATCTCCTTCATGGCGAGCTTGCGCTGCTTGGGGTCCATCCGGTCGATGAACAGCACCCCGTCGAGGTGGTCGGTCTCATGCTGGAAACAGCGGGCCATCAGGTCGGTGCCCTCAAGGGTGACCGGCTCCCCGTGCATGTTGAAGCCCCTGGCCACGGCCCGGATCGCCCGGGGCGTGGGGAACGACAGGCCGGGGAAGGACAGGCAGCCCTCCTGGCCCTCCTCGTCCTTGTCGTCGGAGAGGTCGAGGTTGGGGTTGATCAGGTGCCCGAGCTGATCGTCCACGTAATAGGTGAAGACCCGCAGGCCGACCCCGATCTGCGGCGCGGCCAGCCCGGCACCGGGGGCGTCCATCATCGTGTCGGTCAGATCCTTGACGAGCTTGCGCAACTCCTTGTCGAAGTCCTTCACCGGCTCGGCCGGGGTGCGCAGCACGGGGTCGCCGAAAAGACGGATCGACTGAATGGCCAACAGGGCTCTCCTCACGCTTTTCGGGGGGATCCCCACAGTCTAAGGGCCGTAGGGAGTGTCCCTCGGATCTCTCCTGCCGCGGCCGCGGCCACGGGAGGGCGGCGCTAGCGCGAACGGGCCTTCATGGCCGCCTTCCGCGCGGCCTTGGCGACCGCCGCGTCGCGGTGGTGGGCGGCCAGCACGTCGAGCACCGCGATGGTGTCGGGGTGCTCGACCAGGGTCATCTCCTCGACGACGCGGATCAGGTCCTCACCGGGTTCGAGCATGTCGAACTCGTGCATCGCCTTGGGCGCGTTGCCGAGCTGGATCAGCGAGGCGAGCGTGTCGACCGCGAGCCAGGTGCTGTCGGCGGGCGTGAGGGCGGGCGCCGGCAGGTCGCGGATGTGCAGCCAGGAGGCGGCGTAGCGCCACATGGCCGGCTCGGCGAGCGCCTCCCTCAGCGGCGCCTCGGCCTCGGGGCCGAGCTCCTCCAGGATCGTGCCCACGGTGCCGCGCTGGCCGGCCGTGCCGGATGCGGCGATCTTGACCAGCTCGCGGGCGGCGGCCTCGGCGTGGCGCGACTCCAGCCACACGGTGACGGCGCTGGGGGCCGCGGAGCGCTCCGTGATCGCCTTGACCAGCTCGGCCGCGCCCAGGTCGGCGAAGACCGCGACCTCTGCGCCGGTGGGCGCGTCGTGGCCCTCGCGCAGCAGGTCCTGGCGGACCGCCCACATGCCCAGCGGGGTCAGCCGGGGCCAGCCCGCCTCCGACAGCTCGATGAGCCCGCAGTAACCCAGCAGCGACAGCGCGCCGTCCAGCTCGCCCGGGAGCGCGGCGGCCAGCGCCCGCATCTCGGCGGGACGGGCCTCGCAGGCCACCTCGTGCGACTGGAGGATGCCCTTGACCAGGGTGGCGGGAGACAGGCCGTCGCTCACGGCGTACATCGTGGCGAGCATCTCGGCGAGGTGGTCGTCCACCACCGAGGAACCGGTCAGGCTCTCGTCGGCGCGGTCGAGGACGTCCATCACCACGCCGTCCCAGAACCCCAGCAGCGCGGCGGAGGGCAGCTCGGCGGAGAGCGCCAGCGGGCCGGCCGTCACCACGCCCCGGGAGATGCGCAGCATGCCGGTGTTGACCGCGACGACCCAGAGCAGGTGCAGCCGCGCCGGGTTGGGCACCCCGAGCACGGCGCAGGGCAGGTAGGGGTCGGGCAGCAGGCCCTCGGGCGTCACCTCGCGGGTGCCGGTCCACGCCGCCAGCCGCTGGGCGTCCAGCACCAGCGGGACCCGGAGCACGGCGGAGGCGAGCTCGTCGTCGGGGGCGAGCACGACCGGCGGGAAGCTCAGCACCTCGCTGCCGCAGTCCGGGCAGTCGCAGTCCTTGTCGTCGGCGGAGGCCGCGTCGAGCACGGCCGCGCGCGCCTCACGGGGCCCCGATCCCAGCTCGTCGACCAGCCTGCGCAGTTCGCCGAGATCGAAGACGTTGCCGGTGGTGTTCCCGCTCTTTGCCACCCGTGAAACTTACTGCACTGGAGCCCCACGGGTGTACGGCTAGCCGATAGCGCGGGAGCGGGCTTTGAAGGCGGCCTTGCGGGCGGCCTTGGCCACGCTCTGGTCGTTCAGGGAGCGGCCCAGCAGCTCAAGGACCTCGACGACCTCGGGATGGTCCACCCGCCACATCTCCTCGATCACGTGCGCCGGCGGGCCGGAGGCGGCCATGTTCTCGGCGAAGGTCTCCGGGTCGTCCTCGGCGGCGGAGATGGCCAGGGCGAGCATGTCGACGCTCATCCACAGCACCTCCTCCTGGGAGAGCACCGGGGCGGCCAGGCCCCGGGAGGAGAGCCAGTGGACGGCGTGCGGGCGCAGCTCCGCCTCGTCGAGGTGCCGGCGGATCGCGGGCTCGGCCTCCGGGCCCAGCCGGTCCACGATCGTCACGGCGATGCCCCGCACGACCGAGGGCGCGCCGGAGGCGGCGTTCAGCAGCTCGGTGGCGGCCTCCTGCGGGCTCCTGCCCCGCAGCCAGCCCTCGATGTCGGCCTCGGCCAGCTCGGTGGGCATCCCCGACAGCAGCCCCTCGATGAGCTCGGAGGCGTCGGCGGCGGTCAGGTCGGCGGCCTCGGGCGCCTCGATGCCCAGGCCGGTGTAGTGCTCCCGCAGACCCCAGACGGCCAGCGCGCTCAGCTCCAGGGTCTCCTCGCTCCGCTCGGCGATCCCGCAGTAGGCCAACCCCCGTACGGCCTCGGCGATGTCCACCTCCTCGCCGTCGAGCAGCCCGATCTCCTCCAGGTATTCCATGACCAGGGGGATCGGCACCGGCGCCTGCAGGCGGTAGAGCATGTCGCACAGGCCGTAGAGCTCCTCGTCGAGGGACGCGGCGCCGGTCACGGCCCCGCCGGTCTCCTTCTCCACCAGGAACTCCACCACCGCGGCCCACGTGTCGAGCGGGTCGGGGTCCTCACCGTCGAAGATCGCGGTGCCCTCGACCTCGACGAGGCCGGTGTGCACCGCCAGCTCCCACAGGAAGCCGGGGTCGGCCACCGCGAGCTGGGCGGTCGCCTCGGCGGCGTCGCGGACCCGCAGCCGCCCCTTGACGGTCGGCGTGCGGCCGCCGGCCAGCATCCACTGGACCAGCCGCCGGACGTCGGTCACCAGGGGCACCCGGGAGGCGCTGCCGGCGAGCGTCTCGCGGGGCGCGGTCCGGACCGGGGGCAGGGGGGAGCAGCCGGGGCAGTCGCATGACTCGGTGTCGGCGGGCTCCTCCACCGCCGACACCGAGACGTCGCCCTGCTCCAGGGAGTCGGCGCCCATCGCGCTGAACAGGCTCTTGGCCATGCCGAACTTGGAGGTGTCGGCGAGCGCGATCGGCATCTCGGGCTCGATCCGGTCCAGGACGACCCGCATGCGGACGGCCATCTTGCCGCCGATCTCCTCGGTCGCCAGCAGGAAGTCGACCAGGGTGCGGGCGGCGGCGACGGTCTCGGGGGCGCTTTCCGGCGGGGCGATGACCTTGCGCGGGTAGATGTCGAGCAGCAGTTCCTCGAATGTGACCGGGGTGAAATCACCCAGCTCGTTCACGTTCAAATAATCGCTCGCGTAGTCGCAGAGCAGCCGCACCTCGTCCACGTCAACGTCCAGGCCGCGCGCGCGCCCCCACGCACGTAGATCGTCTACGGCCCGATTCACCCATTCGATCGACACAGGGGAAAATTAACGGCTTACTGTCAGCACCGCGAATCGGGGAAACACCTCAAATCACATCGAGAGGGTCAATGCATACTCTGACCACCTCGGGAGCCTTGCGCGCGGAACGCACCCCGGCGGCCCCCTTCACCGCGGCGGCCAGCGCCGCCCCCGCCCCTCTGGGGACCCGGACCATGGCGCGTTCCCGCACCTGGTCGCCCCTGGGCGACTCGAGCGGGACGGGTCCGAGAACCTGAGCCCCGTCCGGCAGCGCCACCTCGCCGAGCATCTCCCTGACCGCCGAGGGGGAGCCGCTCAGCGTGGCCATCCTTACCGCCGGGGGGAAACCTAGTTCTGTCCTGTCGGCCAGCTCCCGTCCGGCATGGGTGATGGGATCCCAGCGCAGCAGCGCCTGCACGGCGGGCACCGAGGAGTCGGCCAGCACGACCAGCTCGGCCCGGGGCCGCAGCAGCGCCGCGGCGTTCATCCACCGGCGCAGCGTCTCCTCGGCGGCCCGCAGGTCCGGCCGGCCGAGCAGCGCCCACCCGTCCAGCAGCACGGCGGCCGCGTAACCGCCCTCGGCCACCGGCTCGGCCCCCGGGGTGGCCACCACCAGGGCACGGGCGGCGCCCACCGTGGCGAGGACGCCGTCCTTGCCCGAGGTCCTGACCTGCACCGAGGGGAAGGCCCGCCCCAGCTCCTCGGCCGTGCGGCGGGCGCCGACCACCTGCGCCCGCACCCGGCCGCCTCCGCAGGCCGGGCAGCGCCACTGCCCCGCGATCCGGCCGCACCAGCGGCAGTAGGGGGCGGCGTGACCGCCGCGCAGCGCCAGCGGCCCGCTGCAGTGCCCGCAGCGGGCCGGGGCCCGGCAGTTCTGGCAGGCCAGCGCGGGCAGGTAGCCCCGCCGGGGGACCTGCACCAGCACCGGGCCGCTGTCCAGCCCGGTCCGCAGCGCCCGCCAGGCGAGGCTGGGCAGCCGGGCCGCCCGCGCCGCCTCGTCCCTGGCCAGCTCGGAGTCCTCGCCGGCCGGCCGGACCCTCGGGGCCCTGGCCCTGACCGTCTCGCGGGCGGCGGCGATGGTGCCGGCCCAGCCCGCGGCGACGAGCTGGGTGGCCTCGGCCGTACGGGCGTATCCGCCGATGAGCAGGCCCGCCCGGCTCTGGTGGGCCCGTAGCGCGAGGATCTCCCGGGTGTGCGGGTACGGCGCCAGCCGCTCGGAGTGCAGGTCGTCCCCGTCGTCCCAGACCACCGCCAGCCCGAGGTCCCGCACCGGCGCGAACGCCGCCCCCCGGGTGCCGACGGCGGCGCGCACCTGCCCCCGCGCGACCCGCAGCCACCGGCGGTAGCGCTCGGCCGGTCCCAGGTCCGCGGTGAGCGCCACATGCGCCCCCGGCCCCAGGGCGGCGCTCAGCGCCGCGTCGGCCAGCGCCACGTCCTTGCCGTCGGGGACCACCACGAGCGCGCCCCTGCCGCCGCGGAGCGTCTCCCGGACGGCCACCGCGACCGCCGCGGCCCACCCCGGCCCGCCCTCTTCCGTCCCGGGCAGCGCGGTCCACACCGCCCGCGGCGAGCGCCCCCCGGCGAGGGCCTCCAGGAACGGCTCCCCGTCCGGGTAGTCCGCCCAGGGGCCCGGCCCGGAGCCGCCCGGCGCCTGCTGCGCCGTCTCCTCGGGCGGGGGGACGGCCTCGGCCTCCACCTTGGCGTGGCGGGGCGGCACGGCCAGGCGCAGGACGTCGGCCAGGGTGCCGGCGTAACGGTCGGCCACGGCGCGGGCCAGCACGGCGATCTCGGGGGTCAGCACCGGCTCGGGCGAGACGACCTTCTCCAGCCGGGCCAGCTTGCCCTGGTGCTCGCTGGCGTCCGCCCGCTCCAGCAGGAAGCCGTCGACGAGCTTGCCGGCGAAGCGGACCCGGACCCGCGAGCCCGGCACCGCGTCGGCGTCCATCGTGGCCGGGACGAGGTAGTCGAACGGCCGGTCCAGGTGCGGCAGGGGCGTGTCCACGGCCACCCGGGCGACCGGCAGCAGGGCGGCCGGCTCCGGCACCCCCCGGGCCGGCGCGGCCGGGACCGGCGCGGGCCGCTCACGGACGGCGTCGAGCGGCAGCAGGGCGCCGTCGTCTGGTGAGGGGCTGGCGTGGGTCACCCACTTGTCCTACCAGATCCCGGGAGCGGCCTCGTCCTGCCAGGTCCCGGGGCGGCGGAGGCGATCGGCCAGTGGGTCACGCCCGACACGGGGAACGCCCCGGTGTCATGTCAGCCGGAAGGGGACCCCTCCCTCAGCACCGGCTGACCGCTGCGGAACGCCGGAGCGCGCGGTGTCCCACTGGCCGCCCCCATCATGGGCCCCGGCACCGGCATCCCGCATCGGGCGATGTGCCTATATCTGCGCCTGACAGTCGTTCTCGGCCACCCACGCGGCCACCTGGGTGCGCGAGGCGAGGCCGCCCTTGGCGAGGATGTTGCGGACGTGCGCGTCCACGGTGCGCTTGGCGATGTCCAGCCGTGCGGCGATCATGGGGTTCGACAGCCCTTCGGTGATCAACTCTGCCACCTGGAGCTCCCGGGCGCTCAGCGTGCCGGTGACCGCCCGCGCGACCCGGCCCGCCTGGTGGGCGCACGGGGCACGTCCCGCGCCCCGCAGCGGCTCCTGTACGGCCGGCCGCCACCGTCCCCCGGACGGGCCCAGCCCGACCTCCCGGTAGGCCTCCAGCATCCTGTGGCGGCCTCCCGGCTCGCGGAGCACCACCGACCGCTCCACCAGTCCGGCCAGGACCGGCGCGACCCGGTCCGTCCCGAACTCGGCGCCGCAGGCCCGCTCGGCGGCGGCCAGGTCGAAGGGGCCGGGCAGCGCCGCCAGCAGCGCCCAGAGCCTGCGCTGCTCGTCGTCGCAGAGCCGGTGGCTCCACTGCACGCAGGCCCGCAGGTCGCGGTGGCGCGGCAGCGCGGTCCTGCTGACCCCGGTCAGCAGCGTGAGGCGGTGCCGCAGCCGCTCCAGCAGGTCGCGGGCCGACAGGGACCGCATCCGGGCGGCGGCTAGCTCGATCGCCAGCGGCAGCCCGTCCAGCCGGGCGCAGATCTCGGCGACCACCGGCGAGACGGCCGGGGTCAGGGCGAACCCGGGGTCGGCGGCCACGGCCCGGTCCTCGAACAGCCGCACGGCCTGCGGCAGCGGCAGCGGCGCCAGCCGCAGCACCCGCTCCCCCGCCAGGCCCAGCGGTTGCCGGCTGGTGGCCACCACCACGGTCTTGCGCGCCTGGCCGAGCAGGGTCTCCGCCAGTTCGGCGGCCTGGCCGAGGAGGTGCTCGCAGGTGTCGAGCACGACGAGCAGCCGCCGGTCCCCCAGCGCGGCGGCGAGCTCCGGCACCGGGAGGGGGCCGCCGGGTGCCAGCGTCCCGGCGACGACGGCCGCCGCATCGTCGGCGCCGGACAGCTCGGCCCGCCAGACCCCGCCGGCGAAGCCACGGCGCAGCGTGCCGGCCAGGCGCAGGGCCGTACGGGTCTTGCCCACCCCGGCGGGGCCGGTGACGGTCAGCAGCCTGGCGCCGGCGAGATGGCGCAGGCCCTCGGCCAGTTCCTCGGCCCGTCCCACGAAGCTGGACAGGTCAACGGGCAGATTCCCCGGACGCCTCGCCATTTTCCGCCCCCCGTGTCCGCCGAAATGTTACCAGGCGGTAGTCACAGGCTCCCCTGAGCGGCGGGCCCCTCCCGGCGCCGCCGGGTCGCCCAGGCCGCGACCTGGGCGCGCGCCGAGAAGCCGAGCTTGGCCAGGATGTGCTCGACGTGCGAGTCGACGGTCCGCTGGAGGACCATCAGCCGGTGGGCGATCTGCCGGTTGGTCAGCCCCTCGGCGACCAGCTCGGCGACCTCCCGCTCCCGCCGGGTGAGCGGGGCCCAGCCGGAGTCGTGGCCGGCGGCCGGTCCCCCGGCCGCCTCCTCGCCGAGCGCGTAGGCGATCGCCCCCTCCAGGCCGAGGGCCGCCCCCTCCCGGGCCGCCTGGTCGGAGTCCCGGCGGGACAGGCCCCGCCTGACCAGCTCGGCGCAGCGGGCTCTCTCCTCGGCCATCATCGGATAGCCCTGCCGCAGCAGGCCCTTGTCCCGCCAGCCGGCCTGGGCCGCGCCGAGCAGCCGCCCCGCCCTGGCCAGGTCGCCCTGGTCCGCCGCGGCACCGGCCAGCAGCTCCAGGCAGAACACGACCGCCATGGCGTCGGAGAAGTGCCGCTTGACCCGCAGCGAGTCACGCGCGTGCGCGGCCGCCCGGTCCGCGTCGCCCTCGGCCCTGGCGACCAGCCCCAGCCCGTAGTCGGCGTAGGCGCGCGCCCACGCGTTCCCCCGCTCCTCGCACAGCTTTCGGCAGCGCAGGAAGACCTCCCTGGAGGCCGCCGTACGGCCGCGCCAGATCAGGCTCAGGCCCAGCTCCACCATCGCCGGCAGGAGCACCTCGGGGAGCCGCCCGCCGGGGCCGAGCCGGTCCACCACGGCGCCCAGCATGGCCTCCCCGCCGCTCAGGTCGCCCTCGATGACGGCCAGCGTCCCGCTCAGCTTGAGCAGCAGGAGCCCGACCAGGTCGTCGCCGGGCGCGGAACGGCTCCCGCACCGCTCCAGCAGCAGCCGCGCCTGGCCCAGGTGGCCCCGGGCGATGGCGATGTAGGCCAGGGTGAGCGTCGCCATCGACCACGGCTCGGTCCCGGGGCGCGCGAGGGCGAGCAGCCGTTCCAGATGGTGGTGGCCCTCCCGGAGCATCCCGCAGGCGACCCAGAGATACCACAGCGCGACCGCCATGCTCAGGCCGGTCTCGTGCTCGGCCGGGTCCTCGGCGCACAGGTCGAGGGCCGCGCGGATGTTGGGCCAGTCGCGCCGGATCCGGCCCCACAGCTCCACCTGGTCGGCGTCCGGGCCGATCGTCCTGCCCCGCACCGCCAGCTCGTGGTAGTGGCGCAGGTGACGGCGGCGCAGCCGCTCCCGGTCCCCGCTCTCCAGCAGCTTCGCCGCGCCGTACTCCCGGATGATGTCCAGCAGCCGGTAGACCGTGCCCTCGCCCCGCCTGACCGGGATCACGATGGACTTGTCCACCAGGCCGAGCAGCGCGGGCAGGACCCGCTCGGCGGGCAGCGCCTCGTCGGCGCAGACGCTCTCGGCCGCGGCGGCGTCGAAGGTGGAGACGAAGACCGGCAGCCGCGACCAGAGCAGCCGTTCGTCATCGGTGCACAGCTCGTGGCTCCACTCGACGGTGGCGCCGACGGTCGGGTGCCGCCTGCCCGCCGTGAGGCCCGACAGCAGCCAGAGCCTGTCGTCGAGCAGGCCGAGGATCCGGTCGAGGGGGAGCGTGCGCATCCGGACGGCGACCAGCTCGATGGCCAGCGGTATGCCGTCCAGCCTGGCGCAGACCTCGGCGATCTGCCGGGCGTTCCCGGCGGTGAGCGCGTAGTCCGGGTCCACGGCGGTGACGCGCTCCAGGAAGAGCGCGACCGAGTCGCAGCGCGACAGCGCGGCCACCGACTCCGCCTCGCGCGGGCCGGGCAGGGGCATCGGCGCGAGCGCCACGAGGTGTTCGCCGGGCACGCCGAGCGACTGCCTGCTGGTGGCCAGGATCCGCAGTCCGGGACTGCTCTCCAGCAGGGTCTGCGCCAGCCGGGCGCAGGCGTCCACGAGGTGCTCGCAGGTGTCCAGGATCAGCAGGGTCCGCCGGTCGCGGAGATGCTCGGCCAGGGCCTCGGCGTCCGGGCGGCCGGCGGGGTCCGCCGGCTCCAGCGCCTGGGCCACGGCCTCCTCCAGATGGCCGGGATCGCTCACCCCGGCCAGCTCCACGAGCCGGACGCCGTCGGCGAAGGCCCGGCGCACCCCGGACGCGGCCCTGACGGCCACCCTGGACTTGCCGATGCCCGCGCCCCCGGTGACGGTGACCAGCCTGGACACCTGGAGCAGGCGCCTGACCTGGCGGACCTCCTCCTTGCGCCCCACGAAACTGGTGACCTCCGCCGGTAGCCCGCCTGTCCCCGACCGCCTGCTCACGTCTCTCCCCCAAGATCTCTAAAAGAGAGAAGCTACACAGGGTCCGACGTCCCACGCCCGCGGGTGGTGGTCAGCTCAGGGCACGGCCGTGCCGTACGGCTGCGGCCGGGCGGCGGGATACCGTCGAGACGGAGGGCGGGTGGAGGCGGGGGCTACGCCTCACCATCCGGGGCATAGCCTCCCCCGGGGCCGGCGGGAGACGCCGCAGCCCCCCGTGAGACGGCTCACGGGGGGCTGCGGCGGAGGGGTCAGAGACCGGCGGCGACGCGCAGGGCGTCGGCGCGGTCGGTGGCCTCCCAGGAGAATTCGGCGCGGCCGAAGTGACCGTAGGCGGAGGTCGCCGAGTAGATCGGGCGCAGCAGGTCGAGGTCGCGGATGATCGCGGCCGGGCGCAGGTCGAAGACCTCCAGCACGGCCTGCTGGATCTTCTCGGCCTCGACCTTCTCGGTGCCGAAGGTCTCGACGAACACGCCGACCGGGTGCGCCTTGCCGATGGCGTAGGCGACCTGGACCTCGGCGCGGTCGGCCAGACCGGCGGCCACGATGTTCTTGGCGACCCAGCGCATCGCGTAGGCGGCCGAGCGGTCGACCTTGGACGGGTCCTTGCCGGAGAAGGCGCCGCCACCGTGGCGGGCCATGCCGCCGTAGGTGTCGACGATGATCTTGCGGCCGGTCAGTCCGGCGTCGCCCATGGGGCCGCCGATCTCGAAGCGGCCGGTCGGGTTGACCAGCAGGCGGTAGCCCTCGGTCTCGATCTCCAGGCCGGCGAGCACCGGGTCGACCACGTGCTCCTTGATGTCGGGCGCGAGCATCTCCTTGAGGTCGATCTCGGCCGCGTGCTGGGTGGAGACCACCACGGTGTCGAGGCGGACCGGGCGGTCGCCGTCGTATTCGATGGTGACCTGGGTCTTGCCGTCGGGGCGCAGGTAGGGCACGGTGCCGTCCTTGCGGACCTGGGACAGGCGCTCGGACAGGCGGTGCGCGAGCTGGATCGGCAGCGGCATCAGCTCGGGGGTCTCCCGGCAGGCGTAGCCGAACATCAGGCCCTGGTCGCCCGCGCCCTGGCGGTCGAGCTCGTCGGCGTCCTCGCCCTCGCGGGCCTCGTAGGCGTCGTCGACGCCCTGGGCGATGTCGGGCGACTGCGCGCCGATGGACACCGACACGCCACAGGAGGCGCCGTCGAAGCCCTTGTGAGAGGCGTCGTAACCGATCTCGAGGATCTTCTCCCGGATGAGACCGGGGATGTCGACGTAGGTCTCCGTCGTCACCTCTCCGGCGACGTGGACCTGACCGGTGGTGATCAGCGTCTCGACCGCGACGCGGCTCTTGGGGTCACCCTTGAGCATGGCGTCGAGAATCGCGTCACTGATCTGGTCGGCGATCTTGTCCGGGTGGCCTTCGGTGACCGACTCGGAGGTGAACAGGCGACGGGACAAGTCAGTGGCTCCTCATGCAGCGGCTGCTGGCGTCTGGGGGCTCTGGCGTCTATACGACACCAGTAGCGCTGAGCCGAAGTCTAGCCGTACCCGGTGCGGCCACGTGAAATCCCATCTTGCTCTCTTTCCGCGCGCCGGGCCGATCCGTCCTCCACCGCCCGGACGCGGGCCGGCAGGGCCGTGTCCGGGCGCGGCGCGCCCGGGCGCGCCGCGGAGTCACAGGTCGGGCAGCGGATCGGGCGGCAGCGTCTCGGGCGCGAAGACCTCGGCGTCGGCGGCGCACACCACCGCCGCGTACTCCTCGTCGATCTCGAACACCATGTCGCCGAGCTCGATGGCCGCGCCCGCGGAGAACTCCACCGGGCCCAGCCTCGTCCGGCGCGCGTGGGTGGCGTAGACCGAGGTCGGCGCGTCCTGGTCGAAGAACTTGGTGGACAGCACGGAGATCGACCGGTCGGTGACCACGATCAGGAAGGTCGCCATCCCCGGCGAGCCCACCGACAGCGCGGGCAGGATGTAACGCATGTCCTCCCCAGGGGGGAGCAGGGCGCGGCAGCGGGCCCTGACAGCGGCGGGGACCGGCATGGTCAATTCCCTTCATGCTGCAACGTCGCAGGTCACTCCGGACGCAGTATCCGCCGCCAGAGAATCTCCGGCAAGCGGATCAGGCAAGCCTCTGGGCGACGAGATCCCACACCACGTCGGCGAGGTCCTCCTTGGGGCCGCGCGGGATCTCCACCGGCTCGCCGTCGGCGGCCAGGACCACCGCCGCGTTGTCCGGCGTGCCGAAGGCGAGGTTGTCGCCGACCTGATTGACGACGAGCAGGTCACAGCCCTTGCGGGCCAGCTTGGCCCGCCCGTTGGCCAGGACGTCGTCGGTCTCGGCCGCGAACCCCACGATCACCGACGGGTATGGTTTGAGCCCCTCGCGGCGGCGCGCGCCCAGCTCCGCGAGGATGTCGGGATTTTTCACCAGATAGATGGGGTCGGGGTCGGCCGAGGTTTTCTTGATCTTCGAGCCGCTCTGCGCCGCGGGCCGGAAGTCGGCGACGGCGGCGGCCATGACCACGGCGTCGGCGTCCTCCATCGCCCCCAGCACGGCGGCGCGCAGCTCGGCGGCCGACTCCACCCGGACCACCGTGGCCCCGGCCGGATCGGGCAGGGCGACGTTCGCGGCGACCAGGGTGACCTCGGCGCCGCGGGCGACGGCCGTGCGGGCCAGCGCGTAGCCCTGCAGGCCCGAGGAGCGGTTTCCGATGAAGCGGACCGGGTCGAGCGCCTCGCGGGTGCCGCCGGCGGAGATCACCAGACGGCGGCCGGCCAGGTCGGCGGGGCGCCCGGCCAGGACCCGGCGGCAGACCTCGAAGATCTCCTTGGGGTCGGGCAGCCGGCCGCGGCCGGTGTCGGCGCCGGTCAGGCGGCCCACGGCGGGGTCGATGACGATCGCGCCGCGCTCGCGGAGCGTGGCCACGTTGGCCCGGGTCGCCGGGTGCTCCCACATCTCGGTGTGCATGGCCGGGGCGAAGACCACCGGGCAGCGCGCGGTGAGCAGGGTGTTGGTGAGCAGGTCGCCGGCCAGCCCGTGGGCGGCCTTGGCGAGCACGTCGGCGGTGGCCGGGGCGACCACCACCAGATCGGCGTTCTGCCCGATCCGGACGTGGGGCACCTCGTGCACGGAGTCCCAGACGTCGGCCGCCACCGGGTTGCCGGACAGGGCCGCCCAGGTCGGCTCGCCGACGAAGCGCAGCGCCTCCTTGGTCGGGACCACCCGGACGTCGTGACCGGACTCGGTCAGGAGGCGGAGCAGCTCGCACGCCTTGTAGGCGGCGATGCCCGCGCTCACACCGAGGACGACGGAGGGCCTGCGGCCCGGGACGTCCGCTCCGGGCGGGTGGCCGGGGGCCGGGTCGTCCGGATCGGCGGGCCCGGGACGGTGGCCCTCTCCCTCACCCGGCTCCGCCCGCCGTACGGGCCGGTCGGCCGTCGCACCCTCGCCAGGCGTCCGCATCGGTGGGACTAGCCCTCGATCGGCTCGGAGGTGAGCAGGCCCTCGCTGACCTCGCGCAGCGCGATGGACAGCGGCTTCTCCTGCGCGTGGGTCTCCACGAGCGGGCCGACGTATTCCAGCAGGCCCTCGCCGAGCTGGGAGTAGTAGGCGTTGATCTGGCGCGCGCGCTTCGAGCCGAAGATCACGAGGCTGTACTTGCTGTCGACGATGTCCAGCAGCGCGTCGATCGACGGGTTGGTGATGCCTTCGGAGTAGGCGGCGTTCGTTGCCACGTTGTGATTTCCCCTAGCTAGGTGAACGACCGGGGCTCGAAGCCTCGGGAGCATCAGCCAGTAAGGCTATCAGCCGATGACATACATCCTGGACGGACGTGTTCACAAGAGTCAGGTCGAACTCCTGCTCGGCCGCCATCTCGATCCGGCCCGCCGCCAGCCGGCGGGCGATGACGTCCTCGGGCTCGGTGCCCCTGCCGCGCAGGCGCTTCTCCAGCTCCTCCCAGGTCGGCGGGGCCAGGAAGACCAGCACCGCCTCGGGCATGCTGGCCCGGACCTGGCGGGCGCCCTGGAGGTCGATCTCCAGCAGGGTGGGCACTCCGGCGGCGAGCTTGTCGAGCACCGGACCGCGCGGCGTGCCGTATCTGTTGCCGGCGAACTCGGCCCACTCCAGCAGCTCGCCGGAGGCGGCCAGCCGGTCGAACTCGTCGTCGTCGGCGAAGAAGTATTCGACTCCGTGGGTCTCCCCGGGCCGCGGCTTCCTGGTGGTCACCGAGACCGACAGCCACACCTCGGGGTGTGCCCGCCGGAGCTCGGCGACGACCGTGGACTTGCCGACGCCTGACGGCCCCGAGAGGACCGTCAGGCGATTGCCGGTCGGTCCGGCGAAGGCTCGCGCCGTCGCCGGACCTGCGACCGGGGAGGTGAAGCCACCGGACCCGCTCTCAGCGGTTGCCTCCGGGGTCCGACTCTCGTCGGGCCACGACGTTCCGGTCACTCCAAACCCCCCGTGATGCCTTTCCCGCGGATGCGGGTGAGCGTGTTCTTACTGAACCGAGACTAGCTCTCGGCACCGCCGAACTCACGCTCGAGCGAAGCGCGCTGGTTGGCGCCCAGACCCCGCACGCGGCGGGACTCTGCGATGCCCAGCCGCTCCATCAGCTGCTTGGCGCGGACCTTGCCCACGCCGGGGAGCGACTCCAGAAGAGCCGAGACCTTCATCTTGCCGATGACGTCGTCAGCCTGCCCGTCTTTGAGCACCTCAGCCAGAGAGATCGCGCCATGCTTCAGGCGGTTCTTAACCTCGGCACGCTCTCGGCGGGCCTTGGCAGCCTTCTCTAGGGCTGCGGCGCGCTGCTCAGGGGTAAGGGGAGGAAGAGCCACGCCGGGTCACCTCGAATTTCCTGTCGATGTACTCGGACGGGATGGGAAACTAGCTGGTCATGACGCTCCAAGCAACGTCAAGACCAGTTTCTTCCCTTGAAAAATCTACTTCGTCACCTTGTGTAGCCGAAAAGTAGCCGAGCGTCGACGAAACTGCGCTCACCGCCGTGTTTTCAAGCGACGTGGATCACACCGCGCGCCCGCTGGCGGCGAGGGTGCGCCGCAGCGCCGCGGCGATCCCCGCGGCGGCCGCCCCCGGGTCGGCCGAGCCGGTGATCGGGCGGCCGATCACCAGAAGATCGGCCCCGTCGGCGAGTGCCCGCTCGGGAGTCGCTACCCTTGCCTGATCCTGACTCTCGGCGCCGACGGGGCGGACGCCGGGAGTGATCAGGGTGATGTCCGGCCCGACCTCTGCCCGCACCGTGGCGACCTCACGCGGCGAGCAGACGAGGGCCTGGGCGCCCGCGCCGACGGCCATGACCGCCATACGGCGCACGGCGTCGTCGGAGGGACCCCTCAGACCGATCCGCTCCAGATCGGCCTCGGAGAGCGACGTGAGCACCGTCACGGCCGCGATCTGGGTGCTGGGCAGGGCCTCCACCGCCGCCTCGATCATCGCGGGGCCACCGGCCGCGTGGACGGTCAGGATCGCGGGCTTGAGCCGCGCCACCGCCCTGGCCGCGCCCGCGACGGTGTTCGGGATGTCGTGGAGCTTCAGGTCGAGGAAGATCTGCACGCCGCTCGCGCCGCGCACCGAGGCGATCACCTCGGGGCCGTAGCGGAGGTAGAGTTCGAGTCCGACCTTGACCGTGCTGACGTGTGGCGTCACCAGGCTCGCCCAGTGGGCCGCGGTCTCCAGGTCGGGTGCGTCCAGGGCGACGGCGATGGGTGCGGGCGTCACAGGGAACTCTCCTCTAGATCTATCCGGTGCCGGGTGGACGCCCCCGGCGGGCGATGGGCCAGCCCGACCGCGTCGGCCAGCCGGTGGAAGCCCCGCGCCGCCAGGAGCTCCTCCAGCTCCCGCAGGATGCGCAGGCAGGCGTAGGGGTCGTGGAACAGCGCCGTGCCGACGGCGACGACGCAGGCCCCGGCGAGGATGAGCTCGAAGGCGTCCCTGCCGGTCAGCACGCCGCCCATGCCGATGATGGGCACGCTGGGCAGCGCGGCGTGGACCTGCCACACGCAGCGTACGGCCAGCGGCCGGATGGCCGGTCCCGACAGGCCGCCGGTGACCGCCGCCAGCGACGGGCGCATGGCCTCGGTGTCGATGCTCATGCCGAGCGGGTTGTTGATCATCGAGAGCGCGTCGGCGCCGCCGTCCACGCAGGCGCGGGCGACGCTCACGACGTCCACCACGTCCGGGGAGAGCTTGGCCACCACGGGCACGTCGTAGCGCATCACCGAGCGCACCGAGGCGATCACCTCGGCCGAGGCGGCCCCGTCGCGGGCGAAGACCCGCCCCCGGTCCTCGATGTTGGGGCAGGACAGGTTGACCTCCACGGCGCTCACCCCGGGGGCGTCGGTGAGCCGGCGGGCCAGCGCGGTGTATTCGGCCACGGTGCCGCCGCCGATGGAGACCACGGTCCTGACGTTCCGCTGGGCCAGCCAGGGCAGCTCACGCTCCAGGAAGGCGTCTACGCCCGGCCCCTGCAGGCCGATGGCGTTGAGCATGCCCGAGGGCGTCTCGGCCATCCTGGGGGTCGGACGGCCCGCTCTGGGGGCCATCGTGATCGACCGCGTGGTCAGCGCGCCGATCCGGCCCAGATCGAAGAACTGGGCCAGCTCGGAGCCCGACGCCGCGCATCCCGCGGCCGTGGTGATCGGGTTGACCAGCTCCACGTGCCCCAGGTAGGTCCGCATGTCAACCGGCATTCCGCGATCCCCCACCGGGCGCTCCGAGCGCGTCGAACGGGATCGTTCCCACGTCGTCGAACCGGACGCGCTCGCCCCGGAAGACCGGCCCCTCCACGCACGAGCGCACCATCCGGGTCACGCCGTCGTCGCCGATGACCGGCAGCACGCACGTCATGCAGACGCCCACCCCGCACGCCATCCGCTCCTCCACGGCCACCTGGACCGGGATGTCGAACTCGACCGCCACGGCGGTGACGCCGCGCAGCATCGACATGGGGCCGCAGGCGTAGACCACGTCGGCCCGGACGTCGGCGATCACGCCGGGCAGCACGTCGGTCACCCGGCCGCGCAGGCCCAGGGAGCCGTCCTCGGTGGTCAGCGTGGTCGTCTCCCCCATCCTGCGGGCGCGCAGCGCGCCGAAGACCCGGTCGGCCGAGGCCGCGCCCAGCACGAAGTCGACGCGGCAGCCGCGCTGCTGGAGCACGTCGGCCACGGCGAACAGCGTCGCCGAGCCGTACTCGCCGCCGACCAGGACGCAGGTCACCGGGTCGCGCGGCAGCGGGAAGGGCCGGCCGAGCGGCCCGACCAGGTCCAGCGTGTCACGGGCGCGGCGCTCGGCCAGCCACGCCGTGCCGGGGCCGCGCACGGTGAAGACGAACTCCACCGTGCCGCTGTAGTCGGGCTTGACGTCGTGGATGGAGAAGGCACGGCGCGTCAGCATCGACGTCTGCGCCCCGCCGACGGCCACCGCGACGAAGTGGCCGGGCCGGAACCGCTCGGCGATGCCGGGCGCGACCACGGTCAGCGCATGGTAGGCGTCGACCCGGCGCGTCGTCAGCACCGTGCCCGTCACCTGTACCGGAGTAACAGGCGTCTCCCTCACCTCCGCCGGGGCCTCAGCCCCGCAACCGCCGTGCCTGTGGTCGTGCCCGGCTCCTCACTCGCTCCGCGGACGGCTCATTGTCCGCCGTCCGCCACACTCGCCCGTCCCGTAACCGCCGTGCCTGTGGTCACGCCCGGCCCCTCATCCGCTCCGCGGGCGGCTCATTCCTCGCCGCCCACCGCACTCGCCTGTCCCCGCAGCCGCTCCGCGTGCTCCTGGAGCGACCGTACGCCGATGTCGTCGCGGACGACGGCCTGGATGCCCTGGACCGCCGCGGCGAGCCCCTGGACGGTCGTGATGCAGGGGATTCCCCGCAACACGGCCGCGGTGCGGATCTCGTAGCCGTCCAGCCGCGGCCCGGACTGGCCGGGGCTGCCGAAGGGCGTGTTCACGATGAGATCCACCTCACCATCCAGGATGCGCCGGCCGATGGTCGGCTCGCCTCCCGGGCCCGTTCCTTCACTCTGCTTGCGCACGATCTTGGCATGGACGCCGTTGCGGCGCAGCACCTCGGCGGTCCCCTCGGTGGCGAGAATCTCGAACCCGAGGTCGGCGAGCGCCTTGACCGGGAAGATCATCGCGCGTTTGTCCCGGTTGGCCACCGAGACGAACGCCCGTCCCCCGGTCGGCAGCGAGCCGTAGGCGGCGGCCTGCGACTTGGCGTAGGCCGTGCCGAAGAACTCGTCGATGCCCATGACCTCGCCGGTGGAGCGCATCTCCGGGCCCAGCACGGTGTCGACGCCGCGGAAGCGGTTGAACGGCAGCACCGCCTCCTTGACCGCGATGGGCGCGTCCAGCGGCATGGTGCCGCCGTCGCCCTCGGCCGGGAGCATGCCCTCGGCGCGCAGCTCGGCCACCGTGGCGCCCATCATCACCCGCGCCGCCGCCTTGGCCAACGGCACCGCCGTGGCCTTGGAGACGAACGGCACCGTACGGCTGGCGCGCGGGTTGGCCTCCAGCACGTAGAGGATGTTGGCCGACATGGCGTACTGCACGTTGAGCAGGCCGCGCACGCCCACGCCGCGGGCGATGGCCTCGGTGGCGGTGCGGATGCGCTTGATGTCGTGGCTGCCGAGCGTCATCGGGGGCAGCGAGCACGCCGAGTCGCCGGAGTGGATGCCGGCCTCCTCGATGTGCTCCATCACGCCGCCGAGGTAGAGCTCCTCGCCGTCGAACAGCGCGTCCACGTCGATCTCGACGGCCTCGTCGAGGAACTTGTCCACCAGCACCGGGTGGTCGCTGGCCGCGCCGGCCTTGGACATGTAGGTGCTCAGCGTCTCGTCGTCGTAGACGATGGCCATGCCGGCGCCGCCGAGGACGTAGGAGGGCCGGACCAGGACCGGGTAGCCGATCTCCTCGGCGATCGCCAGGGCCTCCTCCACGGTCACCGCGGTGCCGTGCTTGGGCGCGGGCAGGCCGGCCTCGGCCAGGACGCGGCCGAAGGCGCCGCGCTCCTCGGCCAGGTGGATCGACTCCGGCGAGGTGCCGACGATCGGGACGCCGGCGTCCTTGAGCGCCTGGGCCAGGCCGAGCGGGGTCTGGCCGCCGAGCTGGACGATGACGCCGGCGACCGGGCCGGTCTGCTGCTCGGCGTGGACGACCTCCAGGACGTCCTCCAGGGTGAGCGGCTCGAAGTAGAGCCGGTCGGAGGTGTCGTAGTCGGTGGAGACCGTCTCCGGGTTGCAGTTGACCATGACGGTCTCGTATCCGGCCGCCGACAGCTCGAAGGAGGCGTGCACGCACGCGTAGTCGAACTCGATGCCCTGGCCGATCCGGTTCGGCCCCGAGCCGAGGATGAGGACCTTGGGGCGCTCGCCGTGGGGGACCTCGGTCTCCTCGTCGTAGGTGGAGTAGAGGTAGGGCGTGCGGGCGGCGAACTCGGCGGCGCAGGTGTCGACGGTGTTGTAGACCGGCCGGACGCCCAGCGCGTGGCGCAGGTCCCGGACCCGGGGCTCGGTCATGTCGCGCAGCTCGGCGATCTGCACGTCGCTGAAGCCGTACCGCTTGGCCTGGGTCAGCACCTCGGCGGTGAGCTGGGGCGCCCGGCGCAGCTCGGCGGCGACCTCGTCGATGGCGAACAGCTGGTCCAGGAACCACGGGTCCACCGCGGTGGCCTCGAACAGCTCCGCGGACGTGGCCCCGGCGCGGATGGCCTGCTGCATGGTGAACAGGCGGCCGTCGTGCGGCGTGCGGCAGGCCGCGAGGAGGTCGTCCTTGCCGCCCGGCTCGCCCGCCCAGGTGAAGACCGCGCCCTTCTTCTCCAGCGAGCGCAGCGCCTTCTGCAGGGCCTCGGGGAAGGATCGGCCGATGGCCATGGCCTCGCCGACCGACTTCATGTGGGTCGTCAGGGTCTGGTCGGCCCCGGCGAACTTCTCGAAGGCGAAGCGCGGCACCTTGACCACGATGTAGTCGAGCGAGGGCTCGAACGACGCCGGGGTCTCCTTGGTGATGTCGTTGGGGATCTCGTCCAGGGTGTAGCCGATGGCCAGCTTGGCGGCGATCTTGGCGATCGGGAAGCCGGTGGCCTTGGAGGCCAGGGCGCTGGAGCGGGAGACGCGCGGGTTCATCTCGATGACGACCATGCGGCCGGTGCGCGGGTCGACGGCGAACTGGATGTTGCAGCCGCCGGTGTCGACGCCGACCTCGCGGATGACCGCGATGGCGACGTCGCGCATGTTCTGGTATTCGCGGTCGGTGAGGGTCAGGGCGGGGGCCACGGTGACGCTGTCGCCGGTGTGCACGCCCATCGGGTCGATGTTCTCGATGGAGCAGACGATGACGACGTTGTCGGCCTTGTCGCGCATGACCTCCAGCTCGTACTCCTTCCAGCCGAGGATGGACTCCTCCAGGAGCACCTCGGTGGTCGGCGAGGCGTCGAGGCCGGCTCCGGCGATGCGCCGCAGGCCCTCCTCGTCGTGGGCGAAGCCGGAACCGACGCCGCCCATGGTGAAGGAGGGGCGCACCACCAGGGGGTAGCCCAGCTCGCCGGCGGCGGCCAGGCACTCGTCCAGGGTGTGGCAGACGAACGAGCGGGCCGAGTCGGCGTTGAGGCCGCGCTCGGCGGCGACCTTGGCCACGATGCCCTTGAACAGCTCGCGGTTCTCGCCCGCCTGGATGGCGTCCACGTCGGCGCCGATCAGCTCGACGTCGTATTTGGCCAGGACGCCGGCCTCGTGCAGGGCGATCGCGGTGTTCAGCGCGGTCTGGCCGCCGAGGGTGGGCAGCAGCGCGTCGGGCCGCTCCTTGGCGATGATCTTCTCGACGATGTCCGGGGTGATCGGCTCGACGTAGGTGGCGTCGGCGAACTCGGGGTCCGTCATGATCGTCGCCGGGTTGCTGTTGACGAGGATCACGCGGAAGCCCTCGGCGCGCAGCACGCGGCAGGCCTGGGTCCCCGAGTAGTCGAACTCGCAGGCCTGCCCGATCACGATCGGCCCGGAGCCGATCACCATGACCGACTGGATGTCCGTGCGCTTAGGCATCCTTGTTCCCCTCCGTTTCGGCGCCCGGCTCCCGGCCCGCGGCCCGTCCTGTGGCGGCTCCCGCCGTGGTCACGCCCGGCCCGTCGCCCGCTCCGGCCACCGTGCCCGCCCGTCCCCTCGCCGCTTCCATCAGCGCGCAGAACTGGTCGAACAGGCCGGCGGAGTCGTGCGGGCCGGCCGCGGCCTCGGGGTGGTACTGGACGCTGAAGGCGGGGCGGTCGAGCAGCCGCAGTCCCTCGACGCAGTCGTCGTTGAGGTTGACGTGGCTGACCTCCGCCGGGCCGTACGGCGTCTCGAAGCGCCCCTCCAGAGGGGCCTGCACGGCGAAGCCGTGGTTGTGCGCGGAGATCTCCACCTTGCCGGTACGCCGGTCCTGGACCGGCTGGTTGACCCCGCGGTGGCCGTAGCGCAGCTTGTAGGTGCCCAGGCCCAGGGCCCGGCCGAAGAGCTGGTTGCCGAAGCAGATGCCGAAGAACGGCGTGCCGGCCTCGAGGACGCCGCGCAGCGCCTCGACCGGTCCGTCGGCGGTGGCGGGGTCGCCGGGGCCGTTGGAGAAGAAGACCCCGTCCGGGTTCAGGGCGAGGATGTCGGCGGCGGTGCTGTCGGCCGGCAGGACGTGCACCTCGCAGCCGCGCTCGGCCATCCGGTGCGGGGTCATCGCCTTGATGCCGAGGTCGACGGCCGCCACGGTGAAGCGCTTGGCGCCGACCGCCGGCACGATGTACGGCTGCGCGGTGGAGACCTCGCCGGCCAGGTCGGCGCCCTCCATCTCGGGGCTGCGCCGGACGCGCTCCAGCAGCTCCTCCACCGGGGCGAGGGACGCGCCGGAGAAGACCCCGGCGCGCATCGCGCCACGCTCGCGCAGATGGCGGGTGAGGGCGCGGGTGCCGGCGATGGCGATGCCGACGACGCCCTGCTCCTTGAGGTAGTCGTCGAGGGAACGGTTGGCGCGCCAGTTGGAGGAGACGCGCGCGGGCTCGCGGACCACGTAGCCGGAGACCCAGACCCGCGAGGACTCGGGGTCCTCGTCGTTGACCCCGGTGTTGCCGATGTGCGGCGCGGTCATCGCGACGATCTGGCGGTGGTAGGAGGGGTCGGTGAGCGTCTCCTGGTAGCCGGTCATCCCGGTGTTGAAGACCATCTCGCCGAAGGTCTCGCCCTCGGCGCCGTAGGGGACCCCGTGGAAGACACGGCCGTCTTCCAGAACTAGCACTGCGGTCACTCAAACACCCCGATCATCTCGGTCATTGCTCCGCAAAAGAAAGTATGAAATGTCCGGCGCTTTGAGGAGTGCGCCTCCACGATGTGGGACGCCCGCCGGGCACGCCCGGCGGGCGGGGGTCCTCACGCGAGCTTCCCGTCCAGGACGGTCGGCCTGCCGCGCAGGAAGGTGGCCACGACGCGGCCGGGGAGGGTCCTGCCCTCGTACGGCGTGTTGCGGCTCTTGGAGGCGTAGCCGGCCGGGTCGACCTCGGCGCGGACGGCGGGGTCGTAGAGGGTGATGTTGGCCGGGGCGCCGGCCTCGATCGGCTGCCCGTGGCCCTGGAGCCGGCCGATCCTGGCCGGGGCGTGGGACATGCGCTCGGCGACGCCGGCCCAGTCGAGCAGCCCGGTCTCCACCATCGCCTCCTGGACCACCGACAGCGCCGTCTCCAGGCCGATCATGCCCATGGCCGCGGCGGCCCACTCGGTCTCCTTGTCCTCGACCGGGTGCGGGGCGTGGTCGGTGGCGACGCAGTCGATCGTGCCGTCGGCCAGGGCCTCGCGCAGCGCCTGCACGTCCGCGCGGGTGCGCAGCGGCGGGTTGACCTTGTAGATCGGGTTGTAGGAGCCCACCGGGGAGTCCTCGACGAAGTCGTCGGTCAGGAGCAGGTGGTGCGGGGTCACCTCGGCGGTGACGTTCCAGCCCTTCGACTTGGCCCAGCGGACGATCTCCACGGAGCCCGCGGTGGACAGGTGGCAGACGTGCAGGCGGGAGCCGACGTGCGCGGCGAGGAGGCAGTCGCGGGCGATGATCGCCTCCTCGGCGACCGCGGGCCAGCCGGTCAGGCCGAGCCTGCCGGAGACCGCGCCCTCGTTCATCTGCGCGTCCTTGGTCAGGCGCGGCTCCTGGGCGTGCTGGGCGACCACGCCGTCGAAGGCCTTGACGTACTCCAGCGCGCGGCGCATGAGCACCGCGTCGGAGACGCACTTGCCGTCGTCGGAGAAGACGCGGACCCGCGCGGCGGAGTCGGCCATCGCGCCGAGCTCGGCCAGCCGCTCGCCCTGCAGACCGACGGTGACGGCGCCGACCGGCCGCACGTCGCAGTGGCCGGCCTCCTGGCCCAGGCGCCAGACCTGCTCGACGACGCCGGCGGTATCGGCGACCGGGTCGGTGTTGGCCATGGCGTGCACCGCGGTGTAGCCGCCCAGGGCGGCGGCCCGGGTGCCGGTCTCGACGGTCTCGGCGTCCTCGCGGCCGGGCTCGCGCAGGTGGGTGTGGAGGTCGACCAGGCCGGGCAGGGCGATGAGGCCCCGGGCGTCGACCGTCTCGTCGCCGCTCAGCCCCTGGCCGACCTCCGCCACGACGCCGTCGCGGATCAGGATGTCGGCCGGCTCGCCGCCGAGGATCTTCGCGCCCTTGATGACGATGGTGGTCACTGGATCTCTCCCCCGAGGTCGGCGCCGCCAAGCAGCAGGTAAAGGACGGCCATGCGAGTGGTCACGCCGTTGGCGACCTGCTCGACGATCGTCGAGCGCGGAGAGTCGGCCACCTCGGCCGCGATCTCCATTCCCCGGTTCATCGGGCCGGGGTGCATCACGATGGCGTCGTCGTGCATCTTGGCGACGCGGTCGCGGTCGAGGCCGTAGCGGCGGCTGTATTCGCGCTCGGTGGGGAAGAAGGCGGCGTTCATCCGCTCGCGCTGCACGCGCAGCATCATCACCACGTCCGACTTGGGCAGCACGGCGTCGAGGTCGTAGGAGACCTCGCACGGCCAGGAGTCCACGGTCACCGGGAGCAGGGTGGGCGGGGCGACCAGGGTCACCTCGGCGCCGAGCGTGTTCAGCAGCAGCACGTTGGAGCGGGCCACCCGGCTGTGCAGCACGTCGCCGACGATGGTGACCTTCCTGCCCTCCAGCGGGCCCAGGCGGCGGCGCATGGTGAAGGCGTCGAGCAGGGCCTGGGTGGGGTGCTCGTGGGTGCCGTCGCCGGCGTTGACGACGCTGCCGCGCACCCAGCCGGCCAGGCGGTGCGGTGCGCCGGAGGCGCCGTGCCGGATGACGACGGCGTCGGCGCCCATCGCCTCCAGGGTGAGCGCGGTGTCCTTGAGCGACTCGCCCTTGGAGACGCTGGAGCCCTTGGCGGAGAAGTTGATGACGTCGGCCGACAGGCGCTTGGCCGCGGCCTCGAAGGAGATCCTGGTCCGGGTGGAGTCCTCGAAGAAGAGGTTGACCACGGTACGGCCGCGCAGGGTCGGCAGCTTCTTGATGGACCGCTCGGAGATCTTCGCCAGCTCGTCGGCGGTGTCGAGGATGAGCAGGGCGTCGTCACGGCTCAGGTCGGCCGCCGAGATCAGGTGCCGCTTCACTTGTCGTCCTCCTTCAGCAGCAGGACCGCGTCGCGGCCGTCGTTCTCCTCCAGGTAGACCTTGACGATCTCGGACTTGGAGGTCGGGAGGTTCTTGCCCACGTAGTCGGCGCGGATGGGCAGCTCCCGGTGGCCCCGGTCCACCAGGGCGGCGAGCTGGACGGCCTGCGGGCGGCCCAGGTCGTTGAGCGCGTCGAGCGCGGAGCGGACGGTGCGGCCGGAGTAGAGGACGTCGTCGACGAGGACGACGATCCTGCCGTCTATGCCGTCGGCCGGCAGCTCGGTGCGGCCCAGCGCGCGGGCCGGGCGCAGGCGCAGGTCGTCGCGGTACATCGTCACGTCGAGGGATCCGACGGGCACCGAGCGGCCCTCGAACTGCTTGATGCAGGCGGCCAGGCGCCGGGCCAGGTGGACACCCCGCGTGGGGATCCCGAGCAGGACGATGTCCTCGGCACCCTTGGTGCGCTCGAGGATCTCGTGGGAGATGCGGATCAGCGCGCGGTTGATGTCGGGTCCTTCGAGGACCGCGCGTGCGCTGCCGTGGGCATGCGAAATGGCGTCAGCCAAAAGAAACACCACCTTTCCCGCCTCACGGGACGGGTCTTAAAGGAAGTCAGCGACCTCACGTTAGCAGCCGTGCGGCGATGACTCGGAATCGCCCCCTTGATCCCCTAACGGGGGCAAACGTTGACATAAGCCTACATAAGACCTCCAGAGGTACACACGCATCATTAATTGGCAAACTCTCGCCCCGCCGGCCGTGCCGCGGACCGCCGGGGGGAGGGCCCATCGTGACGGCATCCCGGCCGGCAGCAGACCCCGGGGAGGCAGCATGGGCGCCGAGCTCCGCGCGATCCGCGCACGCATCCGCTCCATCACGTCGACGGCCAAGATCACTCGGGCCCAGGAGCTCATCGCCTCCTCCCGGATCCCCAAGGCCCGCCAGCGCCTCGACTCCGCCAGGCCGTACGCCATGGAGATCACCAGGGCGGCCTCCATCCTCGTCAGCCACGACATCCATCTGGACCACGCGCTGCTCAACCGCAGGCCCGACACCTCGCGCGTGGCGGTGCTGCTGATGAGCAGCGACCGGGGTTTCTGCGGCGGCTTCAACAACAACGTGCTGCGCCAGGGGGACGCGCTGGCGGCGCTCCTGAGCGGGCAGGGCAAGGAGCCGGTGTTCTACCTCGCGGGCCGCAAGGCGGTGGACTTCTACCGCTTCCGGCACCGGCGCAGCGAGCGGGACTGGGTCGGGCTGTCGGACCACCCCTCCTACGACGTCGCCGCCGAGATCGGCCAGACGCTGGTGGAGGCCTTCGACAGGCCCACCCGGGACGGCGGGGTGGGCGAGGTGCACGTCGTGTTCACCGAGTTCGTCTCCATGCTGACCCAGCGGACCCG
This sequence comes from Streptosporangium sp. NPDC048886, assembly GCF_055586905.1. NCBI lineage: Bacteria > Bacillati > Actinomycetota > Actinomycetes > Streptosporangiales > Streptosporangiaceae > Streptosporangium > Streptosporangium sp. NPDC048886. The sequence continues at coordinate 37,566 of NZ_JBVJHH010000033.1, forward strand.
GGTGCGCCGGATCCTGCCCCTGGAGCTGGAGGAGATGGAGATCGGCGGCGGCGCCGAGGGCTCGGCCCCCAGGCCCCTGCCGCCGTACGAGTTCGAGCCGGCCGCGGGGGCCGTGCTCGACCCGCTGCTGAGGCAGTACGTCCGGGGCCGGATCTGGAGCATGCTGCTGGAGTCCAGCGCCGCCGAGCACGCCGCCCGCCGGCAGGCGATGATGTCGGCCACCGAGAACGCCCACGAGCTGATCGGCGCGCTCACCCGCCGGGCCAACTCCGCGCGCCAGGCCGAGATCACCACCGAGCTCACCGAGATCGTGAGCGGCGCGGAGGCGCTGTCGCGGCCGGGCGGCGAGGAGTAGCCGGGGCGCGGCCGGAGGGCCAGGGCCAGGGCACGGGGGTGAAGATCTACCTCACCGGCTTGGCAAAACCGGACAAAATGCCATTAAAATCCTTCGCGTCATCGTCAGCCACCGGGGGATCGAGAACATGGGCCTGTCCACTCGCGAGAAGCGCACCCTCGACGGAATCGCCGACCGGCTCTACGCGGAGGATCCGGACCTGGCGGAGTCCCTGTCGTCCTTCGCCACCGGCCTGATCACCGCGGAGGCCCTGCCGGCCCGCCGCCGCCCGTTCTCCGGCGTCCTGCTCCCCGTCGTCCTGCTGGCCGCGCTCATGGCGATCATGGCCGTGGTGCTCCCCCCGATCTCGGGCACCGGCGCCGACCCGGGTCCCGCCCCCACCGCGCTGACCCGCGGCTGAGGCGGGCGCGCGCCGCTCCGGGGGCCGTCCCCGGAGCGGATCTGCCCTCACGGAACGTGTCCGGGCCCGCCGGGGCGGGGCGCCGTCCGCCCTGGTAGCACGCGTTTCATCCCCTCCACCCCTGGGGACCTCATTGGGTATTGCCACTAAATGTGACGATACGGAGGATATGTGCCGGGGGGCGCGAAATGGGGGAATCTTCTGGCGAGCGTCCGCGAGGACGGATCACCGCCGAGGAGGGAGTGCTCCGTGACGAGGCGGCCGAGGCGATAGCGGCCGAACACGGCAGACTCGGTCTCCCCGCGGCGACCTCACTCGTCGTCGGCAACATCGTGGGCACGGGGGTGTTCCTGCTGCCCGCCTCCCTGGCCGCCTACGGCACCGTCAGCATCCTGTCGATGGCCCTGGTGTCGATCGGCGCCGTCGCGCTCGCCGTCGTGTTCGGCAGGCTCGGCGCGCGGGTGCCCGCGGGAGGCGGGCCGTACGCCTACGCCAAGGACGCCTTCGGCGAGTTCCCGGGCTTCTGGAACGCCTGGTCGTTCTGGCTGACCGCCTGGATCGGCAACGCCGCGATCGCCGTCGTCTGGGTCAACTACGCCAACTACTTCCTGCACTGGGACTCCCCCGCCGCCCAGATCGCGCTGGCGCTGGTCGCCCTGTGGATCCCGGCGCTGATCAACCTGAGCGGCGTGCGGAACATCGGCGCGTTCACCCTGATCACCACGGTGCTGAAATTCATCCCCCTGATCTTCGTCTCCGTGGTCGGCCTGTTCTTCGTCCGGGGCGCCAACTTCGGCCCGCTCAACGCCACCACCGGCAACTGGATCGGCGCCCTGTCCACCGCGGGCGCGCTCGCGCTGTTCATCTACTCCGGCGTCGAGAGCGTCACCATCGTGGCCGAGAAGATCAAGGACCCGGCCCGCAACATCGGCAGGGCCAGCGTCTACGGCGTGCTGATCTGCGCCGCGATGTACATGCTCAGCACCGTCGCCATCTTCGGCACCGTCCCGCACGACGCGCTGGTCGACTCCCCCGCCCCGTTCGCCGACGCGATCAACAACATGTTCGGCGGCAGCGTCGGGGGCGGCATCATGGCGGCCTGCGCGGTGATCTCCGGCATCGGCGCGATCAACGGCTGGACCATGCTCGTGGCCGAGATGCCGATGGCCGCGGCCAGGGACGGCCTGTTCCCGCGGGCGTTCGCCCGGGAGAACCGCCGCGGCGCCCCGTGGGTGGGCATCGTCCTGGGCACCGCGCTGACCTCGCTGGTGGCGGTCTACAACTACTTCGGCACCACCGAGGGCTTCAACAAGATCCTGCTGATCGCGACCTTCACCACGGTCATCCCCTACTTCTTCTCCGCGTGCGCCCAGCTGTTCTGGCTGGTCACCGGGGCCAGGAAGACCAGCGGAGCGCGCCTGGGCCGCGACCTGGCCATCACCTCCGTGGCCATCCTGTTCGCCTTCTGGATGACGTACGGCGCCGGCATGGAAGCGGTCTTCACCGGCTTCCTGATGCTGCTCGTGGGCATCCCGATCTACATCTGGACCAAGGCGAAACGCGGCGAATACGGCCCCAGGAGCGGGACCCGGACGGCGCCGTCCGGACAGCCCCGCTGACAACGACGGACGGCGAAGGAGACGAGAGATGACCTTTCATGTCGGCTCCGAGGTGGGCAGGCTCCACCAGGTCCTGCTGCACAAGCCCGAACTGGCGCTCAAGCGCCTCACCCCCACCAACAAGGACGACTTCCTCTTCGACGACGTGCTGTGGGTGCAACGCGCGCTGGAGGAGCACGAGCAGTTCCAGCAGGTGCTGCGCGAGCGCGGCGTCACCGTCCACATGCTGGCCGACCTGCTGCGCGAGACGATCGACATCCCCGACGCCCGCAAGCACATCCTGGACAGCGTCGTCGACGAGCGCTACTTCGGGCCGATGGCCGTCGACGCCCTCCGCAACGCCCTCGACGCGATGGACGCCGCGACGCTCCAGCTGTACCTCACCGGGGGCATCACCAAACGCGAGCTGCTGGAGCGGGGCACCGACCCCAAGGGGCTGGCCTTCCACACCCTGGAGTACGACGACTTCATCCTGCCGCCGCTGCCCAACCACATGTTCACCCGCGACACCTCGTGCTGGATCTACGACGGCGTCTCCGTCAACGCCATGAAGAAGAAGGCCCGCCAGCACGAGACCGTGAACTACGAGGCCGTCTACCGCTACCACCCGATGTTCGCCTCCGGCTACGACAGGCCCGGACCGGACGGCTACAACGTCTGGATGCCCGGCCTGGCGGCGGCGCCGGCCACCATCGAGGGCGGCGACGTGCTCGTCATCGGCCGCGACGCGGTGCTCGTCGGGATGAGCGAGCGCACCCAGCCCCAGGCGGTGGAGATGCTCGCGCGGAGCCTGTTCGCCCGGGGGTCGGCCAAGAAGATCGTCGCGCTGAACATGCCGAAGGCCCGGGCGTTCATGCACCTGGACACCGTGATGACGAACGTGGACGTCGGCGTGTTCACCAAATACGCCGGCCTGGGCATGCTGCCCTCCTACACCGTCGAGCCCGGCGACACCGAGAAGGAACTCAAGATCACCGATCACCCCGCCGAGGACATGCACAAGGCCATCGCCCGCGCCCTCGGCCTGGACGACATCAAGGTCCTCACCCCCACCCAGGACGTCTACGCCGCCGAGCGGGAGCAGTGGGACGACGGCTGCAACGTCCTGGCCGTCGAACCCGGCGTCGTCGTCGCCTACGAGCGCAACACCACCACCAACAACTACCTGCGCGACAACGGCATCGAAGTGATCACCACCGCGGGCAGCGAGCTCGGCCGGGGCCGGGGCGGCCCGCGCTGCATGAGCTGCCCGCTCGAACGCGACGGAATCTGACCCGCTTCATCGTCACGGGGGACACTACGGGGGACACCGATGGCACTCAACCTGCGCAACCGCAGCTTCCTGAAGGAGCTCGACTTCACACCCGACGAGTTCAGGTTCCTGATCAGGCTGTCGGCCGACCTCAAGTCCGCCAAGTATGCCAGGACCGAGAACCCGAGGCTCACCGGCAAGAACATCGCGCTGATCTTCGAGAAGACCTCCACCCGCACCCGGTGCGCCTTCGAGGTCGGCGCCCACGACCAGGGCGCCCACGTCACCTACCTCGACCCGAGCGGCTCCCAGATGGGCCACAAGGAGTCGGTGAAGGACACCGCGCGGGTCCTGGGCCGGATGTTCGACGGCATCGAGTACCGCGGGAGCAGGCAGGCGTACGTCGAGGAGCTCGCGGCCTACTCGGGCGTGCCCGTCTGGAACGGCCTCACCGACGAATGGCACCCCACGCAGATGCTCGCCGACATGCTCACCATGCAGGAGCACAGCGACAAGCCCCTGCACGACGTCTCCTACGCCTACCTCGGCGACGCCCGCAACAACATGGGCCACTCGCTGCTGGTCACCGGCGCGATGCTCGGCATGGACGTGCGGACGGTGGCGCCCAGGGAGCTCTGGCCGGATGAGGAGAGCGTCGTCAAACCGGCCAGGGACCTCGCCGCGCGGACCGGCGCCACGGTCACCGTCACCGACGACGTGGCCAAGGGCGTCAAGGACGTGGACTTCCTCTACACCGACGTGTGGGTGTCCATGGGCGAGCCCAAGGAAGTGTGGGACGAGCGCGTCAAGCTGCTCATGCCGTACCAGGTCAACGCGGAGACGGTGAAGGCCACCGGGAACCCGGGGGTGAGGTTCATGCACTGCCTGCCGGCCTTCCACAACCGGGAGACCAAGGTCGGCGAGGACCTGTTCGAGAAGACCGGCCAGGAGGCGCTGGAGGTCACCGAGGAGGTCTTCGAGTCACCGCGCTCGATCGTCTTCGACCAGGCCGAGAACCGGCTCCACACCATCAAGGCCATCATGGTGGCCACCTTGGGAGATTGACCGATGCGCGTCCTGGTGGCCCTCGGAGGCAACGCGCTGCTGCGGCGCGGTGAGAGACCCGACGCCGACGCCCAGCAGGAGAACCTGCGCCTGTCGGTCACGTCGCTGGCCAAGCTGGCCGAGCGGCACGAGCTGATCATCACGCACGGGAACGGCCCGCAGGTGGGCGTGCTGGCGCTGGAGAGCACCCAGGACCCCAACCTGACCAGGCCCTACCCCCTCGACACGATCGTCGCCGAGACCCAGGGCATGATCGGCTACTGGATGCTCCAGGCACTGCAGAACGCGCTGCCCGGCCGGCAGGTCGCGGCGCTGGTCACCCAGACGCTCGTCTCCGCGGTGGACCCCGCCTTCGAGGACCCGACCAAGTTCGTCGGCGAGGTCTACGACCAGGACGAGGCCGAGAAGCTGGCCCGCGAGTACGGCTGGACGGTCAAGCAGGACGGGCGCCACTGGCGCAGGGTCGTCCCCTCCCCCGCCCCGCAGCGGGTCGTGGAGACCCGGCTGATCCGCCGCCTGATCCGCGACAACATCCTGACGATCTGCGCGGGCGGCGGCGGCGTCCCGGTCATCCGCAACGACAAGGGCCAGCTCCAGGGCGTCGAGGCGGTCATCGACAAGGACCTCACCGGATCGGTGCTCGCCGAGGCGCTGGAGGCGGACGTCTTCATGATGCTGACCGACGTGCCGCGGGTGGCCAGGCACTTCGGCACCCCGCGGCAGGAGGAGATCGCCCACACCACCCCCTACCAGCTACGCGCCGAGGAGTTCCCGGCCGGCTCGATGGGGCCGAAGGTGGAGGCCGCCTGCCGCTTCGTGGAGACCACCGGCGACATGGCCGCGATCGGCAGACTGGACGAGGCCGAGCAGATCCTGGAGGGGAAGGCGGGCACGATCGTCACCCCCAACGCCACCTGGCCGCTGGCCAGCACACTCTGATCGGGCGCCCGGCCCGCGGCAGGGCGGCCGGGGGCTGGTCGGTCCCCCCGCAACGACGGATCATCACCACACAGGCCCAGTCGAAGGAGAACGAGACATGGCTTCCGTGGCGCACCGGCTGTTCCGCACCAAACCCGCCGACGAGATCGTCGCCGAGGGCGGTCACGGCGAGGGCGGCGAGCTGCGCCGGACCATGACCCTGTGGCAGCTCACCCTCTTCAGCGTCGGCGCCACGCTCGGCACCGGCATCTTCGTCATCCTCGGCCAGGCCGTGCCCAAGGCGGGCCCCGCGGTGGTGGCCGCCTTCGTACTGGCGGCGATCACCGCCCTGTTCTCCGCCCTGTCCTACGCCGAGCTGGCCGGCACGATCCCCGTCTCGGGCTCGTCCTACTCCTACGCCTACGCCACCCTGGGCGAGCTGGTGGCGTGGGTGTGCGGCTGGTGCCTGATGCTGGAGTACGCCGTCTCGGTCGCGGCGGTGGCGGTCGGCTGGGGCGAATACCTCAACCACTTCTTCCGGGACCTGTTCGGCTGGCAGCTGCCGGACTCCATCACCCACTCCCCCGGCCAGCAGGGCGGCGTGTTCAACCTCACCGCCATCGTGATCGTCCTGCTCGCCACCTGGCTGCTGCTGCGCGGCGCCTCCGAGAGCGCCACCGCCAACGCGATCTTCGTGTTGATCAAGATCGCGGTGCTCGTGTTCTTCTGCGTCGTGGCCTTCACCGCCTTCAGCACGGGCAACCTGACGCCCTTCGCCCCGCTGGGCATCGCCGGCATCACCGCCGCCGCCTCGCAGGTCTTCTTCTCCTACATCGGCTTCGACGCGGCCTCGACCGCCGGCGAGGAGGCGAAGAACCCCAAGCGCGACCTCCCCCTGGCGATCATGCTCTCGCTCGGCATCGTCACGCTCGTCTACGTGGCGGTGGCGCTGGCCGCCGTCGGCGCCATGCCGTGGCAGCAGTTCGACCCCGAGAGCACCGAGGCCAGCCTGGCGCTGATCGCCGACCGGGCCACCGGCGCCACCTGGCCGGGCCTCGTCATCTCCTTCGGCGCGGTCATCGCCATCGCCAGCGTGGTCCTCACCGTGCTGTACGGCCAGACCCGCATCCTGTTCGCGATGGCACGCGACGGCCTGATCCCGAGGATCTTCGAGAAGGTGGACCCGCGCCGCCAGGTCCCGGTGGCCAACACGCTCATCGTGGCCCTGTTCGTCTCCGTGCTCGCCGGGTTCATCCCGCTGGGCCAGCTCGCCGAGGCCACCAGCATCGGCACCCTGTTCGCCTTCGCCATCGTCAACGTCGGCGTGCTCGTGCTCCGCCGTACCCGTCCCGACCTGCCCCGCAGCTTCAAGACGCCGCTCTTCCCGATCACCCCGATCCTCGGCGTGATCTTCTGCGTCATCGTGATGCTCGGGCTGGCGGGGATCACCTGGCTGGCCTTCGCGCTCTGGATGCTGGTCGGCCTCCTGGCCTACTTCCTGTACGGCTACCGCCACTCCCGTCTCAACCGGAGCCTCCGATGAAGATCGAGCATGTCCTCTCCGGGTTCGTCCCCGAGTCGCGCGGCAAGGACGGGCTGATGCTGGCCCTGGCGCTGGCCAGGCAGACCGGGGCCCGCCTGACGGTGGCCTACGTGCACGCCCCCGCCTGGACCACCCCGGGCCCCGGCAAGATCGACGCCGAATGGCGGGCGTACGTGCTGGAGGAGGCCGAGCTGACCCTCGCCCAGGCGCGGCGGCTGCTGTCGGAGGTGCGCGACGTGCCGATCGACTACGTCCTGCACGGCAACCGGGGCAGCGGGCGCGGCCTGGTGCAGCTCGCCGGCAGGATCAGGGCCGACGTGGTGGTCGTCGGCTCGGCCCCCGGGGGCGTCCGGGGCCGCATCCGCCTGGGCAGCACCGCCGACCAGCTCCTGCACGCCTCCCCCGTTCCCGTGGCCCTGGCGCCCAAGGGGTACGGCGAGCAGCCCCCGCCCGAGCTCGGGCGGCTGACCGTGGCCTACCGGCGCGATCCCGCCTCCGACGAGGCGGTGCGGCAGGCCGTCACGATCGCCACGCAGATGGGCCTGCCGCTGCGCCTGATCACTCTGGTCGTCAGCGGCGGGCGGCAGGCGAAGATGGCCGAGGAGATGCTCCACCGGCTCCGGGAGAAGGTCGCGGCCGACCTCCAGGAGGCCGCGCGCGGGCACCGGCGCGTGCAGGTGGAGGTGGAGGTGCTGGAGGGCCGGAACGTGGCCGCGGCGCTCGGCGGCACCGACTGCGAGGGGGCGATGCTGATCTGCGCCTCCAGCGAAACGGGGCCGTTGCGCCGGGTCTTCCTCGGCGACGTCTCGTCGAAGATCATACGCGCAGCGCCGTGCCCGGTGATGATGTTGCCCCGAAACCCGCCCCAGAAGCCCGGATCCGGTGACAAGCAGGGGAAACCCTGATGATTCACTGTCCGGAGCGGACAAGTACGGCGTTTGAGGAGGAGCACACCGGATCGGATTCAGCATCTTTTTTCCAATCAGCTTGACCTTAGGCGTCCACAGCTTTACCGTCACTGTCCGTAACCACACCTCGCGGCGTTATCGGGTAAACCCCGGCGCTCCGGTCACCGAAGGTGCCTACCCCAGGCACCAATCCGGTGGTTGGGGCATATGTTGCGAGGGAGCACAATCAAGTGAAAGCAGTACATAACAGAGCCGGGGGGCCAACACGATGCCGTCTGAGTACGCCAAGTCGCTGGGTGCACGACTCCGCGCCATCCGCACCCAGCAGGGCCTGTCCCTGCACGGAGTCGAAGAGAAGTCCCGTGGACGCTGGAAGGCGGTTGTCGTCGGTTCCTACGAGCGCGGGGACCGCGCCGTGACGGTGCAGAAGCTTGCCGAACTGGCCGACTTCTACGGGGTTCCGGTCTCGGAGTTGCTGCCGGGTGGCGCCGCGCCCAGCCCGCTCGGCCCGACGCCGAAGCTTGTGATCGACCTTGAGCGTCTTGCCCAGCTCCCCAAGGAGAAGGCCGGCGCGCTCGCCCGCTACGCGGCCACGATCCAGAGCCAGCGTGGCGACTACAACGGCAAGGTGCTGTCCATCCGCCAGGAGGACCTGCGCTCCCTTGCCGTGATCTATGACAAGTCCCCCACCGAGCTGACCGAGGAGCTCATCAACTGGGGCGTCCTGGACCCCGAGGCGCGTCGCGCCGTCGAGTCCTTCTGACGATCCGTCCGGCTGTGGGTGCGCCGGGGCCGGCGCACCCACCCACCGGGAAATCTCGCCCTCTCGTTAGAACATCGCCCGCATCGCGCCACGGATGACCATCCCTGTGGTAGGAAAAGGCAAACATGGCATTTAACGAGATGTGGTGGACATGGCAGGGGGAGAGGGTCGGCACGATCACTCTCAGCGTCGCCCGAGAAGCCGCCTCGACGCCATCATGGCGTCACTGGGGTCGACCAAGACCCGCGCGTTCCTGAGGCTGCTGACCTCCGTCGGAGGCAGCAGGACCCAGGACACCCTGAAGCTGCTCCCCTTCATCGTCATGGCCGTGGTGGCCCTGATCGACTTCGGCTCCGGTCCGACGGCCGGTCTCCTGCCCCTGCTGGCCCTGGGGCCGGCCTTCGCCAGCGTGGCCTGCGGGCTGGCCCGGACCACGGTGGTCGGCGTGATCGCCCTGGCGCTGTGCGTCGCGCTCGGCCTCTACAACGACATCCTCTGGACCTCCCGCACCAACATCACCATGGGCGCCATCCTCGGCGTCACCATGGCCAGCGTGCTGGCCAGCGCCGGACGGCTCCGCCACGAGCGGCAGCTAGCCGACGTCCGCTCGGTGGCCGAGGCGGCCCAGCGGGTGCTGCTGCGGCCGGTGCCGCGCCGGGCCGGGCCGGGGATCGGCGTGGCCGTCTCCTACACCTCGGCCACCGCCGAGGCCAGGATCGGCGGTGACCTGTACGAGGTGGTGACCACCCCGCACGGGGTGCGGATCATCGTTGGAGACGTCCAGGGCAAGGGCCTGGAGGCCGTGGAGACCGCCGCGGTGGTGCTGGGCGCCTTCCGGGAGGCCGCCCACGACGAGGCGAAGCTCCAGGGCCTGGTGGCCCGGCTGGAGAACGCCCTGACCCGGGAGCTGTCCGGCGAGCAGTTCGTCACCGCCATACTCGCCGAGATCACCGGCGGCGCCTCGATCACTGTGATCAACTGCGGCCATCCGCCGCCCATGGTGCTCGGCTCCGACGGCGGGCACTGGTTCGCCGATCCCCCGGACGAGGCGCTCCCCCTGGGCATGGGCCCGCTGAAGGCCGGCGAGCCGGTGCCGCACCAGATCCCGTTCGAGCCGGGAGACCAGGTCCTCTTCTACACCGACGGGGTCATCGAGGCGCGCAACGGAGCGGGCCAGTTCTATCCGCTCCCGGCCAGGGCGCACCTGTTGAACGGCGCCGACCCGCAGCTCGCCCTGGACGCCCTCCGCGCCGACCTGCTGCGCCATGTGGGCCGCCCGCTGGGCGACGACGCCGCCATGCTCCTGCTGCGCCACCGCGCGGCCCGCCAGGCGACCTCCTCGGCCTCCTCGGCGGCCTGATCGGCCCACGCCGGACGGCGAGGAGAACCGCCGGGCGGCAGGCCGGAGGCGGGTGTGCCTCCGGCGGGAACGCAGACAGTGCGCCTCCCTTGGGTGCGCCGGCAGGCCGGAGCGCCGGCCGGACGGCGGGCCGGGGCGCTAGCCGGCCAGGGGGACGCGGCCGGGGAGTGTGGGCTGGGTGGGCACGCCGAGCAGGCTCTCCACCGCGGTGACGAACCGCTCCGCCTCGGAGATCAGCTCCTCGGCGTCCCGCGCCGAGACCATGCGGGTCATCCCGGCCTCGGCGGCGGCCCGCTTGGTCGCGCTGATCTCGAAGTAGGGCGCCCAGTCGGCGAGCCGGGGCTCGGCCTCGGGCAGCAGCTCCCAGGCGCTGCGCAGCCGGCGCCTGCGGCCGTCCATGGGGCGCGGCCGGGCGGCGAGGACGGCGGCGGCCGCCCGGAGGGCCGCCAGGTGGGCGGCGACGTAACGGGTGGCGGGGGTCCGTGCGGCGGCCGCCTCTTCCAGGCAGTCACGGGCATCGGCCAGGTGCGCCCGCGCTGTGGTCGACAGCCGGGGCCCGCCGGGATCGCTGGGCCGAGGGGTCATGTGCTTCAGCCTCCTAGGTCGCAAGCGGCTCCCGGCGTTTTCACCGGTGGTGTCAACACTCGCAGACCCCACCGACAAATTCCCCGGGCGGCCGGACGAGGAGCTTCCCCTCTCCCCGTCCGTCCCGACCTGGCCCGGCCGTCCGCGACGACGGCGTGGGCACGATCGACCACCCTGGACGTGATCCGCGAGTTTCACGTCATTACATCGAACATAAATTCGATCACTCGTAGTGTCAAGTAAAGCGACGAACAAAGGTTCGATCCCTGCGGAGACGGCAAAGCCCCGGGAGATCAGGATCTCCCGGGGCTTCGACCTGCGGCTATCGGACGAACTTGCCGCGCACGTGCACCGGCACGTCCTTGCCCAGCAGGCTGGGGAGCATCCCCGCCACGTTCATCGGGAGCCGGACGCAGCCGTGCGAGGCCGGGGCCAGCGGCACCGACAGCGCGCCGTGGAAGGCGATGCCGCCGTTGAAGAAGATCGGGTTGTAGAGCTGACCGAGGTAGGACTTGTGCCAGCCGCTCCTGCGCCAGGTCGTCTTGTAGTCACCCGTCGGCGTGCGGGCGTCGCCGCAGAAGCGCTGGACCTTGCCGTTCCAGTTCGCCGTCTCGCAGTAGGGGATCCCGCTGCCGGAGGAGGTGTGGCTGATCAGCTTCACCTGCCCGTTGACGTAGAGGACCATGACCTGCTTGGCGAGGTTCATCTCGACCCGGGTCGGCTTGCCGCCGGGCACCAGCACCTTCGGCGCCTTGGGCGCCTCCAGGGCGTTCCAGGTCCTGCTCGCCACGGTGCTGGTCGGCGAGATGCCGTTGACCTTCTGGAAGGCCCAGACCGCGGCCTGGGTGGCCCCGCCGTAGCGGCCGTCGATCTTGCCGGGCGCGTAGCCGAGCTCCTTCAACCGGCCCTGGAGCACCTTGACCTCGTTGCCCTTGGCACCGATCTTGAGCGTCTTGCCGGGCGCGACGAACTCGGGCGCCGCGGCCTGCGCGCCGGCCTGCGCCACGACGGCCGGGGCCGCCGGGGTCACGGGCTGGGCGTTCGCGACGCCGACCGAGCCGAGCGAGGCGACGAGCACGGCCCCCGCCGTCATAAGCGCAGCCACTCCGAGCTGCCGTTCAACCCCCACGTGAAATCATCCCCTCATATCACCGATGCCCGAACCAAGGGACCATAGCGTATGAACCGCCTGTCTCAGCCAGAGGTGATGAAGCGGCAATCAATGGTCAATCTGTTTAGAGTGGCCGCGTGCCAGAAAAGTTGCATCCCAACATCGAGAAGGTCGCCGCGGTCCTGGAGGAGCACGGCGTCACCGGCGAGATCGTCGTGTTCGCCGAGGCCACCCCGACCGCCGTGACCGCCGCCGCGCAGCTCGGCTGCGAGGTCGGCGCCATCGCCAACAGCCTGGTCTTCGACGCCGACGGGGACCCGCTGCTGGTGCTCACCAGCGGCGCCCATCGGGTGGACACCGACCTGATCGCCGAGACGGTCGGCGCGGCGAAGGTACGGCGGGCCGCCCCGGACTTCGTGCGCGCCGCCACCGGCCAGGTCATCGGCGGCGTCGCCCCGATCGGCCACCCCGCACCGCTCAGGACCCTGGTCGACGTCTGGCTCGACCGGCACGAGACCGTCTGGGCCGCCGCCGGCCACCCGCACACGGTCTTCCCCATCACTTTCGCCGAGCTGGTCCGCATCACCGGCGGCACCCCGGTGGAGGTGGAGCGATGACCGTCGCCCGGGGCCCCGCGGCCGGTTCTCCGGCAAAAAGCGCTCTAGTAATTTTATGAAAAATACTAAACACCGCTTACGCCCCTTTCGACATCCTCGGCGACGTCTGCCCTGCTAGGGTGCGTGGCGTGATCGGACTGCGACGGGTCGGCCCCGATGAGTTCACCACTCGGCTGGACGCGGTCCTGGAGATCTACACCGCGGCGATGAACCCGCCGGTCGACCAGCTCCCCGGCCGCAGGACGATCATGGGGAACCACGCCCTCCATCCGGGATTCGCCTGCCTGTTCGCCGAGCGCTCCGACGGGACTCCGGTGGGCCTGGCCTACGGCTTCCACGGGGTCCCCGGGCAGTGGTGGCACGACGTCGTCCACCGGGCCATGGCGGAGCGCAACGGCGAGGGGAGCGCGCGTGGCTGGCTCGGCGACGCCCTGGAGCTCGCCGAGATCCACGTCCACCCCGACCATCACGGCAAGGGCATCGGCCGGGCGCTCGTCGTCGGCATGTGCGCCGGCCGGCCGGAGCGCACCGCCGTGCTGTCCACCCGCGACCAGCCCACCGCGGCCCGGCACCTCTACCGCAGCGCCGGTTTCGTGGACCTGCTCACCCAGTTCGTCTTCCCCGGTGGCTACGAGCGCTACGCGATCCTCGGGGCCGTGCTCCCGCTCAGGGAACAGACCGCCGAGGACTCCTGACGGCGGCCGCGCGCCATGGGCACGCCGGGGCGCCCGCCGCCCCCGGTCACGGCGCTAGACGGCCAGCCTGCTCCGCTCCGGCGCCAGGTCGAGGGCCTGGAAGACCTCGCGGGTCGCACTGGAGCGGTTGAAGGTGATGAAGTGGATGCCGGGCACGCCCTCGTCGAGCAGCGTCTGGCAGAGCTCGGCGGCGTGCTCGACGCCCAGCCGGCGCACCGCGGCCGGGTCGTCGGCGACGGCCTCGAACCGCGCCGCCACCTCGGCCGGGAACGGCGCGCCGGACAGCTGCTCGGAGCGGACGATCGTGCTCATCTGCGTGACGGGCATGATGCCGGGGATGATCGGGGTGTCGCAGCCCCGGGCCGCCACCCGGTCGCGCAGCCGCAGGTAGTCGTCGGCCCGGAAGAACATCTGGGTGATCGCGTAGTCGGCGCCCGCCCGGCACTTGCGCACGAAGTGCTCGGTGTCGGTCTCCACCGATCCCGACCTGGGGTGCTTGTAGGGGAAGGCGGCCACGCCGACGCAGAAGTCGCCGGCCTGGCGGATCAGCCGGACCAGCTCCTCGGCGTAGAGCACGCCCTCGGGGTGGCGCACCCACTCCCCCGTCGGGTCGCCGGGCGGGTCGCCCCGCACGGCGAGGATGTTGCGCACGCCCGCCCCGGCGAAGCGGCCCACCAGGTGGCGCAGCTCGCGGATGGAGTGGTTGACGGCGGTGAAGTGGGCGACCGGGGTCAGCGTGGTCTCGTGGGCGAGCCGTTCGACGATCTCGACCGTGCGGTCGCGGGTGCCGCCGCCGGCGCCGTAGGTGACCGACACGAACGTGGGGCGCAGTGCCTCCAGCTCCCGGATGGCGCGCCAGAGCTGCCGCTCGCCCTCGTCGGTCTTCGGCGGGAAGAACTCGAAGGAGAACGACCGGCCACCGGCGGCGAGGAGCTCGCGGACGGTGGGCACGCGGTCGGGAAGGATTGACGGGCGACCCAGAGCCATGTCCCTAGGGTACTGGGCACCCGGCCGGCTGACCCCCCGCAATCATGCTCATGGGACGAAACACCCACCTCTACAGATAGGAGCCGTCGGTCGGGCCAGATAATGTCAGTGCATGACCACTTCCGCCGCCGCGCTCGACATCATCCGCTTTGAAGTGGATCGTTCTCTCAAAGAGTTCGTCGAGCGGCAGCGACCTCAGGTCAGCGCCCCCGAGCTGGCTCCTCTCATCTCCGCCGCCGAGGAGTTCCTGGCGGGCGGCAAGCGGCTGCGTCCGGCGTTCTGCTACTGGGGCTGGCGCGGCGCGGGCGGCGGCGACGACCCGGCGCTCTTCACCGCCGCCGCGTCGCTCGAGCTCCTGCAGGCCAGCGCCCTCGTGCACGACGACGTGATGGACGCCAGCGACCTGCGCCGGGGCATGCCGTCGGCGCACCGCAGGTTCCAGGCGCTGCACGAGAAGGCCGGCTGGCACGGTTCGGCGGAGCAGTTCGGCGAGGGCGCGGCCATCCTGCTGGGCAACTTGATGCTCATCTGGTCCGGCGAGATGTGGCGCGGCAGCGGCCTGCCGCCCGCCTCGCTGGCGGCGGCCCAGCAGGTCCACGACCACATGCGCACCGAGCTGATGTGCGGCCAGTATCTGGACCTGCTGGAGCAGGCCCACGGCGAGAACACCTTCGACAGCGCGCTGCGGGTCGCACTCTTCAAGAGCGGCAAATACTCGGTGGAGCAGCCGCTCCGGCTCGGCCTGGTGCTGGCCGCGCGTGAGCGCGCCCCGTGGATCGACCGCCTCTGCGAGGAGTACGGCCGGTGCGTGGGCATCGCCTTCCAGCTCCGCGACGACATCCTCGGCGTCTTCGGCGACCCGGCCGAGACCGGCAAACCCGCCGGCGACGACCTGCGGGAGGGCAAGCGGACGATGCTCATCGCCCGCACGCTCGCCGCGGCCTCCGCGGCGCAGGCCGAGACGGTGCGCGCCACCCTCGGCGACCCGGCGCTGGACTCGGCCGGGGTCGACCGGCTGCGCCAGATCATCGAGGAGACCGGGGCGCTCGTCGCCTGCGAGGACATGATCAAGAGCTACCTCGAAGACGCCCTGGAGTCGCTGGACGACGCCCCGATCACCGCGGAGGCCCGCGCGGCCCTGGCCGATCTGGCCGTGGCCGCGACGGCGCGCCGCACCTGACCCCGGCCGCCCGGGACGGTCAGCCCGAGGCGGTCAGCCGCCGCTGGAACTCCTCGGCGGCCGCCTTCGGGTCGTCGGCCTCGGTGATCGCCCGCACGACCACGACCCGGCGCACGCCGTACGACATGACCTCCTCCAGGTTGGTGAGGTCGATGCCGCCGATGCCGAACCAGGGCCGGTCGGTGTCCAGGGACGCGGCGTGCCGCAGCAGGCCGGGCCCCGGGGCCGGCCGCCCGGGCTTGGTGGGCGTGGGCCAGATCGGGCCGCAGCAGAAGTAGTCGACGCCGGGCTCGACCGCCGCGGCGGACGCCTCCTCGTCGGCGTGAGTGGAACGCCCGATGAGGATGTCGTCGCCGAGCATGTCGCGCACGACCGGTACCGGCAGGTCGTCCTGGCCGAGGTGGAGCACGTCGGGACGGGCCGCGTAGGCGATGTCCGCCCGGTCGTTGACCGCCAGCAGCTTGCCGTGGCGGTCGCAGGCCGCGCGGAAGACCTCAAGGAGCTCCAGCTCCTCGCGCGCTTCCAGGCCCTTCTCGCGGAGCTGCACGATGTCGACCCCGCCCGCGAGGGCCGCGTCGAGGAAATCGGCGAGATCCCCCCGATCGCGGCGCCCGTCGGTGCACAGGTAGAGGCGGGCCTCAGAAACCGAGGGCCTGGGCACGCCGCTTGACCTCGGTATGGCGGCCCGCGACGATCGCGTCCACCGGTGAACCCGGCAGGGTCTCGTCCGGGGTGAACAGCCAGCGGAGCGACTCGACGTCGTTGTATCCGGCGTCGAGCAGCACGGTGAGCGTGCCCGGCAGGCCCTTGACGACGTCGTCGGCGCCGAGGAAGGCGGCGGGGACCTGGGGCTCGCCACCTCCCCGTCTCACTCCGATGAGCTTGCGGTCCTTGAGAAGTTGCTTGGCACGACCGGCACTGAGGTTGAGCCGCCTGGCCACCTCGGTCAGGGTGAGCCACTCGCCCACCAGCTCGTCGGTCTCCCGGTCGATCTGCGCAACAGAAAGCGTCACGAATCCACCACTACCACATCGGGCCTTTCGCCAAACACCGGCGGCGAGGTTACGCCGCAGTACAGTCGCGCAACGCTACCGCAGGGTCGGCCAGCCGGCCGACGTCGAGGCGCTGCCCGCGCTCGATGAGGCGGCGGCCCTGGACCAGGTCCCGGGGGCGGTTGACCGCGAGCACCGCGGTGAGCCTGTCGTCCTCCGACACCCAGCAGACCCCCCACCTGGCGTCGGTGGCCGGGTCCCCGCGCAGGACCAGCCGCTCGCCGTCGTGGTGGCCGGCGTACTGCACCATGTGGCCGAACTGCTCGGACCAGAAATAGGGCACCGGGTCGTAGACCGCCTCCTCGCCCAGGAGCGCGGCCACGGCCACGTCGGGGGCGCCCAGCGCGGTGTCCCAGTGCTCGACCCGCATGCGGCGGCCGTAGCGGCGCGACCACCAGGCCGCGCAGTCGCCCACGGCGACGACGCCGGGCAGCGAGGTGCGCAGGTGCTCGTCGGTGACGACCCCGTTGCCGAGCTCGACGCCGGAGCCGGCCAGCCACTCGACCGCGGGCCGCACCCCGACGCCGGCGACGACCACGCCGGCCTCGACCGCGGAGCCGTCGGCCAGGGTCAGGCCGCCCTGGTCCACGGAGGCGACCGCGGTGCCCAGCCGCAGGTCCACACCCGCCTGGCCGTACCAGGAGGCGGTGTGCGCGCCCACGGCGCCCAGGGCGGCGCTCAGCGGGACGGCGGCGGCCTCGACGACGGTCACCTCGCAGCCGGCCCTGCGGGCGGCGGTGGCGACCTCGGCGCCGATCCAGCCCGCGCCGATGACGGCGACCTTCGTGCCGGCGGTGAGCAGGGCGCGCAGTTCGAGCGCGTCGTCGATGGTGCGCAGCACGTGCTGGGCGCCGTCGCCGCGCAGCCGGATCGGGCGCGCCCCGGTGGCGATGACCAGCCCGTCGTAGGCCAGCTCCCCTTCGGTGGTCTCCACCACGCCCTCGCGCAGCCCCTTGGCGGCCACGCCCGCGCGGAAGTCGACCTCCAGGGCGTCCAGGTCGGAGTCGACGATCGTGGAGTCGGTCTCGCCCAGCAGGACGCTCTTCGACAGCGGCGGGCGGTCGTAGGGCCGGTGCGCCTCCTCACCGAGCAACGTGATCGTGCCGCCGAACCCGCGGGCCCGTAACGCCTCGACACTCCGAACGCCGGCCAGGCCGGCGCCAACCACCACGACATGATTCACAACTCACGAGCCTAAGCGGCCGGGCCGACCCGCTACCAACGCGGTTTGATAACGAAAACGGTATTTACCGCACATTCGGCGCGGTGAGGGAGTTGTCGAAGCCCTTAGGGTGGGAGTTACAAGACGCGCGGGAGCCCGGGACGCACCGGGCTGAGAGGAGGGCTGCGGGCGACGAGGACCGCGGTAGGCCAGGTGAGGTGCGGAAAGCTCGCGC
The DNA here is from genome assembly GCF_055586905.1 of Streptosporangium sp. NPDC048886. Taxonomy (NCBI): domain Bacteria; kingdom Bacillati; phylum Actinomycetota; class Actinomycetes; order Streptosporangiales; family Streptosporangiaceae; genus Streptosporangium; species Streptosporangium sp. NPDC048886. The sequence goes on from NZ_JBVJHH010000033.1 coordinate 55,373, forward strand.
AGCAGGCGCGGGCGGGCACGGCACGGGGCCGCCGGCGTTCCGACGCGACCGCGAGCGGGCCCTCGACCGCCACGGACCTGATCCGGATCATGCCGGCGAAGGGAGCGGAGCACGTATGGCGCACGGTTTCGACGTCCTCGTCATCGGCGGGGGCGTGGTCGGGCTGTCGGTGGCCTGGCGGGCGGCCAAACGGGGGCGGACGGTGGCGGTGGTCGACCCCGCCCCGGCCTCGGGGGCCTCACACGCCGCGGCGGGCATGCTGGCCCCGGTCAGCGAGGCCACCTACACCGAGGAGCCCCTCCTCCGGCTGGGCCTGGCCTCCCTGGCGCAATGGCCCGCGTTCGCGGCCGAGCTCACCGCCGACAGCGGCCACGACCTCGACTACCGCGCCGACGGCACGCTGGAGGTCGCCTTCGGCGCCGACGACCTGGCGGTGCTCGACGACCTCGCCGTGTTCGTCGACAAGCTGGGCCTGCCCGCCGAGCGGCTCACCGGCCGCGAGTGCCGCCGCCTGGAGCCGATGCTCGCGCCGTCCGTCCGCGGCGGCCTGCTGGCCGGCGCGGACGCGTGGGTGGACCCCAGGAGGGTCACCGGGGCGCTGCTGACCGCCCTGGAACGGCGGGGCGGCGCGCTGGTGCGCGCCCGGGTGACGGGGCTGGAGACGGCCGCCGGCGCGGTCACGGGCGTACGGCTGGCGACCGGCGAGACCGTCGGGGCGGCACGGGTGATCCTGGCGGCCGGGGCCTGGTCGGGATCGCTGGAGGGCCTGCCGCCCGAGGTCCTGCCGCCGGTGCGGCCGATCAAGGGGCAGATCATGCGGCTGCGCTCCCCCGCGCCGATCCTCCAGCGGTGCGTGCGGGGCGTCGTGCACGGCGCGCACGTCTACCTGGTGCCGCGCGGCGACGGGGAGCTCGTCGTCGGGGCCACCCAGGAGGAGATGGGCTTCGACACCCGGGTGACCGCCGGGGGACTGTGGGAGCTGCTGCGCGACGCCCGGGAGCTGGTCCCCGGCGTGACGGAGCTGGAGCTCGCCGACGTGGTCGCCGGGCTGCGCCCCGGCACCCCCGACAACCTGCCGCTGGTCGGCCCCACCCTCCTGCCCGGCCTGTCCATGGCGACCGGGCACCACCGGGGCGGGGTGCTGCTCGCCCCGCTCACCGCCGAGCTCTGCGACGACGAGGCGGACGGGGAACTGTCGACGATCTGCTCGCCACTGCGCTTCCAGGAGCACCCATGAATGTGACCATCAACGGCACCGCGCGCGAACTGCCCACCGGGGCGACCGTGACGCAGGCCGTACGGACGCTGACCGAGCTCAGCGGCGGCGTGGCCGTGGCGGTGAACGACGAGGTCGTCTCGCGGGGCTCGTGGGACTCCACCACGCTCGCCGAGGCCGACCGGGTCGAGGTGCTCACCGCGGTACAGGGAGGTTGACGGGCATGGACGACGATCTGATCATCGGCGGGGAGAAGTTCTCCTCCCGCCTCATCATGGGCACCGGGGGCGCGCCCTCACTTGAGGTCCTGGACCAGGCGCTGGCCCTGTCGGGCACCGAGCTGACCACGGTCGCGATGCGGCGGCTGGACCCGTCGGCGCGGGGCTCGGTCCTCGACGTGCTGCGCAGGCGCGGCATCAAGGTCCTGCCGAACACCGCGGGCTGCTTCACCGCCGGGGAGGCCGTGCTGACCGCCAGGCTGGCCCGGGAGGCCCTGGAGACCGACTGGGTCAAGCTGGAGGTCATCTCCGACGAGCGCACCCTGCTGCCGGATCCGATCGAGACCTTCGACGCGGCCGAGCGGCTGGTGGCCGACGGGTTCGTGGTGCTGCCCTACATCGGCGACGACCCCGCCCTGGCCCGCAGGCTGGAGCAGGCCGGCTGCGCGGCGGTAATGCCGCTGGGCGCGCCGATCGGCTCGGGGCTGGGCGTACGCAACCCGCACAACATCGAGCTCATCGTGGAGTCGGCGAAGGTGCCGGTGATCCTGGACGCCGGTATCGGCACGGCCAGTGACGCGACCCTGGCGATGGAGTTAGGCTGCGACGCGGTGCTGCTGGCCACGGCGGTGACCCGGGCGCAGCGGCCCGACCTGATGGCGCAGGCCATGCGCTCGGCGGTCGTCGCGGGCCGTCAGGCCCGGCTGGCGGGGCGGATCCCCCGGCGGCGCTACGCCGAGGCGTCCTCCCCTATGAATCCGTAGGAAACAGTCAACTTCTCGGCATCGGTTTGGAACACCGGGACCCTGTCGGCGCCAAATCGCCCGTAAACTCAGCCGGGTGGACACGACGCTTACGGACCCCCTGGTCGGGAAACTCCTCGACGGGCGTTACCGCGTTGAGTCCCGGATCGCCCGGGGCGGCATGGCGACCGTCTACCTGGCTCTGGACATCCGGCTCGACCGCACGGTCGCCGTGAAGGTGATGCACCGCTCCCTCGCCGAGGACCCCGCGTTCGTGCGGCGGTTCATCGGCGAGGCCAAGTCGGTGGCCAGCCTTTCGCACCCCAACGTGGTGCATGTCTTCGACCAGGGCACCGACGGGGACAACGTCTACCTGTCGATGGAGTACGTGCCGGGGCGGACCCTGCGCGACGTGCTCCGCGCCCGGGGCAGGCTGCCCGCCCGCGAGGCCCTCGAGGTCATGATCCCGGTGCTCGCCGCGCTGGGCGCCGCGCACCAGGCCGGGCTGGTCCACCGGGACGTCAAACCGGAGAACGTACTGCTCAGCGACGACGGCCGGGTCAAGGTGGTGGACTTCGGCCTGGCCCGCGCCATCGAGGCGACCAACCAGACGCGGACGGGCGTCATGATCGGCACCATCGGCTACATGTCGCCCGAACAGGTGACCTCCGGTGCCGCCGACGCCCGCAGCGACGTCTACTCGGCCGGGATCATGCTGTTCGAGCTCCTCATCGGCCACCAGCCGTACGAGGGCGACACCCCGATGTCGGTGGCCTACCGGCACGTGCACGACACCGTGCCCGTGCCCTCGGCGCTCCTGCCCGGCACCCCGCCGCTGCTGGACACGCTGGTGGCCCAGGCGACGGCCCGCGACCCGGCGACCCGCCCGGCGGACGCCACCGCCCTGCTGGTCGCCGCGGTGGACGCGCACCGGATGCTGCCCAGGGACAGCGGCCCGGTGCCGTCGGCCCCCGCCGCTCCCCCGCAGGGCCCAGGCGCGGCGCCCGCGCCGGCCAACCAGACCCTGATCCAGCCGCGGGTGGAGCTGTTCACCAGCCCCGTCGCCGAGCCCGCCGCGCCCGCCCCCCGGGCGCGCAAGGGCGCGCGGCCCAACTGGTTCCTGGTCGCGCTGGCCGTGGTGATGGTGATCGCGGTCGGGGTGACCGGCTGGCTGTTCTCCCAGACCACCACCCTCACGGTGCCCACGCTGGCCGGCAAGAACATCAAGATCGCCGAGAGCGAGGCCCGGCGGCTCGGCTTCGTCGTCGAGATCGGCAAGGCCGAGAACGACGAGAAGGTGCCCAAGGGCAGCGTGCTGCGGACCGATCCGGTGGCGGGCACCGAGACCGAGGAGAAGGCCAAGCTGGTCCTCGTCGAGTCGGCGGGGCCCAAACGGGTCGCCGTGCCCAACGTCGTGGGCATCAGCGAGCCCGAGGCCCGGGCGAAGCTGGCCGAGGCCGGGCTGGTCGCCAACAAGGTCAGGAAGCAGGCCAGCGAGACCGTGCCGCGCGGCCAGGTGATGCGGACCAGCCCCGCCGTGGGCAACCTGGTCAAGGAGAGCAGCAAGGTCGACCTGATACTGAGCGCGGGCCTGCTCATGCCCGACGTCAAGGGCATGCCCCGTGACCAGGCCGACGCCTTCCTGCGCGGCGCGGGCTTCAACCCCCAGTTCGTCGAGCAGACCGACGCCGCCCAGCCCTGCACGGTCATCGCCCAGGACCCCCAGCCCAAGGCGGAGATCGACAAGGGCGCCCTCGTCAAGCTGACCCTGTCGCAGTGCAACAACGGCGAATGGCACTGGCCGTGGGAGAACAACGACCAGAACGCCACCGACGACAAGGTCATCATCATCCCCAACGTGCTGTTCAAGGACGTCAAGGCGGCTCGGGAAGAGCTGCGCGTCGCCGGGATGAGCGTGAAAATAAAAAAAGGACCGGGCCGGGGCGTGGTCCTGGCCCAGATCCCACCGGGAGGACAGCAGGCACCGCCCGGCACCGAGGTGACACTCTGGCACTGAACCAGGCGTAGCCAGGCGCGCGAGGGCCCGGTCTCCGGCGGAGACCGGGCCCTCGCGCATCCGCGGCCGGCCCTCCCACCCGGTGGTGGCCGACCTTTCCCTCCATGATGATCGCCTCCGCCCCGTGGTGGCCGGCCCGCGTCGGCGGATCAGCCTTCTCCGCCTCCGGCGAGGGTGCCGTGCAGGCGGACGCGGGCGAGGCCGCCGTCGGGGTAGATGTCCACCCGGACGTGGGTGAGGGCCGGGGCGTCGTGAATGCGGAAGCGGTGCGGGGTGTCCGGCTGCAGGCGGGTGCGGGGCAGCAGTTCGGTCCAGGTGGTGCCGTCGGCGGTGCCGCGCAGGGAGACCTCGGCGGGGGCGTTGAACAGCAGGTTGGTCGTGTCGATCTCGGCGAGTTTGATGACGCCGGGGCCGGCCAGGCGGATCAGCAGCCAGTCGTTGCCGCCGTCGCGGCGGCGGGCGGTCTCCCAGCCCTCGGCCTGGTGGCGGGCCAGGCCGGGGGCGATGACGTTGTTGGGGGCGGAGTAGAAGCCGTTGGAGCAGTCGGTGACCAGGGCGCCGTTGGCCAGCGCGGCCAGGTCCAGGCCGAGGCCCTCGTACAGGGTCAGGTCGGGGCGGGCCTCGCCGTGGGCGCGCAGCCGGGCGACGCCGCCGTCGGGGAAGATATTCAGCCGCAGGTGGGTGTGGCGGTGCCGGTCGGTCACGGGGAAGGGGTGTTCGGCGTCGCCGCGCAGGGCGCTTGCGGGGACGAGCTGCGTCCAGGGGGCGGCCTGCAGCTCGGCGACCGTGGGGTGGCCCTCGACCGCGGTGGCCTCGACGGAGGCGTGCGGCGGGTAGTTGCCGGTGAACCAGGCGGTGTCGATCACGATGCCGTGGACGAGACCGGGCAGGCCGAGCCGGATGATGGCCCAGTCGTGGCCGGGCTCGCGCCGGCGGCGGGTCTCCCAGCCGTCGTAGAGCTGGCCTTTGGGGCCGAAGGTGTGGGGCTGGAAGCCGGGGCGGCCGGGGCGGATCAGGCTCTCCCGTTCGGCGAAGGACTCGTCGCTGGCCGCGACGACCGCGCCGCCGAAGGTGCGCAGGGCCAGATCGGGCAGTGCGGTGAAATCATTCACGGCAGGAACCTTTCCACTTATGGCGCGCTCCGGTCCCCGGCGGCGCGCTCCTGCTCCGGGAGGGGTGCTCCGGCCTGCTCCGGGAGGGGTGCTCCGGCCGCCCGCCCCGGCTCCGGGCGGCGCTCCGGCGCCGGGGTGGGCCGCAGGAAGACCCCTCGGGGGGTGTCGCCCACGGCCCGCCCGCGCAGCCAGGTGGCGCGGACCACGCCGCGCAGCGTCCTGCCGTGGTAGGGCGTGACCGGGTTGCGGTGGTGCAGGGCGGCCGCGTCCACGGTGTGGGCGGCGTCGGCGTCGAAGGCGACCAGGTCGGCGTCCCGGCCCACGGCGATGGCTCCCTTGCCGGCCAGCCCGGCCAGCTCCGCGGGGTTGGCCGCCATCCACCGGACCACCTGGCCCAGGCCGTACCCGCGCCGTGACGCCTCGGTCCAGACGGCCGGCAGGCCGAGCTGGAGAGAGGAGATCCCGCCCCAGGCCGCGGCGAAGTCGGGCACCTTCAGATCCGGGGTGGACGGCGAGTGGTCGGAGACGACGCAGCTCAGCACCCCGTCGGCGAGCCCCCGCCAGAGCTCCTCCCGGTTGGCCGCCGACCGGATCGGCGGGCAGCACTTGAACTCGGTCGCCCCCCGCGGCACCTCCTCGGCCGTCAGCGTCAGGTAGTGCGGGCAGGTCTCGGCGGTGATCCTGACGCCCTCCCGCCGGGCACGGGCCAGGGGCTGCAGGCACAGCGCGGACGACACGTGCAGGACGTGCGCCCGCACGCCGGTCTCGGCGGCCAGCGCGACGACCAGCTCGACGGCACGGCGCTCGGACTCCCCCGGCCGGGAGGCGAGGAACTCCCCGTAGCCGGGGCCCGCCGGGCCGCCGAGCAGCGCCGGGTCCTCGGCGTGGACGATCAGCAGGCCGTCGAAGGAGGCGATCTCCACCATGGCCGCCCGCAGTTCCCCGGCCGCCAGCGGCGGGAACTCCTCCACCCCGGACGGCGACAGGAAGCATTTGAAGCCGTGCGCCCCGGCCTCGTGCAGGGCCCTGAGGTCCCTGAGGTTGCCCGGGATCGCGCCGCCCCAGAAGCCCACGTCGACCAGGCACTTGCCGGCCGCGGCCCGCTTCTTGGCGGCCAGCGCGGCCACGTTCACGGTCGGCGGCAGCGAGTTGAGCGGCATGTCCACGATGGTGGTGACGCCCCCCGCCGCGGCTGCCCGGGTGGCCGAGGCGAACCCCTCCCAGTGCGTCCGCCCGGGCTCGTTGACGTGCACGTGGGTGTCCACGAGCCCGGGCAGCAGCGCGACCTCGCCGAGGTCGACCTGGACGGCGGCGTCCAGGACGGCGTCGTAGGGGTGCAGGCCGGCGATCCTGCCCTGCCGTACGGCCACCGCTGCCGGGCCCTCGCCCCCGGGCAGTACGGCCCGGCGGGACCGGATGACCAGGTCCGTCACGTGTTCAGTCCGCGCGTTCATCGCCTTTCGACCTCCCTGTCCGGCGGCCGGACGCCCCGGTGCCCGGCCGGGCCGCCGACGCGGGCGGTCCGGCCGGGCGGCGGCCCGTCAAAGATGTCTCCGCGCGATCTCGCGCGCGACCCGCTCCAGCAGCGGACCCGCCTCGGACATGCACACGGCCGGGTCGGGCTCGATGTCGGTGAGCGCGTAGGCGGCCGTGATGCCCGCCGCCTCCAGCTCCTCGTCGCCGAGGTCGCGGCGCCCGCAGACCGCGACCACGGGGACCCCCGCCTTGACCGCGGCGGCCGCGACCCCGGCGGGGGCCTTGCCGCGCAGGGTCTGCCCGTCCAGCGAGCCCTCTCCGGTGACGACGAGGCGGGCGCCGTCGAGCAGGGCGTGGAAGCCGAGCAGGTCGAGCAGGTATTCGATGCCGGGACGGACGTCGGCCGACAGGAAGGCCAGGGCGGCGAAGCCGACTCCTCCGGCGGCGCCCGCGCCCGGCTGGGCGGCCACGCCCATCGGGCGGACGATCCCGTCGTGCTCGATGGCGCCGGCCAGGCCGTGGGTGTGCGCGGCGACGGCGGCGAGTCTGGCGAGGGCCCTTTCGAGCACCTTCACCTCCTCGGGGTCGGCGCCCTTCTGCGGGCCGTACACGGCGGCGGCGCCGTACGGGCCCAGCAGCGGGTTGTCCACGTCGCTGGCGACGACGAACTCGACATCATCAATCTCGATAAGTCCGGATTTATCGATTTTCTCCAGGTCGCGCAGGGCGGCGCCGCCGTACGGCAGTTCCCGCCCGTCGGCGTCCAGGAAGCGGACGCCCAGCGCCTGCATCATGCCGGCGCCGCCGTCGGTGGAGGCGCTGCCGCCGAGCCCGAGCACGATCCGCCCGGCGCCGCGCCGTACGGCATGGGCGATCAGCTCGCCGGTGCCGTAGCTGGTGGCGGTCAGCGCCTGGAGGCCGCCGGTCAGGCGGCGCAGGCCGGACGCCTCGGCGAGCTCGATCACGGCCGTCGCCACCTCGGCGCCCGCCGGGGTGGGCGAGGAGTCCGGGCCGGCGTCCCCGGCGGGCTCGCGCCAGGCGTAGGCGGCCCGGACCGGCTGCCCGGCGGGGCCGGTGACCTCGACCTCGACGCGGCTGAACCCGCAGGCCACGACCGCGTCCACGGTGCCGTCGCCGCCGTCGGCCACCGGCAGCGCGACCGTGGCGACGTCCGGGCCCAGGCCCGCCGCCACGCGGGCGGCGACCTCGGCTCCGGTCAGCGACCCCTTGAACTTGTCCGGGGCGATGACGACATGCCCTGACGACTCAGACAACCCTGCTCCCTGGTGGAGGATGGGCGGACACGCGCGCGACCGGCGCGGGCCGGGGTGAGCGCGTTCCGGAACCCGGTGAGATGGACGACCATCATCACACCTGCCCGGCGGCGGACCAGCACCCGCCCACGGCCCCGGCGGGCCCGCTCACCGGCCGGCCTCCCCGCGGACGGCCACGCCCCGCTCGCCGGCCAGGCGCATCAGGCGGCGGTGGGCCGCGCCGCCGGCGCGGCCGAGCTCGTCCTGGGCGACCGTGCGCAGCTCGTCGTCCTCCACGACCGTCTCGCCGCCCACCAGGAGGCGGGCCAGCGGTGGTTGCCCGCTGCCGAAGACCAGGGCGCAGAGCGGGTCGGCGACGGCCGAGGCGAAGCCCCCGCCGGTCCGCCACAGGGCGATGTCGGCGAGTTTGCCGGCCTCCAGGGAGCCGATCTCCTCCTGGCGGCCCAGGTTCCGCGCGCCGCCGAGGGTGGCGATCTCCAGGGCCTGCCGGGCGGTGAGCGCGGCCGGCCCGTATCTGGCCCGCTGCAACAGCAGCGCCTGGCGCATCTCCCCCGACAGCGAGGTCAGCTCGGAGGAGGCGCTGCCGTCCACCCCGAGACCGACGTTCGCGCCGCGCTGGAGCATCTGCGACACCCGGGCGATCCCGGCGCCGAGACGGCCGTTGGAGCTCGGGCAGTGCGCCGAGCCGGTGCCGGTCCGGGCGAACCTGCCGATGTCGGAGTCGCTCAGGTGGATCGCGTGGGCGAACCACACGTCCGGGCCGAGCCAGCCGAGCTTGTCCATGTAGTCGACCGGGCGCATGCCGAACTGGGCCAGGCAGTGCTCCTCCTCGTCGAGGGTCTCGGCCAGGTGGGTGTGCAGGCGCACCCCCTTGGCCCTGGCCAGCGAGGCCGCCTCGGTCATCAGGTCGGCGGTGACCGAGAACGGCGAGCACGGGGCGACGGCGACGCGCAGCTTCGAGGAGAAGGACGGGTCGTGGTAGGCGTCGACGGCCTCGGCCGTCGCGGTGAGGATCTCGTCGAGCTCCTCGACCACCACGTCCGGCGGCAGGCCGCCCCGGGAGGCGCCCCGGTCCATCGACCCCCGGGCGGGGTGGAAGCGGATGCCCACCTCCCGGGCCGCCTCGATCTCCGCGGCGAACAGGTCGCCGCGGCCCTTGGGGAAGATGTAGTGGTGGTCGCTGGAGGTGGTGCAGCCCGACAGCGCCAGATGGCCCAGGCCCGCGCCCGCCGCGCCCCTGACGATCTCGGCGTCCATCGCGGCCCACACCGGGTAGAGGGCCACCAGCCATTCGAAGAGGGTGGCCTCCTGGGCCAGGCCCTGGGAGGCCCACTGGTAGAGGTGGTGGTGGGTGTTGACCAGGCCGGGGGTGGCCAGGCAGCCGGCGCCGTCGACCCTGGCGGCGCCGGGGACGGCCGGGGCGGGGCCGGGGCCGAGCGCCGCGATCCGGTCACCCTCGATGTGGATGTGGCCGGAGGGGATCTCCGGGCCCACGACCGGGGCGATGTGCACGTTCTCGATCAGGGTCGCGCCCATGTGGCCTCCTCCGGCCGCCCGGCCCGCGTGCCCGCCCGGCCGCCGTCCCGCCCGCTCACTCAGCGGCCGACTTCCGGGCGGCGGCGAGCCGTACGGCCTCAAGGATCTTCTCGTAGCCGGTGCACCGGCACAGGTTGCCCGCCAGCGCCTCGCGGATCTCGGCGTCGGAGGGGTGCGGGACCCGCTCGATCAGGTCGTGGGCCTGGACGATGAGGCCGGGGGTGCAGAAGCCGCACTGGACGGCGCCGCACTCGACGAAGGCCTCCTGCAGCGGGTCGAGCCGGTCGCCCTCGGCCAGTCCCTCGACCGTGCGGATCCGCCGCCCCTCGGCCTGGCCCGCCGCCACCAGGCAGGCGCAGACGGGGGCGCCGTCGAGGTAGACGGTGCACGAGCCGCACTCGCCCTGCTCGCAGGCGTTCTTGGCGCCCGGCAGGCCCACCCGCTCGCGCAGGACGTACAGCAGGCTCTCGCCCTCCCAGACGTCGTCGGCCGTCTCCTCGCGACCGTTGACGGTGAAGCTGACGCGCATCAGCCCGCCCTCCTTCCAAGCTGTCCGGCGCGGAAGTCGTTCCATGCCCAGGTCAGGGTGCGGCGCGCCATCACGCCGATGGCGTGCCTGCGGTAGCCGGCGGTGCCGCGCACGTCGTCGATCGGCGAGGCCGCCGCCGAGGCCAGCTCGCCGAAGCGCCGCAGCACCGCGGGGTCGAGCGGGGCGTCCCAGTCGAGTTCGGCGGCGAGGAACTCCTCGGCCGCCGCCGCCCGGCGGGGGGTCGGGGCGGCCGAGCCGATGCCGGTGCCCACCCGCCGCTCGCCGGGGTGGAGCGCGACCGCGAACGAGCAGACCGCGATCACCATGGCGTTGCGGGTGCCGACCTTGGAGAAGTACTGGGGGCCGCTCGCGGGGCTCATCCAGAACGCCCGGATCAGCTCGTCGGCCGCCAGGGCGCTCCGCTTGACCCCGAGGTAGAACCCGGCGGCGGGGATCATCCGCACGCCGCGGGCGGCGGACTCGACCTCGATGACCGCGTCCCCGGCCAGCAGCGGCGGGTGACTGTCCCCGGCGGGCGAGGCCGCGCCGAGGTTGCCTCCCACGGTGCCGCGGTTGCGGATCTGCGGCGAGCCGACCGTCCGCGCCGCCTGCGCCAGGCCCGGCAGGCGGTCGCCGAGCTCGGTGATCAGCCGCGCGTACGGCACGCCCGCGCCGACCCGCAGCCGCCCGTCCTCCTCGGCGCTCCATGAGGTCAGCTCGGTGACCCGGTTCAGGTCGAGCAGCGCGGCGGGCCGGCGGAGGTCGAAGTTGAGCTCCACCATCATGTCGGTGCCGCCCTGGATGGGCGCGGCCTCGGGCGTCTCGGCCTTGGCCGCCAGCGCCTCCGCCCATGTCTCCGGTCGCAGGAAATCCATGGTCAGTCCCAGGCGCAGTGGGCGGCGGGGGCGTCGTCGTGGAGCACGGCGCCCTCGATCAGCCCGTAGGGGCGGTCGGCGGCGTAGAACACCTCGTCCGGGTTGTCGAGCCCGAACGGTGTCAGATCCACCGGGAAGTGGTGCTTGTTCGGCATCGCCAGGCGCACCTCGCAGATCTCGCCACGGGTCTGCAGCACCCGCTCGCCCATCGCGTAGAGCGTCTGCTGCAGCGACAGGCTGTGGGTCTCGGCGAACGCCTCCAGCAGGCATCGCCGCACCTCACTGTACGACTTGCCGAACGGGGACCCGTCGGAGACATGCCGCCACGCGGCCGAGACCTCGGTGGCCAGGACGCGGTCGAAGGCGGGCTGGAGGGTGGTGTAGTCGTCGACGGCGAAGCCGTGGAACTCCGAGCCGGTGGAGTTCAGCACCATCAGGTTCTTGAGCCCGGAGACCACGGTCGAGGTCCCGTCGCGGTCGTGGTGGACGACACAGGTGCGCACCTCCCTGCCCGAGCGGACGAAGGAGTGCCGCTCGTCGGCGGGCCCCTGGGTGGGGATGCGGTCCCAGAAGTACTCCTCGATCTCCACTCGGGCGTGGTGGACGGCCGGCTGGGAGCTCACGTAGTGGCGGGCCAGCAGCAGCGCGAAGTCCTCGATCTGGTCCACGCCGTGCTTCCTGGCGAAGGCGTAGACGGTGTTCTTCTGCGTGTCCGTCGGCAGCACCGCGGCGTTGTCGCCCCGCAGGTGCGTCTCCCGCATGTCGCCCGAGAGCGCGGAGCTGACGTTGATGTCCTTGATGTGGTGGACGCCGCCGTCCCTGACGACGCGGACCAGGCGGGTCTCGGCCTTGCCGTAGCGGTTGGGCCCGAGGATGACGGCCATGTCTAGCTCCCTCGATACGTCGAGTAGGCGAACGGGCTCAGCAGCAGGGGCACGTGATGGTGCTCGTCCGGGTCCCGGACCGTGAAGTCGATCGAGACCTGCGGGTAGAAGGTCTCCACCTGCCGGGCGGCGAAGTAGCCGCCGGTGTCGAAGACCAGCCGGTGGGCGCCCGGCCCGGGCGTCCAGCCGCCGATCCGGCCGTCGGCGTCGGTGACGCCCTCGGCCAGCACCGCCCCCGCCCGCTCCAGCCGTACGGCGACGCCGGCCGCGGGCCTGCCCAGCGCGGCGTCCAGCACATGTGTGGACAGGCTCATGCGCGTTCCTCCTCTCTCATGCGGCCTCCTCCGCCGTCATGCGATCTCTCCCAGCAGCTTCGCCACGCGCAGGCGGGTGATCTCGGCGAGTTCGGCGCGGACGACCCCGTGCTCCGCGTCGTCGTCGTTACCCAGCCGCCCGCGCAGCCGGCTCAGCATCTCCTCGGCCGTCAGGCCGGTGGCGCAGACCAGGTAGACGTGGCCGAACCGCTCCTCGTAGGCCCGGTTGCCCTCGGCCAGCCCGTCGAGCACCGCCTGGCCGGCCGCCGCCACGCCGGACTGCTCCCGCCGGGACCAGGACGCCTCCCGGCCGGCCCCGCCGGCGCGCTCCCCGATGCGCGGGTGCGCCTCCAGCGCCTCCTGGACGTCGGGCCAGGCCAGGGCGCGCACGGCGGCGACAGCCGTCTCGGCCAGCTCGGCGAGGTCGCGGTAGGGGCGCCGCGCGGCCACCTGGCGGGCGAAGGCCCGGGAGGCGCAGCACGTCAGCAGTCCGGCCTCGGCCTCGGCGACGCTCAGCGCGTTGAAGCCGGCCGTCCCCGCCGGCGGCGTGGGGTTCACGTTCGGCATGACAGCAGTACACACACCGGTCCCCGGCACGGTCCAGCAGCGGGAGGTCCGAAGGGGGCCAAAGGTTTGCCCCGGGTTTTCGTGTCATGCTCCAAACCGGGGCGGCCCGCCCCCGAACCGGAGGCCCGCGACGGCCGGAAACCGTCGGCCCCAGCGCCTAAACTGAGCCCATCATGACTTCTCTCTCCCTCATCGGCGGCCAGGTCTCCGTCACCGGCGGCCTGGCCAAGGGCGGCCTGCAGTACGCCTCGGACATCGGCGCCGAGATGATCCAGGTGTTCGTCAGCAACCCCCGCGGCTGGGCGCTCGCCGCGGGCAACCCGGTCCAGGACACCCGGCTGCGCGAGTCGGGCGTGCTGTCCTTCGTGCACGCCCCCTATCTCATCAACATGGGCTCCCCCAGCGCCGACACGCTGGAGAAGTCGGTGGCGACCGTACGGCACGGCCTGCAGCGCTCCTACGCGATCGGCGCCGCGGGCATGGTGGTCCACACCGGCTCGGCGGTGAGCCAGTCCCGGGAGGCGGCCCTGCGCCAGCTCCGCGAGCACCTGCTCCCGCTGCTGGAGGAGATCCCCGACGACGGCCCCGACCTGCTGCTGGAGCCGATGGCCGGGCAGGGCGCGATGCTCTGCGCGACCGTCCAGGACCTGGAGCCCTATCTGGCCGCCCTCGACTGGCACCCGAAGGCGGGCATCTGCCTGGACACCTGCCACGCCTTCGCCGCCGGCCACGACCTGTCGACCCTGGAGGGCGTCGGGGAGACCCTCGACGCCCTGCACGCGATCGCCCCGGGGCGGCTGAAGCTGATCCACGCCAACGACTCCAAGGACGTGTGCGACTCCAAGAAGGACCGCCACGAGAACATCGGCGCGGGCCACATCGGCATCGAGCCCTTCGGCGAGCTGATGCGTCACCCGGTGGCCGCCGGGGTGCCGCTCTGCATCGAGACCCCGGGCCCCGTCGACAAGCACCGCGAGGACATCGCGCTGCTGAAGAAGCTCCGCGACGCCTGAGCCCGCGGCGGCCTGCCGGCCGCCTTCGCCGGGCTCTCCGACGACCTGCTCGCGGTGCCCGCCGAGCGCGTCCGCGACGTCACGGTGCCCGCCACCGCGGTGGGCGGCGTCCTGGTCCACGACGCCGCGGGGTCCGCCCGCTGACGCCGCCCGCCGGCGAGTCCCCTGCCCGCCGGCGGGGTGAGACGGGACGCCCGGTCTCGTGATCCGGCCGCCCCCGCGGGCCAGATCACGGTCCGGCCCGCGGGCTGGCGCGGACGTCCCGTCACACCGGAGAGCGCCGGGCCCTCCCCCCGATCCGGGGCCCGGCGACCGGACGGCCGGCCGTTTCCGCGACCGCCCGGGACTCCGCGCACCAGGACCTGTCCGAGCCTCCCGGCTCTGTCCCCCCCTGGTGCGGCGGGTCCGGCTCTCCGATGAAGGGAACACTAGAGGGGCGCCCAGGCGGGCGACCGCTCCTTTCCGGCCAGCGCGTCTAACGGTGTGTAGTCGTCGATGTGCGGAGAGTGTCGGCGCGACGAGCGGCGGGACCGGTGCGACGAGCGGTCGATTCCCGCGGCGACGCGCTCTCCGCGACGCGGGTCCGACGGGCCCGCGGGCGGCGCCCGGCGGCTCATCTGAGCGTGCCGGAGGCCAGCGAGCGGTCCTGGAGCTGGCGGTCGCGGACGAGCTGCTCGCGGACCTGGCGGGTGTGGCGGCGGCTGACCGGCAGCGTCTCGGAACCGACCTGCAGGGTCACGCGGCCGCCGTCGAAGCGCATCTCGCTCACGTGCCGCACCGAGACCAGCGTGCTGCGGTGCACGCGGATGAACCCCGATCCGGCCCAGCGCCGCTCCAGCGCGGCCAGCGACATGCGCACCAGGTAGTTGCCGTCGACGGTGTGCAGCCGCACGTAGTCTCCCCGCGCCTCGGCGAAGCGGACCGCCTGCTGGGCCACGAAGCGGGTCCGCCCGCTCAGCTCGACCGGGATGACGTCCTCCGGGACCGGCTCGCCCGCCGCCGGCGTCATGGACTCCAGGCGCCGTACGGCCTCCGCCAGCCGGTCGGCCCGGACCGGCTTGAGCAGGTAGTCGACCGCCTCCAGGTCGAACGCCTGGATCGCGCAGTCCTCGTGGGCGGTGACGAACACCAGCCGGGGCGGGTTGGGGAAGGCCCCGATGAGCCGGGCCAGGTCGAGGCCACCCAGGCCCGGCATCCGGATGTCGAGGAACACCCCGTCGAGCCGTTCGCCGGCGCCGATCATCTGGACCATGTCCTGAAGCGCGGTTATCCCTCCGGGGGCGGTGGAGACGTGCTCGATGCGGGGATCGTGGCGGAGGAGGTGGGCAAGCTCCTCCAGCGCGGGGACCTCGTCGTCAACGGCCAGGACTCGCAACATGGATCCACGCTGCCCCGGAACCGCGCCCGCCGCAATAGAAATGTCAACTTTAAGTAAAACTATGACTACTAATAGCTATAACTCAGGGGGGACCTTGGGCACGCGCAGCCGTATTCTGGTACCCGCGCCCAGCTCGGTCTCCACGACGAGCCCGTAGCCCTCCCCGTAGATCCGGCGCAGCCGCACATCCACGTTGGCCATGCCGATGCCGCCCTCGTCCCGCCCCTGGCCCCGGTCGTCGGCCAGCAGCCGCCGGGCCCGCGCCGGGTCCATGCCGAGCCCGTCGTCCTCGACGGCGATGTGGACCTCGGGGCCGGCGTCCCTGACGACCACCTGGACCTCACCGGCGCCGCCGGTGGCGGCTATGCCGTGTTTGATGGCGTTCTCGACCAGCGGCTGCAGGCACAGGAACGGCACCGGCACCGGCAGCGCCTCCGGCGCCACCCGGACGGTGAAGCGGAGCCGCTCGCCGAACCTGGCCCGCTCCAGCAGCAGGTAGCGGTCCACGCAGCGCAGCTCGTCGGCCAGGGTGGTGAAGTCCCCGCCCCGGCGCAGCGCGTGCCTGGTGAAGTCGGCGAAGTCCATCAGCAGCTCGCGGGCCCGCTCGGGGTCGGTGCGGACGAAGGAGGCGATCGTGGTCAGGGAGTTGTAGACGAAGTGCGGGGAGATCTGCGCGCGCAGCGCCCGCGTCTCCGCCTCCATCGCACGCCTGCGGGAGGAGTCGAGCTCGGCCAGCTCCAGCTGGCCGGAGACCCAGCGGGCGACCTCCGTGACGGTCCGGACCAGCGCCGCGCTCACCTCGGCGTCGTAGGCGGCCAGCGCGCCGATCACCCGGCCGTCCACGGTGAGCGGCACCACCGCCGCGCCCCGGATCACGCAGCCCGGCGTGTCGCAGGCGAGCACGCCCCCCGCCACCACGTACGGGCGTCCCGACGAGAACACGGTGCGGGCGTGCTCGGGCGCGTGGTCACGGTGGCAGTCCGCCGCGCCGTCCCAGGCGAGCACGCCGTCGATGTCCGTCACCGCGATGGCGCTGGTGCCCAGCAGCGCGCGCAGGTGGCGGATCGCCTTGCGCGCGGAGTCGCGCGTCAGGCCGGCCCGCAGCGACGGGGCCGCCAGCGCGGCGATGTGCAGGGTGGCGAAGGTGGCCTCGTCCGGCAGGCCCGCCGGACTGCGGGGGGCGGCCGGCCGCCGGCGGGACAGGACGAACCCGAGAAAAGTGCTGGCGGTGCAGAGCAGCACCCAGGCACTGGTCGACCACATGCGGGAAACCGTAGTCAACCGCTCCGGTCAATCAGGGGTGAACGCCGATCACGGCGGGCCTTCGCCCGGTTCCTCCTGATAGGAGTAGCGCTGCTCGCGCCAGGGGTCGGCGATGTTGTGGTAGCCGCGCTCCTCCCAGAAACCGCGCCTGTCCTCCAGCAGGTATTCCACCGCGCGCACCCATTTGACGCTCTTCCATGCGTACAGGTGCGGGACGACCACCCGGACCGGGAACCCTCGTTCCGGGGAGATGGGCTTGTCGTCGAGCTCCAGGGCGAACAGCGTGTGGCCGCCGGTGAAGTCGCTCATCCGCATGTTGGCGCTGTAGCCGTACTCGGCCCAGATCATCACGTGCCTCACCTCGGGGGCGGGCGGCGCCATCTCCATCAGCGTCGCCGCCGACACCCCCCGCCACTCGTTCCCCATGATCGAGAACTTGGTGACGCAGTGGAAGTCGGCCAGGACCGTGGTGCGCGGCAGTTCGGAGAACTGCGGCCAGGTGAAGCGGTGCTGCTCGCCCGAGGCGGTCGCCCCCATGACCCGCAGCTCCCACGTCGCCGGGCGGAACGTGGGCACCCGGCCGTAATGGATCACCGGACGTCCCCGGGGGACGTACTGGCCTGGAGGCAGGCGAGTCTCCTCCCGTGGAGTTTCGGACTGCTCCACCATCACTCCCCTCGCCGTTGTCCCCACCGGCACGGGGTGGTCCTGTTCCCCGGCGGCACGGGGGCAATCCTGCCATCGCCGGTCCGCCGCCACCGCAGCGGCCACCGGATAACGCCCTCCGCCGTGTCGGCGCGGGGCGCCTGTCGCGGTCCGGACGCCGGCGGCCGCTCCCCGGCCGGCGCACCGGCGGGTCCCGGCGGTGCGCTACTATTGCCGGCGATGCGTACTGCGTTCTGGTTTTGGTATGGCGACGGACCCGTGGGTCGGACCGTTCGCCACCAGATGCTGCGCTGACAGCCAGGCGAACGAAGGCCCCGGGTCCGTTACGGACCCGGGGCCTTCTGCGTTCGCGGACCTTTTCATCGAAGGAGAGACATGGTCATCGTCATGGGCCCCGATGCCGCCCCCGCGGACATCGAGGCGATCGTGGAGACCATCGGCGCGGCGGGCGGCGAGGCGTTCGTCAGCCGTGGCGTGAGCCGTACGATCATCGGGCTGGTGGGCGACGTCGCCCAGTTCAGCGCGCTCGACCTGCGCGGCATGCGCGGGGTGGCCGACGTGATGCGGGTGACCGCCCCCTACAAGCTGGTCAGCCGCGACAACCACCCTGAGCGGTCCACGGTCCGGGTCGGCGGCGTGCCGATCGGCCCCGGCACCGTCACCCTGATCGCCGGCCCGTGCGCGGTGGAGACCCCCCAACAGACCCTGGAGGCGGCCGAGATGGCCAAGGCCGCCGGGGCCACCCTGCTGCGCGGCGGCGCCTACAAGCCCCGCACCTCCCCCTACGCCTTCCAGGGGCTGGGCGAGGCGGGTCTGCGCATCCTCGCCGACGTGCGCGAGCAGACCGGCCTGCCCATCGTGACCGAGGTCGTGGACGCCCACGACGTCGAGCTGGTCGCCTCCTACGCCGACATGCTGCAGATCGGCACCCGCAACGCGCAGAACTTCGCGCTGCTGCAGGCGGTCGGCGGCGTCGGCAAGCCGGTCATGCTCAAGCGCGGCATGAACGCCACCATCGAGGAGTGGCTGATGGCCGCCGAATACATCGCCCAGCGCGGCAATCTCGACATCGTGCTGTGCGAGCGCGGCATCCGCACCTTCGAGACCGCCACCCGCAACACCCTGGACGTCTCCGCCGTCCCGGTTGCCCAGCGCCTGTCGCACCTGCCGGTCATCGTCGACCCGTCCCACTCCGGCGGCCGGCGCGACCTGGTCCTGCCGCTCACCCGCGCCGCCATCGCGGTCGGCGCCGACGGTGTGATCATCGACGTCCACCCCCACCCCGAGCAGGCCCTCTGCGACGGCCCCCAGGCCCTGGTCGACGGCGACCTGGACGAGCTCGCCCGGGTGATCCGCGAGTTCCCGCCGCTGGTGGGCAGGACCGCGGCCGGCGACGCCCTGGCGTCCGCCTGACCGTCGCCCATGTCCGACCCCGCGTTCAAGCCACGCCACGAGCGCCCGTGTCTCCCGGCGCGGCCGGCGCCACAAGCCGCCGGCCGCGCCCACGGATGACCGGAGCCACATCCGGCGGGGATCCGTGCCGCCGGGACGGGCTCAGCCCTCCAGCTTGTACTCCTGGAGGGATCCGGCGAGCTGGACGGCCAGCTCCTCGGCGTCGAGCCGCTTCTCGATCTGCCGCAGGTCCGCGATCTTGGCGGCGGTCTCGGCTCGGCGGGGCGCCAGGAGCGTGCAGCAGTCCTCGTCGGGCAGCTCGGAGATCTCCAGGGTGCCGATACGGCGGGCCTCGGCCATGATCTCGGTCTTGTCCAGGCCGATGAGCGGCCGCAGGATCGGCATGTCGACCGCGTCGTCCTGGGCGGTGATGTTCTGCAGGGTCTGGGAGGAGACCTGGCCCAGGGAGTCACCGGTGATCAGCGCGCCGGCCCGGAGGCGGCGGGCGACCTCCTCGGCGGTCTTGAGCATCAGGCGGCGCTGGGAGATGACCGCGAGCCGGTCCTGGCCGGAGGACTTGATGGACTGCTGGGCCTTGCCGAATGGGACGACCCAGAGCCGGGACCTGCCCTGGAACTTGTCCAGGGCGCGTACCAGGGCATACGCCTTGTAGATGGACTCCGACGTCGTGAACGGGATGCCGGAGAAGTGCAGGAAGTCCACGCGCAGGCCACGGCGCATCATCCGGTAGGCGGCCACCGGCGAGTCGATGCCGCCGGACATCAGGACCAGGCCGCGGCCGCTGGTGCCGACCGGCAGGCCGCCCTGACCGGGTGTGCCGCCGGTGAAGACGAAGACCTCGTCCCGGTCGACCTCGATGGAGACGACCAGCTCGGGGTTCTTCAGATCGACCGGCAGTCCGTAGATGTCGTTGAGCTCGCCGCCGATCGAGCGGTCCATCTCCATCGAGGTCATCGGGAAGCGCTTGTCGCGGCGGCGCGAGCGGACCGCGAAGGAGACGCCGCGCCTGACGTCCTCCCGGTCGGCCAGCAGCTCGATCGCCGCCTTGGTGACCGCGCCCGGATCCTTCTCCACCCGCCAGGCGCGGTGGATCCAGACCAGGCCGGGGACGTAGGCGACCCGCGCGGCGACCGCGTCGGCGACCTCGGGCGCGGTGCCGTCCGGTAGGAAGAGCGCGATGACGCCGTGGCGCTGGCGCACGTCCACCTTGAAGTCGAAGTCCTTCAGGGCCGCCTTGATGTTGGCCTGCAGCCGCTGCTCGAAGAGCTCGCGGTTGTTTCCTTTGAGGACGACCTCGCCCAGTTTGAGCAGAACGCAGGGCTCTCCCAAGGCGGACATGGTCATGCTGCAACCTCCGGTGGAACAGTGAAGTTCGGGGGAAATACCGGCCTACCGCCCAGTGTGGCGCGTAACCGCCTCAAGACAACGCCTCGACCTAGTCACTTTAGTCCGCCTCACGACCGTCCGGAGCGGCACCGGAGTGACACCGGGGCTCGACGCGGCACGGGGACTCGCACCGGCGCGGCGGCCCGGCCCGGCACGGGGACTCATCCCGGAGTGGCGGCCCGGCCCGGCACGGATCCGGAGAACGCCCGGCATGACGCGGGACGGGGCCCGGTGGACGGGCCGGATGCGCGGCGCATGATGAACCCCCGTTGACGGACGATCGTCCGTCAACGGGGGAGGAAAGGCCAGGTGTCCACAGGATCCGGTGTGCGCGACGGCTCCGCATCCACCTGACGGCCGGCCGGGTCCGTGGGAGGGCGCCGACATGCGGCGCCGCCGACCCCGGCGATCACGCCATGCCACCCGGCTCCGATTCCGATGCCCCTACGGGCCGACCTTCTCTCCGTCAATGGCCATGACGGGCGACTTCTCTTTCTGCATGGCCCCCGCCATGGCGGTCGTTCCGAAATACGGCGGAGCGACCACGCAGGCGGTCTTCGCCTTCTGAGGCGGATTCCGCCTTCCTTACCGAGCACGTCCTGACGGCCTCACCGCGGACGTTC
This sequence comes from Streptosporangium sp. NPDC048886, assembly GCF_055586905.1. NCBI lineage: Bacteria > Bacillati > Actinomycetota > Actinomycetes > Streptosporangiales > Streptosporangiaceae > Streptosporangium > Streptosporangium sp. NPDC048886. The sequence continues at coordinate 75,876 of NZ_JBVJHH010000033.1, forward strand.
TCGGTCTTGCCCATCTCTCTCCTGTCCGAACCGTTCCGCAAGGCCGGCGGGGAGAGTCCTTCACCTGTCCGGGCGGACCTAGTTGTTGTTGTTATTATTGTTGTTGTTCCCGCCCCGCAGGTTGTTGTTGTTATTGTTGTTGTTGTTCCCGCCTCCGCCGTTATTGTTGTTGTTATTGTTGTTGTTGTTGCCCCTACCCCCATTGTTATTGTTGTTGTTATTGTTGTTGTTGCCCCTGCCTCCATTGTTGTTGTTATTGTTGTTGTTGTTCCCGCCGCCGCCGTTGTTGTTGTTGTTATTGTTGTTGTTGCCCCTACCTCCGTTGTTATTGTTGTTGTTATTGTTGTTGTTACCCCTGCCGCCGTTGTTGTTGTTATTGTTGTTGTTGTTCCCGCCGCCGTTGTTATTGTTGTTATTGTTGTTGTTGTTGCGCCTCCGCGGCGGACGCGCCACCGGGGTCAGCAGAGAAGTGGTGACTGTCGTGGCCGTGGTCGTGCCCGAGGTGCTGGCGCCGGCCGACTGGGCCGGCAGCGTCGCAGGGGCAACGAGGGCAGAGGCCACCATCACACCGGCGGCGAGAGCGTTTCTGGCCTTGGTCATAGAGATCACTCCATGTCGCGTTGAACGCGTCCGGGCGATACCCGGGCAGTGAAACGCCGGACCGGTATCACGGAAGACGCCGACACGGCGCGGAACCTGAATTCGACGCTAGTTGAGGAGAACTGGGAGGTCATCCCAGGGAGGCAAAAGGCTCGGTTCAGTGTGATTACTCTCCGACCCCGAACAACCACTCAGGGCGAGCCGTTAATCACACGGAGCTACATTTGCCGTGGCGGAGGCCGTAGGAGGCGGGACGGCGGGAACCGGTCAGGGTCACGGGTGCGTAAGTGACGCGCCGAGCCGATCACGTAAATACCGGCGGATGGGCCGGGACCATCGCCATGGTCCGCCCCGGCTCTCCGCACAACGCCCCCGCCTGCCCCGTGAAGCGATCGTCAGCTGCGGCTGTTCATCAATTTCCGGCCACGAAATCACAATTCTCACGCACGAGGACATGGGAGACCGCACGCCGCCCGTACCGGCGGCCGGGCCCACGGAGAGCAGAAGGGCCGCGGAAAGCGGGAAGGGACCGCCCCAGGGGGCGGCCCCTTCCCTCACGTCCCGTCAGGGACCCGTCAGCCGAAGAAGACCTCGGCCTCCTCGTAGCGGCCGACCGGCACGGTCTTCAGCTCCTTGGTGGCCTCGGCGAGGGCGACCCTGACGATGTCGGTGCCCTGCAGCGCGACCATGACGCCGAAGTGGCCGTCGTGCACGGCGTCGATGGCCTGCAGGCCGAACCGGGTGGCCAGCACCCGGTCGAAGGCCGTCGGCGTGCCGCCGCGCTGGATGTGGCCGAGCACGGTGGTGCGGGCCTCCTTGCCGGTCCGCTTCTCGATCTCCTTGGCGAGCATCTCTCCGATGCCGCCCAGCCGGACGTGGCCGAACGAGTCGAGCTCACCGGCCTGCAGCGTCATCTGGCCCTCGATCGGGTGCGCGCCCTCGGCCACCACGACGATCGGCGCGTAACGGGTCTTGAAACGGGACTCGACATAGGCGCAGACCCGGTCGATGTCGAAGGGCTTCTCCGGGATGAGGATGACGTTGGCGCCCCCGGCCATGCCGGCGTGCAGGGCGATCCAGCCCGCGTGGCGCCCCATGACCTCACAGATCAGTGCGCGGTGGTGGGACTCGGCGGTGGTGTGGAGCCGGTCGATCGCCTCGGTGGCGATGTTGACGGCGGTGTCGAAGCCGAAGGTGTAGTCGGTGGCGCTGAGGTCGTTGTCGATCGTCTTCGGCACGCCGACGACCTTGACCCCCCTGTCGAAGAGCTGCTTGGCGACGCCGAGGGTGTCTTCGCCACCGATCGCGATCAGCGCGTCGACGCCGGTCTCCGCCAGGTTGTCCTTGATCTTCTCGACGCCGCCATCGATCTTGATGGGGTTGGTCCGCGACGAGCCGAGAATCGTGCCGCCACGCGGCAGAATGCCCCGGACGGCCTGGATGTCCAGCGGCATGGCGTCGCCTTCGAGCGGACCACGCCAGCCATCGCGGAATCCGATGAATTCATGCCCGTAGACGCTGGTCCCTTTGCGTACGACTGCGCGGATAACGGCGTTCAGGCCGGGGCAGTCGCCGCCCCCGGTTAGCACTCCAATACGCATGGCATCCTCCGGTGGTGGTTCCGAGGCAAGACGGCCAGACTAAATGGGGTGACGCGGCCGGTGCGGGATTTCCGTCGCCGACGCAACGCATTCTGCCTGCTGATGTGGCCAATGGTCTAGACCAAATTGGAGGAGTCCTCACATGTCGCATTCTCGCCATCGGTGCTGGAACGGCCGGTGGTGTGGAGCACCGGCTGTCATCCCAGTCTTCTCCATGCTCCTCACGCGTCCGCGCGCGAGGAGCACGTCACGCGTCCGCGCGTGAGGAGCACCTCACGCCCCGATCCGCCACCGGCCCACCCGGGGCCGGGGGTCCGCGGCCGTCGCCGTCAGGTCAGCGGCAGCACGCAGGAGGGGGTGCCCACCGCGAACACCTCTCCGTCGAACCGCGGGATCCCCTCCTCCAGCGCCAGTACGGCGATGCCGTCGGAGCGCTGGTTGGCCACATACATCCGGCCGTCGGCGATGGCGAAGTGCCGTGGCCAGACGCCGCCGCAGGCGACCTCCCCGACCGGTTCCAGGCCGGGCGCGGAGAGCACCGAGATCGTGTCGGGCCCCCGGTTGCCGACGTAGACGTACCCGCCGGACACCTCCAGGTGTGAGGGGTGGTTGGGGCCCCCGGCGGTGCTGGCGGGGACGGCTCGGATCTCGCGCCAGCCGTCGTCGTAGACGCGGACCGTGCCGTCCAGCTCCCCGGCGACGTACCAGTGCTCCCCGGAGCGGGCCATGTGCCGGGGGCCCATCCCGGGCGCGAGCCGTACCGGGCCGTCGGGGTGCGGTCTCACCTGGCCGTCGACCACATAGCGGCGGACCTCGTCGGCGCCCAGGTCGGTCACGTACAGCACGCCGTCGGGGCCGAAGACGGCCTGGTGGGCATGGGCGCCGGCCCGGTAAGGGAAGATCGACACCTCGGTGAGGAGGCCGGACCCGTCGATCCCGTGCACGCTCACCGTGCCGTCGCCGTAGTTGGCCACCGCGAGCAGCGCGCCCGACGGGTCGACGGCCAGGTGGCAGGGCGCCGACCCCTCGCTCGGCCGCTGGGCCAGCGGGGTCAGGGCGCCGTCGCCGGCCCGGCCGAAGACGCTGACCGTGCCCCTGTCGCTCTCCCCCACCGCGTACAGGACGGGGAGGCGGGGGTGGACGGCGAGGAAGGATGGGCCCGAGGCCACCGTGGCGCCGAGCCGTACGAGACTCCCCAGCTCCATCAGCGTGATCCCCACCCCCGACCCTCCAGTATCCGGGGTGTATCCACCGACATACGCAACCTCAGCCATCATGCTCCCGTCGTAAAGGGCGACTTGTGCCGCCCGCAGATCAATCATCCCTTCCTGCCCGGGTCCACCTCCGGGTTCACCCCCGCACGACCGCCCGGCGCCCACGTCGGCCGCAGGCCGCCGGGACAGGACCCGGAACGATATTTCATTGACTTAGTCAATGGAATAGTTGATTCTGTCAGACATGCAGAACCATGTCGCGGAGGTCCGCGCCTTCAACCGCTTCTACACCGGGGTCATCGGCGTGCTCCACCAGGGCGTCCTGGACACCCCCTACTCCCTCACCGAGGTGAGGGTGCTGTTCGAGCTCGCCCAGCGCGACCACATGGAGACCGGCGAGCTGCGGCGGCTGCTCGGGCTCGACGCCGGATACCTCAGCAGGATGCTCGGCCGGTTCGAGACCGACGGGCTGATCGTGCGCGAGCGGTCGGCCGCCGACGGCCGGCGGCAGGTCGCCAGGCTGACCGAGGCGGGCAGGGCCACCTTCGCCACCCTCGACGAGCGCTCGGCGGCGCAGGTGCGCGGCCTGCTGGAGGAGGTGGGAGAGGAGGACCGGCAGCGGCTGGTGGCGAGCATGGCGGCGATCCAGGAGATCCTCACCCGGGCCCCGAAGGCCCGCCCCTACGTCATCCGCCCGCCGCGCCCGGGAGACCTCGGCTGGGTGGTGCACCGCCACGGCGTGCTCTACAGCCAGGAGTACGGCTGGGGCGAGGACTTCGAGGCGCTGGTGGCCAGGATCGTGGCCGACTACGTCGACGCCCACGACCCCGGGCGTGACGCGGGGTGGATCGCCGAAGTGGACGGCGAGCGGGCCGGATGCGTCTTCTGCGTGCACAAGGACGACGAGACGGCCCAGCTCCGGATGCTCCTGGTCGAGCCGTCCGCCAGGGGGATGGGGATCGGCGGGCGGCTCGTCGAGGAGTGCCTGCGCTTCGCCAGGGCGGCGGGCTACCGGCGGATCACGCTGTGGACCAGGGACGTGCTGACCGGTGCCCGGCGGATCTACCGGGCGGCGGGCTTCGAGCCGGTCGGCGAGGAGGCGGGCGACGGGTTCGTCGAGGAGATCTGGGCCAGAGACCTCTGACCCGCCACACCGCAGGAGCCCGGTGTTCCCGTGGCCGCGCCGGGCCGCGAGGTGACCGGCCGGGGAGGACGTCCTCCAGCGCCATGCCCTCGACGGGAATCCGCCCGCACCGGCCCGGTGACGGTCCGCGTCCGGCGTCCCGGATCAGTCGGACAGGCCCAGGCGGGCGTGGAGGCGGCGCAGCGGGGCCGGCGCCCACCGGTCGGCGGGGCCGGCCAGCCTCACGAACGCCGGCACGAGGATCGCCCGGATGACCGTGTCGTCCACGAGGATGGCCACGGCCATGCCGACGCTCCGAACGGCGCCCGCACCGCCCTGACCTGCTCGACGAGGCGGACCGGGTCCTCCTCCACCAGCTCGGCCGAGGGCACCGCCGACAGCGTCGCCACGCCGCCGTAGACGACGGCGTAGGCGAAGGAGCGCAGGAAGTCGAACGGCAGCGCCAGCAGCACCGCGACGGAGGCGGCGACGCCACTGAAGATCACCGTACGGCCGGCCCGCGCCACGCTGCGCGCGACGGCCTCGTGGAGATCGTGGCCCCGTCCCGCCTCCTCCCGGAGCCGGGAGATCACGAACAGCGAGTAGTCGATGCCGAGACCGACCCCCATGGCGAGGGTGAAGTTCAGCGCGAAGGTGGAGATGTCGGCGAACAGCAGCACCCCGCGCAGCGGGGCGAGCGTGGTCACCATGGCGAACACGCCCACCAGGATCGGCAGCAGGGCGGCGACCGCGCGGCGCAGGAACAGCCAGAGCAGCGCGAAGGCGAGCGGGAAGATCACCGTCTCGGCCCGGACGAAGTCCTGCCTGGCCTGCGGGACGGTCTGCCGGAGCACCTCCTCGCCGCCGCCGGACCTGACCGAGATCGCCTCGTTGCCCCGGGTGAGCCTGGGCGCCAGCTCCGGCAGGATCCGCGCGCGGACGGTGTCGGCGTCGCCGGAGACGCGGGCCATGACCAGCGCGCGGCGGCCGTCCTCGCTGCGCAGGGTCGCCGGCCGGCCCCGCGTCCAGTAGGAGGCCGCCTCGGCCACCCCGCCGGAGGCGGCCAGCTCCCGCGTCAGGGCCTGCCCGGCGGCGGCGACCGCGGGGGTCGACGTCGCCGCTCCTGGCGGTGACCAGGAGGATCAGGTCCACGCTGCCGGTGCCGAACCGCTCGGCGAGCGCGGCCGGCCGGACGGGTGATCTTCGACCGCGCCTCCGCCCGGCCGTACGAGGAGCGGTCCCGCACCGGGCCGCGCTGCGCGAGGAGCTGACGGAGGTGGTCCGGGACGCCGCGCGGCTCAGCGGCGGAACGGACCGCTGACCTCGTAGGTGACGCCGCCGGTCCCGGCGGCGTCACCGCGGGCCCCGCGCTGGGAGGAGAAGTAGAGGCGGCTGCCGTCCGGGGAGAAGGCGGGGCCGGTGATCTCCGACCTGGGCTGGCCGTCGACCCGGAGGAACGGGACGACCACCCGGCCGGGGGTGATCAGGTTGATCTCCATGTCGCCGCCGTCCTCGGCGACGTAGAGGTCACCGCCGGGGGTGCCGGTGATGTTGTCCACGCCGTTCAGCGGGGCGTCGGCGTCGTAGACGATCTCCAGGCGCTCGTTCTCCGCGTCGTAGCCCCACACCCGGTTGTCGCCCTTGGTGGTGAAGAAGCAGACGCCGTCGGCGTAGTGGCAGCCCTCTCCCCCGGCGAAGTGCCTGGCCGCGTCGACCTGGTGGCGGGTCGCCTCCAGCGGCGCGGCCGGGTTGGGCACCCGCCGCCAGGTCACCGCCCCGGTGCCGGAGGGGGCGCACAGCACCTCCAGCAGGCCCGAGGTCAGGTCACCCCAGTGGGCCGGCCGGAACCGGTAGAAGCAGCCGTCCGGCTCGTCCTCGGTCAGGTAGACGACCTGCCGGTCCGGGTCGCAGGCGGTCGCCTCGTGCTTGAACCTGCCCATGGCCAGGCGCGGCATCGCGGGGCGCGAGCCGTACGGGTCGCACTCGAAGACCCGCCCGCGCAGGATCTCCTCGCACGACAGCCAGGTGTTCCACGGGGTGCGGCCGCCGGCGCAGTTGAGGTTGGTGCCCGACAGGATCCGGTAGGCGCCGCGGACGGCCCCACCGGGCCCGAACCTGATCGCCGTGGCGCCGCCGAGCAGCGGGATCTCGGAATTGGACACGTAGATCCAGCCGTCGTCGTCGGGGAAGCACGCGCCGCCGTCGGGCGCCGGGTGCCAGAGCACCCCGCCGACCCGGTGGCCGGTGCGGGCCACGACCCTGCTGGTGAACCCGGCCGGCAGCGCGACCCCGTTGGCGTCGGGCGGGCCGGGCGGGCCGTAGGGGCCACGGGAGCGCAGCGGGGTGGCGCGCGCGGCCCGCTGCCAGAGCGATCCGGCCAGGGCCGACCCGGCGGCCAGACCTCCGGTGCGGACCAGCGTACGGCGGAGCATGACGCCTCCTCGTTGCCTTACGGTACGCGCCCAGTCGATCGAATTCACATGAACGGGGTGACCGCCCCGGCCCAAACTTTCCGGAAACCCGGGGGCAAGCGTTCCCCAAAACCGGTCGCCCTATCGCCAAGATCCGCATGCGGCGGCGCCCGGCCGTCCAGAGTGGGGCACACATCGCCGTCAGGACGGGAGCACCGTTGAGCGAGGGACTGGCCTCCGCGCATCCGACCTTCGAGACCGCGCCCCGGGTGGGTGCCCGCAGGGCCCTGGTCTTCCTCGACCCCTCTCCGGACGCCCCGCCCGGCCCGGCCCGCACCGCCCCGCCGGACGTGCGCCTGGCCGGCGCGCTGCGCGCCGAGGGCTTCGCCGTCGACTCCGAGCGCGGCCGGGGGGCGCACGCCGACGGCGAGCGGGTGTGGGAGTTCCTGCGGTCGGCGCAGGAGCGCGACCTGCTGGTCGTCCGCCTCCCCGGCGACAACGGCTGGACCTCCGGGCAGCTCGGGTCGATGATCGGCGCGTTCGGCCGGCAGGTCGGCGAGTCGTCGGCGGCCGCCGTACTGCTGATCGTGGACTTCGGCTGGAGCGCCCTGGAGGGCTCCGCCGCACCGGTCCGGCAGCTCGCCGTGGCGGGCGAGCCCCGGGTGGCCGCGGCGGCGCTCACCCTGACCCTGAGGCTCGACGAGAGGCTCCACGGGCCCGCGCAGAGCCTGACCGGCGTCCTCGCCGACGGCCTGACCACCCGGGCCGCCGACCTGGACGGCGACGGGATGATCACCATCGGCGACCTGCACGCCTACGCGCTGCGCCGCTACGAGAGCGTCTCCGCCGCCCGCACCCCCATTCTGATCGCCTACGGCGACGTCACGGACGTCGCGGTGACCCAGGCCCGGGACCTGTCCGCCCGCCCGCCCGCCGCCTTCGCGCGCGTGCTGGCCCGGCTCGGCGATCCCACGCCCCCGGCCTCGGGCACCGAGATCGTCCGGCGGGTCTACGAGCTCCAGCTGAGCGAGCCGGCCAGGGAGCTGCTGCGCAAGGCCTCCCTCCTGGAGGAGGGCGAGTCGATCGACGATCTCCTCGGCGACGCCACCGAGCTCAGGAACTGGGGGCTGCTCGGCGAGACGACCACGTTCGTCCATCCGGCCGTGCGGGACTTCGCCTACTCGCGGCTGTCGGCGGCCGAGCGCGCCCGGACCTGCGCGGTGCTGCGCCGGCTGCGGGCCGGGCGGCGCCCCGTGCAGCCGCGGGCCAGGCTCACCGCCGACCGGTGGACCACCCAGGACCAGCTCGGGCACCTGGTCTACGCCGAGGCCATCGCCGCGTTCGTCCGCCACCCCGAGACGCGGCCCCCGCTCACGATCGGCGTCAAGGGGCCGTGGGGCACCGGAAAGACCTCCCTGATGCGGATGATCCAGGACCTGCTGGACCCCGGGGCCGCCGGAGACCGCCCTGCCGAGATCCACCTGCCCGGCTCCCGCGGGGAGCGGGCCCTGACCAACTCCGAGGTGCTGGCCCGGGCCCGGCGGCGGCCCCGGGAGAGCGCCGGACGGGCCGAGCCGGGCACCCTGCCGGTGCGCCGGGCGGACTGGCGGCCGACGGTCTGGTTCAACCCGTGGATGTACCAGAACGGCGAGCAGGTATGGGCCGGGCTCGCCCACGAGATCATCAGCCAGGTCACCCGGCGGCTGCCGCGCGCGGAACGGGAGCGGTTCTGGCTGGAGCTCAACCTGGCCAGGATCGACCGGGAGGCGGTCCGCCGGCGCGCCTACCACCTGGCGGCGACCCGGCTGATCCTGCCGGCCCTCGCCCTGGGCGCCACCCTGGTCCTCACCGGCGCCTTCCTGGCGGGCGCGACCCTGCTGCCCGCCGTCGCCGCCCTGCTGCGGGACGCCGCCGCCGCCGTCGGCACGGCCGGCCCGCTGGCCGTGGTGGGAGCCGGCGCCGTACGGCTGGCGAGGTTCCTGCGGGAGTCGGCCGACACCGCCTTCCAGGGGCTGGTCCGCCAGCCCGACCTGCTCTCCCCCGGCACGGCGGAGGGAGCCGTCGCCGAGGCCGTGATCAACCCCGGCTACCGCTCCAGGACGGGCTTCCTCCACCTGGTCCAGACCGACATGCGGCAGGTGCTCGATCTGATCGCCACCGAGGAGCGGCCGCTGGTGGTGTTCGTCGACGACCTGGACCGGTGCTCGCCGGGGACGGTGGCGCAGGTCATCGAGGCGATCAACCTGTTCCTCGCCGGCGAGTTCCCGAACTGCGTGTTCGTGCTGGCCATGGAGCCGGAGGTGGTGGCCGCACACGTGGAGGCCGCCTATCCGGAGCTGGTGGAGACGATGCCGGACGACGGGCGCTCCGGGCTGGGCTGGCGGTTCCTGGAGAAGATCGTGCAGCTGCCGCTGAGCGTGCCGCTGCTGGACGACGCCGACCGGCTGCCCGGCTTCGTGCGGGCGCTGCTGGGCATGCCCGGGATCTCCGGCACCGGCGGGGGCCCCGGGACGGACGCTCCCGGCGGTCCCGGCGGGACGGGCGACGGCGCGGACGCTCGCGGCGAGGCCGCCGGGGAGGCGGCGCAGCGGCACGGCCGGCCGCCGGGCGGGGCCGGGACGGGGCCGGGCGAGAGCGGACCACGGCCCTACGGCGGCGGGCCGGAGGCGCCGGCACGGGGGACCACGCCGGGGTCGCGGCCCTGCCGGGAGGCGCCGGAGGCACAGGCGCCCGGGACCGCGCCCGGGGCGGGGCTCCGCGGGAGGGTGCCGGAGTCGCGCAAGCCGCTCGACGTGCCGCTCGCCCTGCCCAGGACACGTCCGGTGGAGCCGGCGGACCCGGCGCTGGTGAGCCGGCTGGAGGATGCGATCTGGGGGCTGCGGCCGACGGCCGCGGATCTGGACGAGGCGGCGCGGCGGGCTCAGGAGATCCTGGGCGTGGAGACGCTGGACGCCATCGGCGGGCTGGCCTCGGCGACGCGCGAGGCGGCCGACCGGGTCTTCGACGACCTCTACAGCGACGAGAACGCCTACCGGGCGATCGAGTCCGTGCTGCCGGTCGTGACGTTCTTCAACCCGCGCGAGATCAAGCGCTATGTGAACGTCTTCCGCTTCTACTCCTTCCTCGTCTACCGGCGCACGCTGGCCGGCGCGGCGCCCGCCTCCGACGGTGAGGTGGCCAAGCTCGCGGCGCTGACCATCCACTGGCCGCACCTGCTGTCACCGCTGGTGCGGGAGATCGACGGGGTGAGCGTGCTGCGGCGGCTCGAACGCGCCGCGGACGACGACCGGAGCTGGGAACGGGCCGTCCGCGAGGCGGGACTGGCCGGGCCGGACGCCCCGGGCCCCACCCACCTGGACACCCTGCGCGGCCTGCTCTCCTGCCCCCACCCCATCGCCGACCTGGCCCGCCACCTCCTCTGAGGGAGCGGCCTCAGATCTCCGGCTCCTCGCCCGCCCGCGGCGGGGCGGCGGCCGTGACCGGGCGTCGCCGCCGGTGACCGGCCCCGCCGGGACCGGTCACCGGCGTGACGGGCCGGCTAGCGCTGGGCCTCGATCATCCAGTGGTGCTTCTCCAGGTCCTGGGTGATCTCGATGAGGATGTCCTGGGTCACCGGGTCGGGCTCGTCGGTGGCCTCGACGCGCTCGCGCATCCGGCGGACGATGGATCCGAGGATGTCCGTCATCGCGGCGACGACCTTGCCGTCGTTGATGTAGCCCGGCTCCAGCTGCTGCACCTCGGTCGTGTTGGCGAGCGTGGAGGAGCGGCCGTCGGGGTTGCATCCGAGGGCCACCGCGCGCTCGGCGACGGTGTCCGCGTGCTCCCTGGCCGCCGCGACGATCTCGTCCAGCTGCAGGTGCAGCGAGCGGAAGTTGTGGCCGATCACGTTCCAGTGAGCCTGCTTGGTCAGGAGCGACAGGTCGAGCAGGTCGACGAGCGCGCCCTGGAGCGCGGCGGCGACGACCTTCTTGTCATCGGGATTGAGCGGGCTGGTGATCGCGGACATGGGATGTCCTCCCCCTGTTTCGATATCAGTTTCCCTTTTGGTACGAAACGTCCCTACCCTGCCCCGCGCTCCTTATGTTGACACTGTCATAGTGACAGTGTCACTATCGAGACATGGAATGGACCATCGGTGAACTGGCTGAGCGGGCCTCCGCGGCGCTGACCCCCACCGCCCAGCTCAACGGGCGGGTCAGAGACGTGCCCAACGAGCGCCTCATCCGGTGGTATTCCACGATCGGCCTGCTCGACCCGCCGTCGGCCCGCCGCGGCCGCGTCGCCATGTACGGCCGGCGTCACCTGCTCCAGCTCATCGCCGTCAAGCGGCGCCAGGCCGAAGGCCGGACCATCGCCGAGATCCAGGCCGAGCTCACCGGGGCCACCGATCAGGTCCTGGAGTCGATCGCCCGCCTCCCCGAGCCCCCCGCCGAGCCGGCCGTCCCCAGGACCGCGCGGCCGCGCTTCTGGGCCGGGCCGCCGGCGCCGGCCGCCGCGGCCGCGCCTCCCCCGACCGTCCCGGCCGCGCCTCCCCCGGCGGTCCCGGCGGCCCCGGCCTCGGCACCCTCCCGTCCGGCCGCGCCGCCGGCCCGGGCGACGGCCACCGGCGCCCGGCCGCCCGCGGCATCCGCTCTGTCCACTCCGTCCACTCCGACCGCCCCATCCGCCCTATCCGCCCCGACCGCCGCGATCGTCCACGGCGTACGGCTGGCGGCCGGAGTGACGCTGCTGCTCGACGGCGGCGGCCGCGCCCCCTCACCCGACGACCTCGCCGAGATCGGCACCGCGTCCGAGGCGCTCCTGTCGATCCTGCGTGAACACGACCTCGCCCCTCCCGAAGGGAAGAAGCTGCCATGATTACCTCGATCGCGACGCTGCCGCCGGAGGAGTGCGAGCCGGTCCCGGACGCCGGGCTCGGAACGCTCGTCACCGAGCGCGGCAACCTGCCGCTGGAGAGCGTGGACGTCACCGCCGCCGTGTCCGGCCTGATCGCCGGGGTGGAGGTGGTCCAGGGCTTCCGCAACCCGCACGACGTGGCGCTGGAGGCGACCTACGTCTTCCCGCTGCCCGACCGGGCCGCCGTGACCGCCTTCAGGATGGAGGCAGACGGGCGGGTCATCGAGGGGACCCTCAAGGAGCGAGGCCAGGCCAGGGCCGACTACGACCAGGCGGTCGCCGAGGGCAGGCGGGCCGCGATCGCCGAGGAGGACCGGCCCGACGTCTTCACCATCAGGGTCGGCAACATCGTGCCGGGCGAGCGGGTCACCGTACACCTCACCCTCAACCAGCCGCTCCCCTACGAGGACGGCGCGGCCACCTTCCGCTTCCCGCTGGTCGTCGCGCCCCGTTACATCCCCGGCACCCCGCTCGACGGCGGCCAGGCCGGCGACGGCTGGGCCCCCGACACCGACGCGGTCCCGGACGCCTCCCGGATCACGCCTCCGGTGCTGCTGCCTGGCTTCCCCAACCCGGTACGGCTCTCGCTCGCGGTCTCCGTCGACCCGGCCGGGCTGGAGCTGCGCGAGCTCCGCTCCAGCCTGCACGTGGTCCAGGAGGAGGGGAGCACCGTCCGCCTCCAGCCGGGCGAGCGGCTGGACCGCGACTTCATCCTGCGCCTGTCCTTCGACGCCTCCACCTCACTGGCGCTGGTCCCCGACGACGGCGAGGGCGACGCCGACGGTGACGGCACGTTCTCGCTGACCGTCGTCCCCGATCCGGCACCCGCCACGGCCACCGCCAAGGACGTCGTGCTGGTGCTGGACCGCTCGGGCAGCATGACCGGCTGGAAGATGGTCGCCGCCCGGCGCGCCGCCGCGCGGATCGTCGACACGCTCACCCGCGGCGACCGGTTCGCGGTGCTCTCCTTCGACACCGTGGTGGAGCGGCCCGAGGGGCTCGGCGAGGGGCTGTCGGAGGCCTCCGACCGCAACCGCTACCGGGCGGTGGAGCACCTGGCCCGGCTGGAGGCGCGCGGCGGCACCGAGATGCTGGCCCCGCTGGAGCAGGCCGTCGCACTGCTCGCCGGCGCAGGCGGGGACCGGGTCCTGGTGCTCGTCACCGACGGGCAGGTCGGCAACGAGGACCAGATCCTGGAGCGGGTCGGCGCCCGGCTGGCCGGGGTGCGGGTGCACACGGTCGGCATCGACCGGGCGGTCAACGCCGGATTCCTCGGCAGACTGGCCGGGCTGGGCTCGGGCCGGTGCGAGCTGGTGGAGTCGGAGGACCGCCTGGACGAGGCGATGGAGCACATCCACCGCAGGATCGGCGCCCCGCTGGTCACCGATCTGTCCCTCAAGGCCGACGGGCTCGAGCTGGTCCCCGGCACGGTCAGCCACCTCGGCTCGATCTACCCGGGCGTGCCGCTCACCGTCCTGGGCCGCTACCGGCGCCCGCGCGACGGGGCGCTGACCGTGCACGGCGTGGACGGAGCCGTCCAGCCGTGGGAGCGGCGGGTCGCCGGGGTCCGCACGGACAGCCCCGCGACCCGCGCGATCTGGGCGCGGGCCCGGCTGCGCGCCCTGGAGGACCGTTACGCCGCCGGCGACCACTCGCTGGAAGGGGAGATCGTCGAGATCTCGCTCGAATACGGCGTGCTCTGCCGCTTCACCGCGTTCGTCGCGGTCGACAGCAAGGTGGTCGCCGAGGGCGGGCCGGGGCACCGCGTCATCCAGCCGGTGGAGCTGCCCAGCGGCTGGCAGAGCCCGGCCGTGGCGGCGGCGCCGATGATGATGACCGCGATGGCCCCGCCCCAGCCCGGCGCGCCCGCCGGACCGTCCGCACTCGCGGCCCCCGGCGCGGCGCCGAAGTTCGCGGCCGGCGGGATGGGCGGTGCGCCGCGGGGCGTGGCGGCCGGCGGTTCCGCCCCGCGCGCCAGGATGGCGCCGCCCCGTCCCGCGCCGGTGGCGGCACCCGCCGCGGCCAGGGAGCTGCCCCGGGCCGAGCTCGGCGAGGAGCTGCGGCGGCTGCGCGCCGCCGAGTCCCTCGGCGCCGCCGACCGGCTGCGCTACCTCCAGGACCTGGGCAGCAGGCTGGCGGCGCTGGCCGTCTACCTGGGCGGTCACGCGGAGCTCGAAGCCCTGGCCAGGGACCTGCAGTCCGGCACGGACGTGGACGCGCTGTGGCACCGGGCCGTCGACGGGCTGGAGGCGCTGAGCCGCTCCGGGGGGCGCCGCCCGTTCTGGAAGAGATGAACCGTGACCGAAGTCGTCAAATCGTGTCGATCATCCAGTGACTCCCCAGGTCAGGTCGGCTAAAGTGCCGGGATGACCAGCCCGATCTTCGCCCTTTGCGATGAATATGTCACCCGTTCGGCGGCGCTCGACCCGGTCGGCGCCGGGGCGAGCGGCATCGACGTCGAATTCGCCCCGGCCACCGACTACGGCCCGGACGGCATCGCCGCCCGGGCCGCCCTGATCAGCGAGACGCTGGGCAGGCTCACCCCCCTGCGCCCGCAGGGCGAGGCGGATGTGCGGGCCGCGGCGCACCTGCGGGAGCGCCTCGAGGCCGAGCTCGCCTGGTACGAGATCGGCGAGCCGTTCCGCGCGGTGCAGGCCCCGTTCGGACTGATCACCGACCTGCGCGACAGCGTGGACCTGCTGCCGCACGGCAGCGACGACGAGTGGCGTAACGTGGCGGCCCGGCTCGCGGCCATCCCCGAGATGCTGGAGGGCTGGCGGGCGAGCCTGGCGGCCGGCCTCGCCCAGGGCATGTCGGCGGCCCGCCGCCAGGCGCTGGAGCTGGCCGTGCAGACCGAGCTCTTCGCGAGCGACGGCACGCACCGGGCGTTCGTGACGAGCTACGGCGACGGCCCGGTCCGGGAGGAGCTGGAGCGGGGCGCGGCGGCCGCGCACGCCGCCTACGCCGAGGCCACCCGCTACCTGCGGGAGGAATACGCCCCCCGCGCGGCGGAGGACGACCCGGTGGGCGCCGAGCGCTACGCGGTGGGCGCCCGGCTCAACCTGGGCGCCGACATCGACCTGGTGGAGGCCTACGAGTGGGGCTGGGCCGAGCTGTCGCGCATCGAGGCCGAGCTGTCGGCCGAGGCGCAGCGGGTGCGGCCGGGCGCCTCGGTGGAGGAGGCGACCACGGTCCTCAACGAGACGCAGTACGTCGACGGCCTGGACGCCTACCGGGGCTGGCTGCAGGAGCGGCACGACCAGGCGGTCGAGCAGTTGCACGGCACCCACTTCGACATCGCCGAGCCGCTGCGCCGGGTGGACGTCACCCTCGCCCTGGGCTCGACCTCGGGCGCGGCCTACTACACCTCGCCCAGCGAGGATCTGTCGCGACCGGGCCGCACCTGGTGGCCGGTGGGCGGTGACCGGGGCCGGTTCGAGACCTGGAGCGAGCTGACCACGGTCTTCCACGAGGGCGTGCCCGGCCACCACCTCCAGCTCGGGGCCACCCGCGTGGCCGGGGACAGCCTGTCGCGCTTCGGCAAGAACTCCTGGGTGAGCGGGCATGGCGAGGGCTGGGCGCTCTACGCCGAGCGGCTGGCCGACGAACTGGGCTGGTTCACCGAGCCGGGCACCCGGCTGGGCATGCTCGGCGCGTCGGCGCTGCGGGCCGCCCGCGTGGTCATCGACATCGGCGTCCACCTGGACCTGCCGCTCCCCGACGGCTCGAAGTGGACCTTCGAGCGGGCCTGCGAGGTGCTGCGCGACCAGGGCCGGTGCGAGCCGCACCGGGTCCACGCCGAGGTGGTCCGCTACTTCGGCTGGCCGGGCCAGGCGCCCTCCTACAAGCTGGGCGAGCGCGCCTGGCTGGCCGCCCGCGAGGAGGCCAGGCAGCGCCTGGGCGCGGACTTCGACCTGCGCCGCTGGCACACCTCGGCCCTGGAGCTCGGCCCGGTGGGCCTGTCCGGCCTGGCCGAGGCGCTGCGCCGGATCGGCTGAGCCCCGGCCCGGGTTCCCGCCCCGGCCGGCCCTCCGGCCGGGGCGGCGGCCGGGGCCACGGTGGCGGCACGGAGGCGCGGGGCAGGGGGGCGGCGCGGGGGCACGGGGGCCGGTGGTGCGGGAGCCCGTGGAGATCGCCGGCGAGCCGGAACGCCGACAGGAGTGACATAAAGTAGCGAAATGGTAATTCTGGACGGCGGACTGGCCACACATCTTGAGGCGCTCGGCGCCGACCTGCGGGACGAGCTCTGGTCGGCCAAGCTCCTGATGGAGAACCCCTCGGTGATCAGGCAGGCGCATCTCGACTACTTCGCCGCCGGAGCCGAGGTGGCGACCACCGCGAGTTACCAGGCGAGCATCCCGGCGTTCATGCGCCGGGGGCTGAGCGCGGCCGAGGCCGAGGAGCTGATCCTGCTGTCGGTACGGCTGGCCGCCGAGGCCAGGGACTCCCACGGCACCGGCACGGTGGCCGCCAGCGTCGGGCCCTACGGGGCCTACCTGGCCAACGGCGCCGAATACACCGGCGACTACGACCTCGACGAGGACGGCCTCGCCGACTGGCACCGCGACCGCTGGCACATCCTGGCCGGCAGCGGGGCCGACCTGCTGGCCTGCGAGACCATCCCGTCCTACGCCGAGGCCAGAGCGCTGGCCCGGCTGCTGGCCGAGACGCCCGGGACCCGGGCCTGGGTGAGCTTCTCCTGCCGCGACGGCGAGCACATCAGCGACGGCACCCCGCTCAAGGAGGCCGCCGCGCTGTTCACCGGCGACCGGCAGGTGATCGCCGTCGGCGTCAACTGCACGGCCCCGCGCCACATCCCCAGCCTCATCGGCCGGATCGAGGGCAAGCCGGTGATGGTCTACCCCAACTCCGGCGAGACGTGGGACGCTGTGGACCGCCGCTGGCTGGGGCTGGCCGATCCGGTCGAGTTCGGCGCGGCGGCGGCCGAATGGCACGCCGCGGGTTCCGCCTTCGTCGGCGGCTGCTGCCGCACCACCCCCGAGCACATCCGCCAGATCCGCGTCCACCTGGCAGGGTCGCCCACCGCCTGAAAGCCCGGCCCGGCCTCCGGCGGCAGAGCCGCACCCGGACACGGGGCCGCCTGTCCGGTGCGAGGCCGCTCCAGTCTCCGGTCGCGCCCGCGACGGCGGATCCGCGGCCGGAGGGCGGGAGCCGCCCACCCGTGGCAGGGCCGCCGGGCCTTCCGGCGGTGGATCCGCGAAGGCGGCGCGGGGGCCGGTCAGTCGAGATGGAACACCTCGGCGAGCGGCACCATGCCCTCGTCGGGGCGGTCCCCCAGGTCCTCGAAGGACGGCGCCATCTGCGCCTGCCGGCGCGCGTTGACCCCGGTCTCGGCCATCCCGGCCAGGGCGGCCTCGAAATCGTCGGTCTCCAGGTAGCCGACGAGGAGCCCGTCGTCCCGCACGAAGAGCGGGTAGTTGTGCCAGCCGGTGGCCCCCAGGGCGTCGAGCATCTCCGGCCACACTGCGGCGTGGCGCTCGCGGTATTCGTCCAGACGGTCCGGCCGCACCTTGAGCAGGAAGCAGACGCGCTTCACGAGGACCTCACTTAAAAACGTTTTAATAAAACCGCTGGCGAAGCTACGTGGGACGCGCCCCACTGTCGTCGCCCGGACGCGCCCGCCCGGAACCCCCGCGACGGCCCCGCCGGCCACGGCGGGGCACCCGTCGGACGACCCTGGCTTATCACCCCAGAAATGGACACAATTACCAATGGTGTCGCGCACCGCCCGCCCGGGCCGCCCGGACGCCATCGACCCATCTCGGCCTCTCCGAGGAACGACTCACCGTCGGGAGATTTCTTGTTCGTCGACATGCCCCTCGAACAGCTCAGGAACTACCGCCCCGAGCGCCGGGAACCCGCCGGGTTCGACGCCTTCTGGGAGCGGACCCTGGCTGAGACGCGGCTGCATGACCTGGCCCCCGTCTTCGCCGAGGTGGAGACGGACCTGGCGCTGGTGCGCTGCTTCGACGTCCGCTACGCGGGCTTCGGCGGGCACGAGATCCGGGGCTGGCTGCTGGTCCCCGCCGCGACCGAGGGGCCGCTGCCGTGCGTGGTGCAGTACATCGGCTACAACGGCGGCCGGGGCGTGCCGCACGACTGGCTGACCTGGCCGGTGGCCGGGTGGGCGGTCCTCGTGATGGACTCCCGGGGGCAGGGCGGCGGCTGGCGCGCGGGCGAGACCGCCGACCCGGTCGGCGGCACCTGGGGCCAGGTCCACGGCAAGCTCACCCAGGGCGTGCTCGACCCCGACGACTACTACTACCGCCGCCTGTACGCCGACGGCGTCCGCGCCGTCGAGGCCGCCCGCGCCCACCCGCTGGTGGACCCCTCCCGCGTCGTGGTCTCGGGCGGCAGCCAGGGCGGCGCCCTGGCGATGGCCGTCAGCACCCTGGTCCCGGACCTGCTGTTCGCCTTCATCGACGTGCCGTTCATGTCCCACATCCGACGCGCCGCCGAGATCACCGACGAGGAGCCCTACGCCGAGATCGGCCGCTTCCTCAAGAACCACCGGCACCGCCTCGACCAGGTCTTCGCCACTCTCGACCACTTCGACGGCATGAACTTCGCCGCCCGCAACACCACCCCCGCCCTCTTCTCGGTGGGCCTGCGCGACGACGTCACCCCCGCCTCCACCGTCTTCGCCGCCTACAACCACCACGCGGGCCCCAAGGACATCCGCGTGTGGCACTTCAACGCCCACGAGGGCGGCGAATCCGCCCAGGTGGCCGAGCACCTCAAGGCCGCGCGGGACCTGCTGGCCGGCCTGTCGCCCGTCACCGGCGCGGACCCCCGGACGGAACCCGTGGCCGAGCCGTCCGGAGCGCTGACGCCATGATTGGCGCACCGGGGTTTGTTACGTTTTAATCGATGCTCATGGGTTCGGTGAGCATCAAGGATGTCGCGGCACGTGCCGGCGTCTCCCCCGGCACGGTGTCCAACGTGCTCAACCGGCCCGAGAAGGTCGCCGAATCCACGCGCGTGCGGGTGGAGGGGGCCATCCGCGAGCTCGCGTTCGTCCGTCACGGTTCGGCCTCCAGCCTGCGGGCCGGGCACAGCCGCACCATCGGCCTGTCGGTCATCGACATCGGCAACCCGTTCTTCACCGACGTGGCGGCGGGCGTGGAGGAGGGGGCCAGCGAGCGCGGATACGCGGTGATCCTGGGCAACTCCTCGGGCGACCGGCTCAAGGAGGAGCGCAACCTGCTGGTCTTCGCCGAGCAGCGGGTCCGGGGGGTGCTCATCACCCCGGCGGGGGCCAACCCCACCAGGCTCGACCAGCTCAGGGAGCACGGCATCAGCGTGGTGCTGGTGGACCACCCCGCCGAGCGGGCCGACCAGTGCTCCGTCACGGTCAACGACGTCACCGGCGGTGCCCTGGCGGTCTCCCACCTGCTGAGCGGCGGGGCCGGGCGGATCACCTACGTCACCGGGCCGCTCACGATCCGCCAGTGCCTCGACCGGCGGACCGGGGCCGAGCGGGCGCTGGCGACGGCGGGCCGCGACCCGGGAGAGGTGCTGGCGGAGATCGAGACGGACGCGATGAACGCCAGGGCGGGTCAGGCGGCGGCCGAGAAAATGATCTTCGAGGGGCGACTGCCGGACGCCGTGTTCTGCGCCAACGACCTGCTGGCCCTCGGCGTGCTGCGCGGGCTGCTCCAGGCGGGTGTCCGGGTGCCCGAGGACGTCGCGCTCATCGGCTACGACGACATCGACTTCGCCTCGGCCTCGGCGGTCTCGCTCAGCTCGATCCGGCAGCCGACCCACCGGCTGGGCCGGGTCGCCACCGAGCTGCTGCTCGACGAGTGCGACAACCCGGAGTCCCACGCGCACCAGCAGATCATGTTCCAGCCGGAGCTGGTCGTCCGCGAGTCGACCCGCTGACCCCTCACCGGGCATCCTCCGCCCGGGTCCGTCCCGGTGCCGCGTCCCGGCCTCCACGGCCGCCCGGCCATCTGACGGGGGACGCCGCCAGAGCCTGCGCCGGTAAGGGGCCGGAACTCCGTCGATGTCACGTCGGCCTTCCCGGATTCTCCTCGTTCGGCGGCGACCGGCCGAGTGGAGCCGTCCCGGCCGGTCATTCCCGGGCCGGTCTACGGACCACCAGGCAGAAGTGCCTTAAATCCAGCTAATACCTATTTGTTACCCATCTCCGCTTTAACTGTTTTATTAGCGCCGAAATCATCTGATACGGCGTTTCGCCATGAGCGCTTCCGGTCATTGACCGGCACAGCGGAAGCAGCCCTGAGCGAGGTGCGACGGCGCCCACCGGATTGAATACCGGCGATTCCACCTGAGCGCCGGTGAGCACCGCCCCGGCGCCGCTGATGCCCCCGGGGCTCGCCTGCTTCCTTCTACGTACGGCGGCATGGTCCGTTCGAAGAACGTCTTCGGCACGCTCTTCGTGAGCTCCGGCTCGATCAGTCTGGTGACCGTCCCGCGGCCCGCCTACGGGCTCGTCCTCGGCTACGACGACACCCTGGAGGTGGGGCGGCGCGCACGGCCTGGGCGGCATCGTGGGCACGCCGCCGATCGGGTTCCTCTCCCCCGGCATTGCCGGGACGGCCGGCCTGTTCTACGGCGGGAGCGGATCCGGAGACCTCCGTCCGGTCAGGCCCGACGGGACCGGGGACCGCCAACCGGACGGGCCCTGGAACCGTCAGCGGCGCCTGCCGGCCTCCTTGGCGGCGCGGGCGGCCTCGACCTTGGCGCTCGCGGCGTATTTGTCGACGTATTCCTGGCCGGACAGCTCCATCAGCGCGTACATGATCTCGTCGGTGACGGCGCGCAGGACGAGGCGGTCCTCCTCCATCCCGTAGTAGCGGGAGAAGTCGAGCGGCTTGCCGAACCTCACCCCCGGGCGGATGCCCAGCTTGGGCACGGGACGGCCGGGGGGCATCATCTCGAAGGTGTTGACCATCGCCCACGGGACGACCGGCACCCGCGCCTCCAGCGCCAGCCGGGCCACCCCGGTCTTGCCCTTGTAGAGGCGGCCGTCGTGGGAGCGGGTGCCCTCGGGGTAGATGGCGAGCACCTGGCCCTCGCTGAGGATGCGCTTGCCGGTGCGGAGCGCCGCCTCGCTGGCCTTGCCGCCCGAGCGGTCGATCGGGACGGTGCCCACGCCGCTGAAGAAGGCCCGGCTGAGGACGCCCTTGAGGCCACGGCCGGTGAAGTAGTCGGACTTGCCGAGAGAGATCACCTTGCGCGGCAGGAAGAGTGCCCCGAAGAAATGGTCGGCGAATGACAGGTGGTTGCCCGCCAGGATTACCGGACCCTCCTTGGGCACGTTCTTCACGCCCTCCGCCCACGGGCGGAAGACGAGATGGAGGAAGGGCCAGAGGATGGCCTTCACCACCCAGTAGAACACGTGAGGCTCCTTCGGTTGACAGGCGGGACCTGAAGTTATCTTCGCACCTCCGGCGCCGACCAACTACACCGCGAAACCACTCAAATCGACCTCTCGCAAAATACGCCCCACTCGTGCGACGATCGGGCGAACCTTACAAGGAGCTGCGATGCCAGTCATGCCCGGCGCGGAGCCGTACCACCATAAAGGTGGTCAGATCGGGGTCCTGCTCTGCCATGGATTCACCGGATCGCCCCAGTCGCTGCGCCCGTGGGGCGAACACCTGGCCGCGGCGGGCCTGACCGTGGCGCTGCCCCGGCTGCCCGGCCACGGCACCACCTGGCAGGAGATGAGCCGCACCCGCTGGGAAGACTGGTACGCCGAGCTGGACAGGACCCTGGCGGACCTGCGGGGCCGCTGCTCCGAGGTCTTCGTGATGGGCCTGTCGCTGGGCGGGTGCATGGCGCTGCGGCTGGCCCAGGTCCACGGGGCGGGGATCAGGGGACTGGTGATCGTCAACCCGTCGGTCGCCAACGACGTGCCGCTGCTCAGACTGGCGCCGCTGCTGCGGCTGGTGGTCCCGTCGGTGCCGGGCGTGGCGGGCGACATCAAGAAGGAGGGGGCGACCGAGCTAGGCTACACACGCACACCGGTCAGGGCCGCGGCCACCCTTCCCCGGCTGTGGGCGCTGACCCAGGCGGAGCTGGGCAAGGTCACCCAGCCGGTGCTGGTCTTCCACAGCCCGCAGGACCATGTGGTGAAACCGACCAGTGTGCGTATTCTGCGTGAGAGGCTGAGCGGGGGGAATCTTAATGTGGTGGAGCTCAACGACAGCTACCACGTCGCGACGCTCGACAATGACGCGGATCAGATCTTTACCGGGAGCCTGGAGTTCGTCCACGCGAACACCTCGGTACCCTTGCAGAGAGACTGATCACGGGTGGGGGATGCGCGGTTTCCAGGAGGAAGTGGCCGGCCGATGAGTAACGAGCCCAGCTAAGTGACACCTCAAAGCGATGAGGACGAGGTCTGGCGTCAGATCGTCG
This sequence comes from Streptosporangium sp. NPDC048886, assembly GCF_055586905.1. Taxonomy (NCBI): domain Bacteria; kingdom Bacillati; phylum Actinomycetota; class Actinomycetes; order Streptosporangiales; family Streptosporangiaceae; genus Streptosporangium; species Streptosporangium sp. NPDC048886. The sequence continues at coordinate 98,134 of NZ_JBVJHH010000033.1, forward strand.
CGTCCTTCAACGACACCGCTGTACGCGACTCGGCCGACCAGCCGTGGCCCGACAGCGAGAACCTGCCCTCCGAGCCTCCCCGACGGGTGGTCAAGCAGTCGGACGAGGACAGGCCCCCGCCGGTCGAGGAGGACTTCTCCGACGCCGGCCCCGAGCAGACGGACCCCGACGACGAGGGTCACTACGTGCCCCCGCCGCCGCCCCCGCTGCCCAAGACGGACACCACCACCAAGATCGCTTGGCTGGCCCTTTTCGGTGGCCCGGCCTACCTGCTGCTCAGCGCCGCCCTGAACTGGAACCTGCAGGGCTGGATGCTGTTCACCGCGGTCGCGGCGTTCATCGGCGGCTTCGTGGCGCTGGTGGTGCGGATGGGCGACGGCCCGCCCAACGACTCCGGCTGGGACGACGGCGCGGTCATCTGACGCTACGGCTTGGCCCGCCCCGACGTGCCGAGCCGCTCGATCACGTCGGTGTAGCGGCCGCTGGCGTCGACCACGTGGCCCACGGTCAGCACCGTGCCGGTGCCCGGCAGGTAGGTCACCGACTGGAGCCTGACCGTCCGCTGGGCGACGGTGGCGGCGCCGCGCAGCGCCCTGACCGTGTGGCCGTCGTAGCGGAGCAGGAACGCCTCGCCGGGCTGCTCCAGGTCCACTCCGGAGATCCAGAAGTGGCCCTTGCCGTCGCCCGTCACGCCGTACAGGCGCACGTCGCCGTCGGGCGGGGTCACCTGGGACCACTTCTTGCCGTTCCAGGACAGGATCAGCGGACGGGCCCTGCCGGAGTCGTCGTAGACGCCGCCGACGGCCAGCGCCCGCTTCGACCCGTCGAGGTGGATGTCGCGCAGGTAGCCGCCGGGGATGTCCGGGATCTGGTAGGGCTTCCAGCGCCCGCCGGACAGCCTCGTGATCAGCGGCCTGCCGCCGGTGTCGCCCACCGCCCACCCCTCGCTCTTGCCGGCCAGGGCCACGCCGTACAGCGTGCCCTTCCCCTTGAGCTGGGTGATCTTCCATTTGCCGCTGCCGCCGCCGCTGACGACGAGCGGCTGCCTGTCGCGGCGGCCGACCGCGACCATCCGGTCCGGGGCGGCCGCCACCCCGCCCAGCCAGTCGCCCACGCGCATGCTGTCGACGGTGACCCGGTCGAAGCCCGTCCCGTCGCCCCTGGCCAGGTAGGGGAGGCTGTCGTGGCCCTCGCCGACGGCCCACAGCTCGGTCGGGGAGGCTGCCGCGACCGAGCGCAGCAGCGCCGCCCCGGTGGGGTCGTTGCGGATGCCGACCTCGGTCCAACTCGCGCCGTCCCAGTGGGTGATCGCGCCGCGGCTCTGCCAGATGTCCCAGACGCTCTGCTGGCCCACCGCCCAGACGCTGGTGGCCGAGGCCCCGGCCACGTCCGACAGCGACCCGTCGCTGCTCAGCCGCGCGCTGGTCGGCGTCTGCCACGCCTCCACCGCGGGCGGGCTGACAGGCTCGGCGTGGGCGGCGGGCAGGCGCGAGGACAGCAGGAGCAGGCCTCCCACGCACAGCGCCAGCGCACGCCGCGGAAGGCGACGGGTCATGTTCAAATGGTAAGGGCCACGATCGGCCGGCGTATGCCGCTCCCCCAGGTTGCCGTCCCGGCGGAGCACCCGGCCGGACGCCGGCACGGTCGCAGACCCCACCCCACCGGGACACTCCAGACGCTCCAGGCGCCCCGCGTCCTCGTGCCCGCCGGCCACCCGGGACACCCCAGGCGCCCCCGCCCACGCGACGGCCGCCAGGACGCTCGCCCCCGTGCCGACCTGCCTACCGATCGCCGGGAGGCTCCGGGCGCTCCGCCTCCTCGCGCGCGCTGCTCCGGCCGTGGACGCGCTCCGGGTGCTCGCCGTCCCGGGGGAGCGGGCCGCCCAGTTCGGCGACCACCGGCAGATGGTCGGTGGCCGCCGCCAGATCGGCCGGGTCGGCCTCGGCCCCGCCGCAGGAGAGGACCGGGAGCCCGGCCACCGCGAAGATCGCGTCGATGCGGTGTCTGGGCCCCCGGGCGGGGAAGGTGAAGCCGTCACCGCGCGGCGAGACCGGGTAGCAGTCGGTCAGGTGCCCGGCCAGATGCCGCCAGGCCGGACCCTCGGAGTGCTCGTTGATGTCCCCGGCGAGCAGCGGCAGCGCGCCGAACCGGTCGGCGGCGGCCCGCAGCAGGGCCAGCGCCTCCCCCGCGTGGTGCAGCCGGGCGCCCTCGTGGAGGTCGAGGTGGACGGAGCCGACGGCCACCCGCTGTCCTCCGGCCTCCACCACGGCGATCGCGATCGCCCGCCGCTCCAGGCCGAAGAAGGGCTTCAGCAGGTGCCCCTCGCCGTGCAGCAGCCGCACGCCCGGGCCGACCAGCACGGCCACCCCGCCCGGACGGCGGCCCGCCGCCACGGTGAGCCCACCGGAGGCTGCCAGCCGCCTGCGCCGGCGGCGCCAGCACAGGAACCGGGGAGCCTCCTGCACGCAGAGCACGTCGGCGTGGAGCGCGGTGATCACCCGCCCCAGCGCGGCGACGTCGTCTTTCATGGAGCGCACGTTGTAGCTGGCGACTCTGAGCACCACGGCTGCCTCACCCGACAAAACGCCATGAAACGCGATGAACCTGCCGTGAGCGTAACCGCGCGGACCCCGGCGTACCAGGGCCCCCACCACGACTCCAGCCTCCGGCGCGTGAGAGCACCGCCTCACCGCCTCCGGCGCAGAGGGCGGCACCTCCACCGCCTCCGGCGCAGGGGCCAGCACCTCAACACCTTCAGCGCGCGGAAGCACCGCCTCACCGCCTCCGGCGCGCGGAAGCAGCACCTCCACCGCTTCCGGCGCGCGGAAGCACCGCCTCAACGCCTCCGGCGGGATCCGCCACGCCTCCCGGTGCTCCGGTGCGCGCATGACCCCACCTCGACGTCCTCCGGCGCCCGGAGCAGCGCCTCAGCGGCTCCGGGCGAGGTCCGCCGCGCCGACCAGGCCCGCCGACGCGCCCAGCTCGGCCAGGCGGATGTCGGCCACGGGCCGGTGCCCCCGGCCGGTCAGGTTGCGGGCGTAGGCCTCGCGGACCTGGTCGATCCAGAGGTCGGCGGCGCGCGAGACGCCGCCGCCCAGGATGAAGCACCCGGGGTCGAGGATGGCGGCGAGATCGTTCAGGCCCTGGGCCAGCCAGTCGGCCATCGTGGAGAAGGCGGCCAGCGCGGCCGGGTCTCCCTGCCTGGCCGCCTCGGTGACCTCCTGGCCCTCGATGTGCCCGGGAGTGCCGCCGGCGATCTCCAGCAGTCTGGCGGCGCGCGCCGGGTCGGCCTCGGCGATCGCCTTGGCCTCGGCGACCAGGGCGTTGCCGCTGGCGTACTGCTCCCAGCAGCCGAGGTTGCCGCACCCGCACAGGCGCCCCTCGGGGACCACCTGCATGTGACCGAGCTCGGCGCCCATGCCCCAGCGGCCCCGGTAGAGCGAGCCGTCGAAGATCATCCCGCCGCCGATGCCGGTGCCGATGGTCACGCAGACCAGGTGGCTCTCACCGCGCCCGGCGCCGAACTTGGCCTCGCCCCAGGCCATCGCGTTGGCGTCGTTCTCCACCACGACGGGCAGGCCGACGAGGTCGGAGACCTTCTTCTGCAGCGGCTCCTCGCGCCAGGCCAGGTTGGGCGCGAAGTGCACGATGGACCGGGTCTCGTCGACGAACCCGGCGGCGCCGAGACCCACGGCCTCGATCTCCCTGCCCTTGGACAGCTCCCGGACGGCCTCGGCGATCGTCTCGGCGACCTTTTCGGGGTTGGTGGCCGGGGTGGGCCGCAGAAGATGCTCGACGATCCGGCCGTCCTCGTCCACGACGCCCGCCGCGACCTTGGTCCCGCCGATGTCAACGCCGATGGTCAGCGCCATTGTCCACCCTTTTCCCCTGGGTCCGCCCCAGGTCTCCCCCTGGGCTCACCCCAGGTCGATGTGCTCCACGGGGGTCTCTTCCCTGCCGCGCTCCCGCGCCCGCTGCCCGGGCGTGGGCTTGTTGAGTCCGTCGACGGCCGACTTGAACGCGGCGAACAGCTCGCTGCCGGCCTGCATCAGGTGGTCGGCGACCGCTCCGCCGGACTCGCGCTGGGCGGCCATGGCCCGGCAGACGGGGCAGGCCCGGCAGATGTATTCGTCATGCTCGGAGACCGCCTCCTCCCATACGTCCCGGCCGCCGCCACGGCCGGTGCCGCTGGAGAAAGCGCTGCCGAACCCGGTCATCGTGCCCTTGATCAGGTTTTTGCGCAGCTCCCTGGCCGCTCTCTGCTGGAGCGTGTCGAAGAGCTTGAACGCCTCTTCGGCCGCGCTGCCCAACGGGTCTCTGTCGCTGCCGGGCTTGTCGGTCTTTTCGGTCTTCTCAGTCATCAGGCCCTCCCGTCTGGAACCGTACCCGGAGAAGGCCGTCACGGAGCACGGCCTCTCGCACGGGCCTGCGGGCCAGGGCGGCGGGCAGGGCCAGGACCCGGCGGTAGGGGCCCGCGTCGACGATCAGCTCGTCGCCCTTGCGGGCCAGGTCCACCTCGCCCTTCTCGGCGAGCGGCAGGGCCAGGATCAGCTCGCCCTCGGGGGTGATCCGCAGCGGCGGGTCCACGGTGGGCGGGGCGAAGGGGTCGCCCTGGCCGTACATGGCCTCGGCGACCTGGGCGAGGGCGGCGGCGCCGACGGGCTCGGCGTCCAGGTAGGGCACGGTGTGGATGGGCAGCGGGGCGAAGGACTGCTCGACGTCGGCCAGGTGCCTGGCCTGGGCCTCCACCCACCGCCGCCGCCACGGGTCGGCGCCCTCGGCCGGGAAGACCCGGTTGGCGATCACCGCGTCGACGCGGTAGCCGTACAGGCTGAGGGAGGTGAGCGTACGGCGGGCCTCGGCCAGCACGACGGCCTCGGGGGTGAGCACCAGCCGGACGCTGGCGTCGGGACCGGTGAGCAGCTCGCGGACCTCCAGCAGGCCCCGGTGGAGGCGCTCCCCCGCGCCGACCACGTGGTCCTCGGGCACGCTGACCTGCGCCACCCGGCGGATCAGCGGGGAGAGGGTGCGCAGCAGCCGCCGGCCGACCGGCAGCAGCCGGTTGACGTGCCAGTCGAGGGCCTCGGGCAGGGCGAGCAGCCGGAGCGTCTCGGCGGTGGGCGCGCAGTCGACGACGATGACGTCCCAGCGGCCACTGCGGGCCTGCTCGCGCAGCTCCAGCAGGGCGATGACCTCGTCGGCGCCCGGCAGGACCGTGATCTCCTCGGCGGTGACCTCGTCCAGGCCCAGCTCGGCGAACAGGCCCCGGGTGTAGTCGCGCAGCTCGCCCCACTGACGCTCCAGCGCCTGCTGGGTGTCGACCTGGTGCAGGTAGAGGCCGGGCGAGACCTCGGTGGGCCCGTCGCCGGCGCTCGCGCCGAGCGCGTCGGCGAGCGAGTGCGCGGTGTCGGTGGAGACCACCAGCGTCTTGTGCCCCGACCGGGCCGCGAGCGTGGCGGTGGCGGCCGCGGCGGTCGTCTTGCCGACGCCGCCCTTGCCGGTGAACAGCAGGACCCTGCTCACACGCCCTCCCCGCCGGCCGGCGCGGCCCCGGCCCGGCGGGAGCGTCCGCCCGGCTCCCTCACGAGGCCTCGACGCGCTTCTTCAGCCCCTTCAGGGCGGTGTCGATGATGACCTTCTCCGCCTTCCGCTTGATCATGCCGATCATCGGGACCTTGAGGTCCACGGCGAGTTCGTACGTCACCTCGGTGCCACTGCCCCCGTCGGTCAGGCGGTAACTCCCGGTGAGCCCGGAGACCATCTTCCCCGCCTCGGCGATGTTCCAGCCGACGGAGTCCTCGCCGTGCCAGGTGTAGGCCAGGGTGTATTCGTCGCTGATCACGCCGGCGTCCAGGACGAACCGGACCGTCGCCGGGCGTCCGTCCTCGTCGGTGGACAGGACCCGCGCGGACTTCACCTGACCCGCCCACTCCGGGTATGAGGCGAAGTCGGCGATCACCGTCATGATGGGCGATCGGCCGGCGCCGATCATGATGCTCGAAGTGGTGCGATCAGCCATGGGGTTACCGTACTCGTTCATCGTTCCCAGGCGAACGTCTGGCTCACCACTCCAGCACGAAAGGGACTCCCCTGCCGCGGAAGTGGCCGACGTTGAGGCACTCGGTCCTGCCGATGCGCGTGCGGGCGGCCAGGGGCTGGTGCACGTGGCCGAACAGGGCGTAACGCGGCTGGGTCCGCTTGATCGCCTCCAGCGTGGCCTCGCTGCCCCGCTCGAAGCGCCGGGCGACCACGTCGTAGAGCAGCTCGGGGACGGCCGGCGGGATGTGGCAGCACAGCACGTCCACCTCTCCCACGGCCTCGACCTTGCGCGCGAACTCCTCGTCGTCGATCTCGTTCGGCGTCCGGTACGGCGTGCGCAGCCCGCCCCCGACGAAACCGAAGCGGAGCCCGCCGATCTCCACGGTCTGCCCGTCGAGCACGTGGTGGCCATCCCTGAGGTATTCGGGCCAGTAGCGCGGCAGGTCCACGTTGCCGTGGGTGAGATAGGCCGGGGTCGGCATGGCGGCGAAGATCTCGCGGTACTGCCGGCGGACGGAGCGCTCGATGTGGTCGCGGGGGTCGCCGTCCAGCGACGCCCACAGCTCCGCCGACATCGCCCGCGCCTCGTCGAACCGCTTGGCCGTGCGCAGCGCGATGAACCGGGTGGCCTTCTCCCGCCCGAACAGCTCGGGGAAGATGCCCTGGGAGTGGTCGTCGTAGTCGATGAACAGGATCAGGTCGCCCAGGCAGACGAGCGCGTCGGCGCCCTCCCCCGCACGCGCCAGGGCGTCGGCCTTCCCGTGCACATCGCTGACGACATGAACCCGCATGCCGGACATCCTAACCAACCGTTAAATACGGACATAAGTAACAACTCAGATGCGACATCGGTGGCGGAAGGTCAGCTCGGGGGGGCCGCAAGACGAGGCTGATACCGTGAAATCGCCCCCGGCAACGCCTGGGTAACGGATCTACCCGCGCGTAACTTATCGCGATAACTTCCAGGCAGCCCATCGATCCGTGCGTCTTCAGGAGTGACCCGTGCGCGAGTACAGCGTCCCCGTACTGGTGGATGTCCCCGCCTCCGCCAACCTGACCGACACGGTGTTCCAGCGCGCCGAGCGGGAGCCGGGCACCGTCTGCCTGCGCCGCAAGGTCGGCGACGCCTGGGTCGCCGTCACCGCCGGGGAGTTCCGCGACCAGGTCGCCGCGGTCGCTAAGGGGCTGATCGCGGCCGGGATCGAGCCCGGTGACCGGATCGCCCTGATGTCACGCACCCGCTACGAGTGGACCGTGATCGACTACGCGATCTGGGCCGCCGGCGCGGTCAGCGTGCCGATCTACGAGACCTCCTCCGCCGACCAGGTCAGGTGGATCGTCGCCAACAGCGGGGCGGAGGCCGCCTTCGTGGAGCTGGAGTCACACGAGGAGACCCTCCGCGAGGCGCTGACCGAGCTGCCCGGCTTCAAGCACCTGTGGCGCATCGACGACGGCGCGCTCGACGGGCTGGGCGCCGACGGCGCCGAGGTCTCCGACGAGACGCTGACCGGGCGCAGGACCGGCCGCGGCGTCGCCGACCTGGCCACCATCGTCTACACCTCGGGCACCACCGGCCGGCCCAAGGGCTGCGCCCTGTCCCACGACAACCTGCTGTTCACCGCCAGGAACGTGGCGGCGGGCCCGCTGGACCAGCTGTTCACCGTGGACGGCCGGGCGGCGCTGCTGTTCCTGCCGCTCGCGCACGTCTTCGCCCGCATGATCCAGGTCGTGCTGGTCGAGACGGGCACAGTGCTCGCGCACACCCCCAACATGAAGAACGTCGCCCCCGACCTGCAGGGCTTCCGGCCGACGTTCCTGCTGGGCGTGCCCCGGGTGTTCGAGAAGGTCTACAACGGCGCCGAGCAGAAGGCCGCGGGCGACGGCAAGGGCAAGATCTTCCACGCCGCCGCCGCCACCGCCATCGCCTGGAGCCGGGCGCAGTCGGCGGGCGGGCCCGGCCTCGGCCTCAAGGTCAAACACGCCCTGTTCGACAAGCTGGTGTACGGCAAGCTCCGCGCGGCCACCGGAGGCAGGCTGTCGGCCGCGGTGTCCGGCGGCTCGGCCCTGGGCGAGCGGCTGGCCCACTTCTTCCGCGGCGTGGGCATCGAGGTCTTCGAGGGCTGGGGCCTGACCGAGACCTCCGCCCCCTCGGCGGTCAACATGCCGGGCGCCAACAAGATCGGCACTGTCGGCAAGCCGTTCCCCGGCGTCACGATCGGCATCGGCGACGACGGTGAGGTGCTGGTGAAGGGCCGTCACATCTTCGGCGGCTACTGGGAGGACGAGAAGGCCACCGCCGAGGTGATCGACGCCGACGGCTGGTTCCACACCGGCGACGTCGGCGAGCTCGACAAGGACGGATACCTGCGCATCACGGGCCGCAAGAAGGAGATCCTCGTCACCGCCGCGGGCAAGAACGTCGCCCCCGCGCCGATGGAGGACCTCATCCGGGCCCACCCGCTGATCAGCCAGGCGATGGTGGTCGGCGACGACCGCCCGTACGTCGCGGCGATCATCACCCTCGACCCCGAGGCCCTGGAGCAGTGGAAGGCGGCCAACGGCAGGGCCGGGGCCGGCCTCGCCGACCTCAGCGCCGACCCGGCGATCCTGGCCGAGGTGCAGACGGCGGTCGACCGGGCCAACCGATCGGTCTCCAAGGCCGAGCAGATCAAGAGGTTCGCGGTGCTCGACAGCGACATCAGCGAGGAGAGCGGCCACCTCACCCCGACCCTCAAGGTCAAGCGCAACATCGTGATGCGCGACTTCGCCAAGCACATCGACTCCCTGTACAACTGACGCTCTCCCCGTACGGCTGACGCTCCCCTGTACGGCTGACGCTCTCCGTACGGCTGACGCCGCGCCGCCGGTCCGCTCCGGCGTGCGCGGCGGACGCCTGAGCGGCCTCCGCCCGGCCGCCCCGGACCGGCCCGTCTAGGAGGGCGGCGATCCGAGCAGCCGGGCGAAGCGGGCGGCGACGAGGTCCCAGTCCCACTCGCGCGCGACCCACTCGCGGCCGCGCTCCCCCATCGCCCGGGCCCGCACCGGATCTTCGAGCAGGCCGATGAGGGCCTCGGCCACCTCCGCCGGGGAGGTCCCGTCCACGACCAGGCCGGTCTCCCCCCGCAGCACCGCGTCGGGGGCCCCGCCCGACGAGCCGGCCACCACCGGCAGCCCGCTGGCGGAGGCCTCCAGGTAGACGATGCCGAGCCCTTCCACGTCGATGCCGCCCAGCCGGGTACGGCACGGCATGGCGAACACGTCGCCGGCGGCGAGGTGGGCGGGCAGCGACGCCGCCGACACCGGCCCGGTGATCCTGACCGAGCCGCCCATCGGCCGGGCCAGCCGCTCCAGGGTCCTGCGGTACGGCCCGCCGCCGACGAGCAGCAGCACGCCGTCCGGCACCGCCCGCAGCACCTGGGGCCAGGCCCGCAGCAGGACGTCCTGTCCCTTGCGCGGCACCAGCCGCGACAGACAGACCACGACCGGCCGCTCCCCCAGCCCCAGTGCCGCGCGCACCTGTCCCCCGCCGGCGTCCGGCCGGAACACCCCGGTGTCGACGCCGGGCGCGAGCCGTACCAGCCTGCCGTCGGGGATCACCCGGGCCAGCCGCTGCCGGGTGTAGTCGCCCAGGTAGGTGACCACGTCGGCGTGGCCGCCGATCCTGGCCAGCAGGCGGCGGGCGAGCGGGACCTGGGCCCAGGAGGCCTCGTGGCCGTGGGTGACCATGACGACGCGGTCCACTCCGGCGGCGCGCATCCTGGGCGCCAGCAGGCCCAGCGGGGCCGCCGCCCCGAACACCACGGTGTCGCACTTGAACTCGGCGACCAGCTCCGCGGCCCGGCGGGCGACCCCGCGCGTGGGCAGCATCAGCGAGGTGGGGTGCCGCACGACCGGATACGGCTGGCGCGCGTCGAACGCCTCGCAGCCGGGCCAGCGCGGGGCGTAGACGGTCACCGAGTCCGGCGGGAGGCAGGCGGCCAGGCCGTGCACGAACGACTGGATGCCGCCGGCTCTGGGCGGGAAGTCGTTGGTGACGATCAGCGCACGGTTCACGGCTCCTGCATGCCGTTCAGCAGGGCCCAGGAACGCGCCATGGCGATGCGCTGCGGCGCGGTGGGATGTGAGACGTAGAGCACGTATTCGACGCCGTCCGGCGACAGGTCCGAGATGTTGGTGACCGACAGCCGCTTCTGCATGGACACGAACACCGCCGGGTCCCTGGTCAGGTCCAGCGCGTGCGCGTCGGCGCGGGCCTCGATGTGCCTGCTGACCAGGTTCTGCGCCGGCCCGGACAGGACCGTGGCCAGGCTCAGCAGCCCCACGAGCAGGCCGGCCGCCCTCGGGTCGGCCACCGAGGCGATCCCGGTGCGCCGCCGTACCGGCTCCCAGGACGTCACCAGGTAGAGCAGGCACGCCCCGCAGGCCGCGCCCAGGCCGCCGACGAGCGTGCCGTACAGCACGTCACCGGCCTTGGCGTGGCCCAGCTCGTGCGCGACCACCAGCTCGACCTCGTCCGCGGGGGCCCGCAGCAGCGTGTCGTAGACCACGATCCTGCGGGTCGCGCCGAACCCGGAGACGTAGGCGTTGAGCGCGGTGGTCCGCCGGGAGGCGTCGGCGACGAGGACGTCCTCGACGGGCACGCCGTCACGGTCGGCCATGGCGAGCAGGTCGTCGCGGAGCTGGCCGGCGGGCATCGGCGTGAAGTCGTTGAAGACCGGCTCGATCAGCACCGGGTAGGTGAAGGAGGCGGCCACGGTCAGCACGAACGCGCCGACGGCCGCGGGGATCCACCAGCGCCGGTAGCGGCGCGCCAGCGCCACCACCGCGAGCACCATGATCGCGCTCAGCCCGGCCTGGATGCCGATGTTCTTGAGCCGGTCGGCCGTCCAGTCCGGCCAGTGCTGGGTGGACAGGCCGAACTCGCGCAGGTAGGTCTCCGACCACATGCCCAGCGGCCAGCGCAGGATCTGCGTCGCCGCCGACAGCGCGAGGACGCCGAGCAGCACCCGCAGCCACCACGGCCCCCGCAGCCGGCCCAGCAGCCGCGCGCCCAGCGGGGTGGCCACCAGGAGCCCGGCCACCACCAGGGTCAGGCCCAGCGACAGGTAGACGGGCGCGCCGAGCACGGCGTCGAAGGCCTCGGAGCGGGCGATCTGCTCGGGGGTGAAGTCCCGGGCCGGGTCCGGGGCGACGGGCGGGGCCGCGGCGGGCAGGGCCCGCCAGGGCGTGGTCAGCGCCACGATCGCCAGCGTGGCCACGCCGAGGGCGGCCAGCGCCCACCCGGCCGCCCGGACCCCCGGGCGCGCCTCCGTCACGACCGTCGTCATCGCAGCCCTCCCCGCGGGGCCGGGCGGCCCGTCGCGTCCTCCGCGGCCGGCGCCGCTACGTGGACCGGGCGGCCCGTCGCGGCCGGTACCTCTCTGCGCACCGGGCGGCCCGTCTCCGTCGGCGCCGCTCCGCGACACGGGCGGCCCGTCGCGGCCGGCGCGGCCGGGGCGCGCCGGCGGCCGGAGGGCGTGTCCGTCGTGGTCCGCGTCATGCCAGTTCCCTCCGGAGGTGGTCACGCCAGGCGGCGGTGAGCTCCGCCCGCGACAGGCCCAGTGCGCTGCCGACATCGCTACCGTAGAGCCTCACCAGCGCCTTCTCGCCGAAGCGCTCCGCGATGTAGCGGCAGGCGAGCCAGGCCTCCTCGTAGGACTGCGCCAGCCGCGGCGCGCCGGGGGCGAAGTCGGCGGCCTCCGGCAGCCGCGCGGGCAGGGTGCCCGCGCGCACCTCCTCGGCCAGCTCCGCGGCGGCCTCGCGGACCCCGATCCCGGCGTCGCGGTATCCCACGTAGTCGGCGAACCCCTCCGACAGCCACGCCGGCACCCGGCCGCCCCGGGTCGCGCCGGTGGCCACGTGCGTGAGCTCGTGGGCGATCACCACGTCCCGGCCGACCTCGCTGAGCTCCGCGTAGCCCGACGGCAGGACGATCACCCGGTCGGCGGTGGCCATCGCGGCCAGGCCGCCGGTGCTCCCGGCGCCGGCGAGCGCCGCCGCCTCGGCGTCGGTGGCGGGAAAGAGGATCACCGGCCGGACCGGCCCCCAGATCCGCCCGACGGCGCGGCCGGCGCGGTCGGCCCGCGACGCCAGGTCGCGGAGGTCGGCCGGGGGGACGTGGTGACCGATCACGACGGAGTGCTCGCCGCGGACCACGGTGGCGGAGCCGGGCCAGGGGTCGCGCGTCCGCTGCGGGGGCGGTCCCGCTCCGGCGGTCAGGCCGGCGCCCATCAGCGCCAGCATCCCGGTCAGCACGGCGCGGCGCCCTCTCGGGGCGGACATATGAGTCGATGCTACTCGACGGACATGGAGCGGCCCCGTCCATCCACCGGGGATGGGCGGGGCCGATTCTCTCCGTCAGCCGCCGGGGCGGACCGCTCCGGCGAAGGAGGACTTGTAGTACCCCTTCAACCGCACGGTCCGGACCGTCTTGCCGCTGCTCGGCGAGTGGACCATCTTGCCCTTGCCGACATACATGCCCACGTGGCCCTTGCCGTAGAAGAACAGCAGGTCACCGGGGCGCAGGCTGCGCCACGAGACCTTCTTCCTGACGGCGCGGTACTGGCTGTGCGTGATCCGGGGGAGGGAGACGCCGGCCTTGCGCCACGCGTACTGGACGAGCCCGGAGCAGTCGAACGCGCCGGGACCGGAGGCTCCCCACCGGTACGGATCGCCGATCTGCCTCGTGGCCGCCGAGACGGCCTTGGCCGCCTTCGCCTTCTGTCGTGCGACCTTGCTCGTGCCGGCCTTCCCGGTCTTGCCCGTCCCGGCCTTGGCGGCCTTCGCGGTGCTTTTGACCTGGATGGCATGCACGTTGTCCGTCTCCGCCTGTGCCGCCGCGGAGCCCAGCGCGACCGCTCCGGAGGAGGCGGTCAGGGTGAGTGCGACACCGCCGAGGGAAAGGCGGGCAAGGCGCGACAGACGAGGGTTACGCAGGGTGGTAGACAGGATTTCTCCTTGGGACTTCCACTGATGCCTACCGGGTTAGCTGACGGATTCGGGCGGGGAAGTCGCCCTACGGCATGACATATGCCGATTCACCCCTGGCCATACCTTGAGGGCCCTTGGGTCCCCGGTTCCATGCCTCCTGGCTGCACGGATTCGGCAGGCCGCCGCGAGTGGGGTCCGACCCCTCAGGGGAGCGGCGGCCAGTTGGATTCTTTAGCGGAATGCCGGCTTCCGGGCAGGCATCCGTCGCGGTGACATGGCGTGCCACCGCGACGCCAGAAGGTACTCCGATCCCCAAATTTCAGCAAAGCAATGCAAAGGAAATGTAGATCAATAAGCACTGCCCGGAGTTCCGTAATCCCTGCGTGATAGGCGGTTCCATTATTCCGATATGACTCTCGTCACATTCTCCTGAGCATCATGTGAAGATCGTCTTTTCTGTAACATTAGTCACACTTATTGCGATCTTCGATCCCGCGGCGGAGCGAGCTGCAGGCGCGCCGGGCCGGTCCCCGCGGTGATCGCCGCCAGGCGCCCGCCGGGGCCGGTGACGTTCCTGGTGATCTCGCCACTCCGGACGTCCTCCACGATCCAGGAGGGCCGCTCGCCCCCGGAACCGTAGTGACGCCCTTCTCCCGGCCGTGGCCCCAGCCGCCGGCTGGCAGCTCGACCTTGTTCTCGGAAGTACCGAACCGGGCTTCCTCCCGGGCGTGGTGCGTGTTCCCGAAAGCCAGGACCGTCTCCGATTCCGAGACCAGGGCCTCCGGGGAAGTCGGCTGGCCTACGCCGACGGGGTACGGCCGGAATACGGCGGAAACGAGCCGCCCTCTCCTGAAGGAGCAGGTCGGGGAGCGGGCCGAGAGCAAGGGCTTCGGCGATGGGCCGGCCGGGGCGTGCGCGGTGATCCAGGCGCCGAAGCGCTCCAGATGCCGGGAGATCTTGGCGGTGAGCTCCGCCGAGCGGGCCCCGCGCACGGCCAGATCGAGGTGGCGCTCTGTCCACACGGGGAGGCTGTCGTCCCCCTTGGGAAGCCTGACCACCTTTCGTGAAGTGATTTGCGTGATCCTGCCCGGCGGGCAGGGACGCCGAGCTGGGGGTGGATGACGGCATGCCGCCGGGTTGCTTCACGGAAGGGCTGTTCCCTGAAGCGAATCGGCTGTGTTGCGCGGTCCTCCCTCCCGCACGGGGCGGAAGGAGGACCGCTGTCGGTGTTGCCGCCTACCAGTCGTTCTCCCCGGTGTTCAGCCGCACCCGGGCAGGGGTGCGGGACCGTCATGGTGGCAGTGGGTGTGCCTTCAGTCGGGCAGGCGGTCGAGGAGCCAGGTGGCGGCCTCTTCGGTGATCTCGGTGTGGCCGTTGTTGGTGCTATTGCACAAGAAGTCGTCGAGGTCGCTGTTGTCCGGGGGCAGCGCGTCGATGTCGGTGTACAGGTCGGCTTGGGTGATGTCACGGATGGAGACGGCGCTGATCGACGGGACGAAGCAGTGCCCGGGGATCGGGTTGTCGACGCCCAGGCCGAGACCGGTGGTTTCGGCGATGGCGTTGAGTGCGTCGGCGAGGATCTTGAAGCCCGGCAGGGTGCCGCCGGGGGCGCCGCCGACGGGCGGGACGCCCGGGGCCTGGACCTCGGCGACGTTGGGGGTCAGGACGCGGAGCTTGGCGACGAGGGTGTCGGGTTCGAGGGGCTGGGTGCGTAGTTCGGTGCCGTCGATGAGGTCACCGGTGCCGAGCAGCGCGCTCTCACCGGCTTCGATGCCGTTGCCCGCTCCGGTTCCGGTCCCGTCGGCGACGGCGAGCAGACGCGGAATACGCGGCCAGCCGCCGACGGACTCCAATTTCTGGAGGAACTGGGTGCGCAGCGGGTCGACGCCGGGCACGCCGTTCCAGTCGGGCAGGTGCCAGACCAGCAGCTGGCGGGCGGCCGGGCTGTTGAACTGGTCGGAGAAGCGGGAGTCGTAGGCCTTGATGTAGTGCGCGAACGCCTGGAGCGAGATCGGCACGTAGGCGCCGCGGTGCGGGGTGTCCCAGGAGAAATACACGCCGACCTGGTGGTCGATGCGCTGCAACTCCATCTGGGCGAGGGCATAGCGGGTGACCAGGCCGCCCATGCTGAACCCGCCGGCCAGCAGCCGGGTGCTGCCGAGCCGCTCGGCGACGGCGCGGTGGATCGCCGCGGTGGCAGTCTGTGCGTTGTCGAGGATGGAGGCGCCGCGGTCGTCGTAGCCGATGATGACGACGTCGCGGCCGCGGCGGCGCAGCTCGCTGATCAGCGGGAAGGCGCGCCGTTCCAGACCGTCGTAGAGCTCGTCGATGTCGCTGGGCCCGGCCCCGAAGCCGTCGGCCAGGAGCACCGGCCGCGTCAGGCCGGGATTCCTGTCGCCGTAGTACACCCACGCGGTCCCGCCGGGCAGCGGCCAGCGGTCGCTCCACGGCTCGGCGGGCGGGGCGGTGGTGGCGGCCTCGGCCCTGGAGCTGGCGCTGGAGGACAAGAGGATCGGCGATGCGGCGCTCAGGGCGCTCACGAGCTGTTTTTTGTTGATCACACCCGGATAGTTACCTTGCGGGACACCATGAGTACCTAAAGTGACGCTTCTTTCTTGATGGTCCGCATCGCGGCGCGTCCCAAGCAGTCAAGCGGGACCGGGACGACGTCGACCTGCGCCTGTGCGCGACGGCTGTCGCCGCACTCTGGCATCGGCGCCAGGACTGGTGGCCGGTCTGACGGCCGGCGTCCATGAAGTGGCCGGCGCGGCAGGCGCGCCGCCGTCCCGGGCGGCCGCGCAGGACGTCGACGCCCCGCTGAACGCGGACGCCTCTCCCGATAACCGCGGCGAGAGGCGTCCGGCGGACCTGAGGCAGGGCCGTACGCCAGGCCCGGAGCGGCCGGCCGCTCCAAACGCCCGGCGGTCAGGGGCGGACGGCCCCGACCAGGCGGCGGCCGTAGGCCGACAGGGGGACGACCTTGACGACGTCTCCGGTCTGCGGGGCGTGGACGATCCGGCCGTTGCCGGCGTAGAGGCTCACGTGGCCCAGGCCCTCGCTGAAGATGAGGTCTCCGGCCTGGAGCTCGCTCAGTGAGACCTTGCGGCTCGCGCCCCAGCTCCACTGCTCCCAGGTCGTCCGGGGGAGGCTGACGCCGCCGCTGCGCCAGGACGCCTGGACGAGGCCGGAGCAGTCCCAGCCGCCCGGACCCGTGCCTCCGTACTGGTACGGCTTGCCGACCTGGGCGAAGGCGAAGTCCAGGGCGGCCCGGGCGTTGCCCGAGGCCGGGCCGTTGTACTGGATCCCGGTGCTGTTGGGGTTGCCGGACTTGAAGGTGCCGAGCTCGCGCAGCAGTTTGGTCTGGGCCCTGACCATCTTCTCGACCTTGGCCTTCTCCGCGGCCAGCTCGTCGCGTGTCGCGTCGGCCTCGCCGAGGGCGGTCTTGGCCTTGTCGCGGTTGTCGCGCAGCGCCTTGTTGGCCTCGTCGAAGGCCTCCAGGGACCGGGCGCGGGCGGCGGACATCTGCTCGGCCCTGGCCAGGCCGCCCAGCAGCAGCCCGGGGTCGGGCTGGCTCATCAGGCCCTGCCAGCCGGTCACACCGGCGAGCTGGTAGCTGCTGACGGCCATCGTGACCAGCTCCTGGCGGAGCCCGGCGACCTTGGCGTTCTGGCGCGCGAGATCGGTGTTGAGCGTCTCGTACTTCTTGCGGGCCTTCTTCAGCTTCTCGCCGGCCTGGTTGTACTTCTCGACGACCTTGTCGGCCTGCTCGTTGAGCTTGTCCAGCTTCTTCTTGGCCTGAGCGACCGTCGGTTTCGGCTCGGCGAGAGCCCCGCCGACCGGCAGCAGGAGCAGCGCGAGGGCCAGCCCTGCGGCCATCGGCATCCGCCTGAATCCAACCGGCATACCTGCCACGGCCACAGTGCCGCCTCCCCAAGTGCAAAGACCTGGGCGGAATAGTACAGAACTAGTAAGGGTCAGCTCACCTTTTTGGCCGATTTGCTCGCTTAACCGCAGGTGGCGGTCAAACGCAGGCCGCGATCCCGCAGATCTTCGCGGTCATCTTGGTGGCGTCCCGCAACTGGTCGGCCCAGTCGCGCTTGACCGGCTTGGCGTACTCCCCGGCCCAGAGGTAGACCAGGACGGCGCCGCCCTTGCGGACGACCACGCTCCGGTCCCCGCCGACGCCGACCTTCCCGCCGTAGTAGACCTGCCCGGAGACCTTCAGGGCGTCGTCGCCGAGCCCGGCCACGGCGGTGGAGACGTATCGGTAGCTGGAGCCGCTGTCGGCCCGGGACCGGCACGCGGACAGGGCCGCGCGCACCTGGGCCATGGCCTGCTCCGCGGCCGCCCTGGAGCCGTACAGGACCACCTGCTCGACCTTCATGAAATCCGGGACACCGGTGAACGTCACCGTCCGCGCGGCGACCCGTCCCGCCTTGCCCGGGGCGCCCTTGCCGCACGGATCCAGCGCGAGCCGCGCCTTCGGCGAGTCGCTGACCTTCCAGTTGGTCTCGGGGTCGTTGTCCTTCTGGGCCGCGGCCTTCTCGTAGAGCAGGAAGCCCCTGGGGATGCCGGGGGCGGCGGCGGCCGTGCCCGCCAGGAGAGCGGCGCATACCAGCGCGATGGTCATCTTCATCGGATCAACCTCCAGTGTGATCCGACGCACCATACGGCCTAAAGGTTCAGCCGCGCCCCAGACGGCGCAGGAGCAGGCCCGACGGGACCGGCCGCGCGCCCATCCGGCGGACCGACTCGGCCACCTCGCGGTCGGAGGAGACCACCGCGACGGCCCGGCCGGCGGGCTCGGCGCGGACCAGCTGGCGGATCAGGTCGTCGGCGATCTGACCGGGCGCGCTGAACATCACCCGGACCCCCCGGGGGGCCGAGACCGGGACCGGGCCGTTCAGCTCGGCGCCGTCGAAGACGCAGGTCAGCTCGGTGCGCGTCTGCGCATAGAGCGCCCCGAGGCCGGTGAGCAGGCGGTTGCGCTGGTCGGCGAGGGTGAGCGTGCCGTAGCCGGTCTTGGTCACGTTGTAGCCGTCCACGATCAGGTGGATCTGCGGCAGGGCGAGCAGTTGGTCGAGCAGGACCGGGTCGTCGTCGGCGAGCGCCCTGGCGGGCACCGCCTGGACCCCCTGCCGGCCGGGCGCGACCGAGACCACCGAGTCGGCGGGCCTGTTGATGCTGGAGGGCAGGGCGAGCTCCCTGCGCAGCCCCGCGGCGGCGTCTTGAAGCGCGTCGAGCAGCATGCGGACCTTGGTGTCCTCCACGCTCCGGCCCTCGCGGGCGGCCCGGCGGGTGGCCTCCAGCTGCCGTTCGGCGTCGGCCAGGCGCTCGCGGAGACGGCGCAGCTCGCTCTCCCCCGCGCTGCCCGCCGACGCGGCGGCGGCCTTGATCTCCTGCGCGGCCTCCTCCACCTGGGCGGCCCGCGCGTCGGCCGCCTTGGCCCGCTCCCGGGCGTCGTGCAGCTTGCGGCGCAGGTCGGAGATCTCCGAACGGGCCGCCTTGAGCTGCTCGCGCAGCCGGTCGGACTCCTCCTTGGCCGAGCTCTTCTGCGCGGCGAGCTGCTCGCGCAGCCGGTTGAGGGTCTGCTCCTGCGCCGATCCCTCGGCCGCGGCGGCCGACTGCTCCAGGTCCGCGCGGGCGACCTCCACCATCTCCGCCCACCCGGGAGGCCGGGTGAGGTAGGCGGCGGCGGCGACCAGGACGGGTTCGGCGGCCGGCGGCACGACGCCCTCGGCGAGACTCGCGACCAGCTCGGGCCAGCCGGTGCCCAGCGCCTCGGCGACCAGCTCCCGGAACTCCTTGTCGCTCTCCAGCTGGGCGGCGATCGGCGCGCCGCCTAGTTTGGCGCGTTTGCGAGGGTCGAACCTGGCGATTCCCCTGAGCGGCAGGGGCACGGCGGACGAGGGCATCGACCCCAGGATCTGGGATGCCAGCTCCACCACATGTAAGCGAACCTGCTCGGGTAACGGACGAGACAGGCCCTCTCCGGCTGAACTCATCACGGCCCCTACTCGGATTGGTCTTCACGTCAAGGGTACGGCTACCGCACCCTGACCCGGACATGACCAGAAATCCGGTTTGTGTTCACCGGACAGGTGAACGGTGGGTGGACAAGCGCTTGATCACCGGTATACGACTGTGCCCAGCGACTTGTGACGCACGCCACCAGGGAGAGCGCGATGGACGGACGGCCTGGCCAGGACGGGCGGATGCGCACCTCCACCCGCGACCTCGGCGAGCTGCGAGGACGGGTGCGCTCCTGGCTCACCGGCCGCCTGGGCCACCCCGTCACGGTGTCCCGGCTGTCGCAGCCCTCGGGCAACGGCATGTCCAGCGAGACCCTGCTCTTCGACGTCTCCTGGGACTGCGCCGAAGGCAGGCGGGAGGTCGAGTGCGTCGCCCGGATGGCCCCGGCGAGCGAGGCCGTTCCGGTCTTCCCGAGCTACGACCTCGGCAGGCAGTTCGAGATCATGCGGATGGTCAGGGAACGCGCCGGGGTGCCCGCCCCGCGCACCCTCTGGTTCGAGCCGGATCCGGGGCCGGTGGGCACGCCGTTCTTCGTGATGGAGCGGCTCGCCGGCGACGTGCCGCCGGACGTGATGCCCTACACCTTCGAGGGCTGGCTGCTCGACGCCTCCCAGGCCGACCGGGACCGGCTCCAGCGGCAGAGCGTCGAGATCCTGGCCAGGCTGCACGACGCCCCGTTCACCGCCGAGGAGCTCCGGCGGGTGGAGCCCCGGCGGACCGGCCGGCCGGCGCTGCGCGAGCACGTCGACGGCCAGCGGGCCTACTACGAGTGGGCGCACGGCCGGATGCCGATCCCGGTGCTGGAGCGGGCGTTCGCCTGGCTGGCGGAGCACTGGCCGGCCGACCCCGGGCCCGCCGTGCTGAACTGGGGTGACGCCCGCATCGGGAACGTGGTGTATCAGGACTTCACCCCGGTGGGAGTGCTGGACTGGGAGATGGCCGCCATCGCCCCCCGCGAGCTGGACATCGCCTGGATGATCTTCCTGCACCGGTTCTTCCAGGACGTCGCCCAGGGCTTCGGACTGCCCGGACTGCCGGATTTCATGCGGCGGGAGGACGTCTGCCGGACATACGAGGAGATCACCGGCTACACGCCCCGGGACATGGAGTTCTACGAGATGTACGCCGCACTCCGGCACGGCGTCATCATGGCCCGCGTCTGGCAGCGGCGGATCCACTTCGGCGAGCAGGCCATGCCGGAGGACCCCGACGACCTGGTCATGCACCGGGCCACGATCGAGCGGATGCTGGACGGAAGCCACTGGGACTGACCCGCCCGCCACCTCGACCTCGGGCGACCGGCCTCGGACGGCCCGCCGCACCGGCCTCAGGCGAGATGCCCGGCGTCGTGGACGATCAGCGCGATCTGGACGCGGTTGTTGAGCTCCAGCTTGGTCAGCACCCGCGAGACGTGGGCCTTGACCGTCGCCACGCTCATGTAGAGGCCGGCGGCGATCTCCGCGTTCGACTTCCCCTGGCCGACGGCCACCGCGACCTCGCGCTCGCGGTCGCTGAGCCCGGCCAGCATCGTCGTGGCCCGCTCGCGGCGCGTCACCACACCGCCGTCGGCGACGTGCGCGATGAGCTGCCGGGTCACCACGGGCGACAGGATCGGCTCGCCCGCCCCGACCCGGCGGACCGCGGCGACCAGCTCGCCGGGCGGGGTGTCCTTCAGCAGGAATCCCGCCGCCCCGGCGCGGAGCGCCCGCAGCACCTGGGCGTCGGCGTGGAAGGTGGTCAGGATGATCACCTCCGGGGCCGCGGCGGCCGAGCGCAGGCGCTCGGTCGCGGTAAGCCCGTCGACCCCGGGCATGCGGATGTCCATCAGCACCACGTCCGGCCGGTGCTCGGCCACCAGCCCGGGCACCTCGCCCCCGTCGGCGGCCTCGCCCACCACCACGAGGTCGCCGGCACCGCCGAGGATCATCGACAGCCCGGCGCGGACGAGCGCGTCGTCGTCGACGATCAGCACCCGGATCTCCGGACCGGGACGGGGCGTGCTCACGCCGGCCACCTCAGCCACCTCTCGTCCTCCCGTGACGTCACCCGATCAGCGTCTCCCACGACGCCGTCCAGTCCATGTCTCCCACGAGGCCACCCGGCCCATGTCTCCTGTAACGCCACCCGGTCAGCGGCCCTCACAACGCCCTCCGGCCCGTGTCTCCCGGGGCGCCCCCCGACCAGCGTCTCCCACGACGCCGCCCGGCCTGTCTTCCACGAGGCCATCCGGCCGGCGTCTCCCGGGGCGCCATCCGGTCACACCCTACGGTCCACGCGCCCGCCGGGGGCGTCCGGCGTGGCTCCCTGCCCCGGCCGGGCCGCCCGCGGGAGGTCACGCGGCCCACGGCAGCCACGCCCTGAGCCGGAACCGGCCGTCGGGGCCCCTGCCGTAGTCGAGACGGCCGCCCATCAGCTCGGCGCGCTCGGTGAGCCCGATCAGGCCGGTCCCGCTGCCGGGGATGGCCTGCCCGACGGTCACCGGATTGCGGATCTCGACGGTGAGCCCGTCGCCGGGGCCGCCGGCCACGGTGACGCCCACCGGGGCGTCGGCGGCGTGCTTGCGCGCGTTGGTCAGCCCCTCCTGGGTGATCCGGTAGGCGTTCCTGCCGAGGCGGGCGGGGGCCTCGGCGGGATCGCTCACCCGCATGTCGAGCGTCACCTCCATGCCCGCGAGCCGGGACTCCTCGACCAGGCCGGTCAGATCCGCCAGGGTCGGCTGGGGCCGGTCGGGGGTGGTGCCCTCGGAGTCGATCCGGAGCACGCCGATGACCTCGCGCAGGTCCTGGAGCGCCTGATGGGCCCCCGCCCGGATCACCCCCGCCGTCCTGGCCACGTCGTGCGGCTCCATGTCCGGCCGGTATTCCAGCGCGCCCGCGTGCACGCTCAGCAGCGACAGCCGGTGGGCGAGCACGTCGTGCATCTCCCTGGCGATGCGCTCGCGCTCCAGGTGCCTGGCCCGCTCCACCCGCAGCTCCGCCTCCACCTCCGCCCGCTCGGCCCGCTCGCGCAGCGTGAGCACGAGCTGGCGCCGGGCCCGCACGAACATGCCCCAGATGACCAGCAGGACGTAGAGCAGCGCGGAGACCATGAACTCCACCCAGAAGGGGAGGTCGGGATCGGGCCGCCAGCAGAGGTAGGGCGCCAGCGTGAGCAGGTGCAGCCCGCCCGTGAGGGCCGCGAACTTCAGCGGCCGGTGCACGGCCACGGTGAACAGCGCCACGCAGACGGGACCGGCGGCGACGCTGGACAGCAGCGAGACCGGCACCAGCGCCAGCGCCAGCCCCACGGGCCAGCGGCGGCGCAGCCAGACCGCGGCGCACGCGAGCGCACCCACCACCTGGTCGGCGAGGAGGACCGGCTGCGGAGTGGAGGTGTCGGAACGCAGGGCGAAGGCCAGGAGCAGCCCCGTCCCCGCGGCCCCGAGGAAGACGAACATGTCCACGGCCCAGTCGCGGGTCGAACGCCGCACCCCGGG
This sequence comes from Streptosporangium sp. NPDC048886, assembly GCF_055586905.1. Taxonomy (NCBI): domain Bacteria; kingdom Bacillati; phylum Actinomycetota; class Actinomycetes; order Streptosporangiales; family Streptosporangiaceae; genus Streptosporangium; species Streptosporangium sp. NPDC048886. Next base: position 120,650 of record NZ_JBVJHH010000033.1, read on the forward strand.
CTGCCCCTCCCCCGGATCTCCGCGCAGGACCGCGGGGAGCAGCCACCGATATTCCGTCACGTTCCCCGACGGTACGGCGGAGCGCGCCCGGCCCGGTAGCGACCAAAGTCGATGCCGCCGCCGACCTTCGGCCGAGGCGGCGCGGCCGGACCGCTCACCAGGATCGACGGCATGAAGGGATTTCTTGAGCTGGCCGGAGCCGTCTGTCTCGTCCAGGGTGTCGGCGGAGCCGCGAACTCCCTCCTGGGATGGTGGCGGTGGGCCCACGATCTGCTCCTGGTCAATCATCTGGGGTTCCTGCGCGGATACGAGATCTTCGCCTGCATCGTGCTGGGCGTGCTGGGGCTGGCGCTGTGGGCGGCGGGCTCGGCCGTGGACAGGGGCTGACCCGCGGCCGGGCGGGTCCCTCACACGGCCCGTCACGGGCCCGCCACGGGGCCCGTCACAGGGCCCGCCACCGGATCCGCCACAGGTCTGGTCCACGCCTCCGGCGGGCCCGGCGCGTTAAATGTCGGTCGGGGCTCCTATGGTCTTGAACCGTGGATTACGTCGTGCAGGGAACGCTGGACGAGCTGGGCACGCCACTCGATCAGATCACGTTCGTCGTGTTCGACCTGGAGACCACCGGGGTTTCGGCGGGCGAGCACGCGATCACGGAGATCGGCGCGGTCAAGGTCCGGGGCGGTGAGGTGCTGGGCGAGTTCGCCACTCTGGTCGACCCCGGGTCGCCGATCCCGCCGTTCATCTCCGTGCTCACCGGCATCACCGACACCATGGTCATGACGGCCCCGAGGATCGAGTCGGTGCTGCCGTCGTTCCTGGAGTTCGCCGAGGGCACCACGCTCGTGGCGCACAACGCGGGCTTCGACCTGGGCTTCGTCAAGGCCGCCTGTGCCGCCCACGGCTACCCCCCGCCCGCCCACCAGGTGGTCGACACCGTCGTGCTGGCGCGCAAGCTGCTGACCCGCGACGAGGCGCCGAACTGCAAGCTGTCCACGCTGGCCCGGATCTTCAGCCGGACCGAGCCCTGCCACCGCGCGCTCGCCGACGCCCAGGCCACCGTGGACGTGCTCCACGCGCTGCTGGAGCGGGCGGGCTCGTTCGGGGTGCACACGCTGGAGGAGCTCAAGGGCTTCGTCCGCGCGCCCACCCCGGAGCAGCGGCGCAAGCGGCACCTGGCCGACGCGGTGCCGACCGGCCCCGGCGTCTACGTCTTCGAGGACGAGCGCGGCGACCCTCTCTACGTCGGCAAGAGCACCAACCTCCGCAACCGCGTGCGCAGTTACTTCACCGCCGGGGAGACCCGGCCGCGGATCCGCGAGATGATCGGCATCGTCGAGCGGGTCCGGCCGATCTCCTGCGCCACCGCGCTGGAGGCCGAGGTCAGGGAGCTGCGGCTGATCGGCTCCGCCAAGCCGCGATACAACCGCAGGTCGCGCTTCCCCGAGAAGATGCTCTGGCTCAAGCTCACCGACGAGCCGTTCCCCCGCCTGTCGATCGTCCGAGAGGTCAGAGACGACGACGCCGGCTACCTGGGCCCGTTCACCAGCACCCGCGCGGCCGAGGACGCCCGCGCCGCGCTGCACGAGGCGGTCCCGCTGCGGCAGTGCACCGAGCGGATCACCCCGCGCACCAGGCGCCCCGCCTGCGCCCTCGCCGAGCTGGGCAGGTGCGGGGCGCCCTGCGAGGGCCGCCAGGGCGCCGAGGAGTACGGCCTGCACGCCGTGGCCGCGCGCCGGGCGATGGAGCTGGAGGCCACGACGGTCTTCTCCGCGGTCCAGGCGCGCATGGAGCGGCTGTCCTCCGAAGAACGCTACGAGGAGGCCGCGGCCGACCGCGACCGGCTCGCCGCCTACGTCCGCACCTCCGCGCGCATGCAGCGGCTGCGCTCCCTCACCTCGATCCCCCAGCTGGTCGCGGCCTCCCCCGCGGCGGCCGGCGGCTGGCAGATCCACGTCGTCCGGTACGGCAGGCTGGCCTCGGCCGGGGTGATGCCCCGGGGCGCGCACCCCACCCCGTTCGTGGACGCGCTGGTGGCCACCGCCGAGACCGTCGTGCCGGGGCCGGGTCCCGTGCCCGCCGCCAGCGCCGAGGAGACCGAGTGCATCCTGCGCTGGCTGGAGAGCCCCGGCGTGCGGCTGGTGCAGGTGGAGGGCACCTGGAGCCTGCCCGTCGGCGGGGCCGGACGGCTCAAGGCCCGCCTCGACCACGCCTACCGGCCCGCCGAGCCGCACCAGCGGCGTGAGGGCCGCCCGGCGCGCTGATAACTTCGGAGCTGCAAGCCGCACTCAACGAGGAGGAAGCTCGTGATCACCGCGATCGTGCACATCAACGCCGAGGTGGACCGGATCCCCGAGGTCGCCCAGACGATCGCCGAGATCGACGGGGTGAGCGAGGTCTACTCCGTCACCGGTGAGTACGACCTGATGGCCATGGTCCGCGTCACCGCCTACGAGGAGATCGCCGAGGTCGTCCCCGGCCGGATCAACAAGGTCGCCGGGGTGCTGCGCACCGAGACGCACATCGCCTTCCGCACCTACTCCCGGCACGACCTCGAGGCCGCCTTCTCGATCGGGCTCGGCGAGTCCGACTGACGCCCGCCAGGGGGGCGGAGCCGAGGACCGGCTGTGCCCCCTCGCCCAGGCGGGCGAACCCCGGAGGCTGACCGAGCTGCGCCCACCGGGAAGGGCCGAGACCGGCCGGCGCTCACCCACCCGGGCGGGCGTCCGGGGCCGGCTGGGCCTCGCCGGGGCGGGTGAGGGCCGGCCGTGCCTCGCCCACCGTGGGCAGCCGGGCGCGCACCTCGAAGCCTCCCTCTGGGAGGGCCTTGGCTTCGAGCGTCCCGCCGAAGAGCGTGGCACGCTCGCGCATGCCGAGCAGGCCGTGGCCGGTGGTCGCCGTGGTGGTGACCTGGCCGTCGTCGCGGACCAGCACGTCCAGGAAGCCCGGACGCCAGCGCAGGGTGACGTGGGCCGACTGCGCCCGGGCGCGTCTGAGGGTGTTGCTGAGCGCCTCCTGGACGATCCGGTAGGCCGACAGTTCGAGGGCGAGACCGATCTCGACGGGCCTGCCGTCCTCGACCACGTCCACTCGCAGGCCCGCCGTACGGACCTGGGTCAGCAGGTCGGACAGGTCCGACAGCTTGGGCTGGGGCGTCCTGGCCCCCGGGGGCCCCTCGGCCTTCAGCAGGAAGAGCATGCGCTGCAGCTCCAGGAGCGCCTGACGGCCGGACTCCTCGGCCAGCCGCAGGGTCTCGCGGGCCCGCGCCGGGTCCTTCTCCATGATCATACGGCCGGCGCCGACACCGAGCGTCATCATGCTGACCCCGTGGGCGACGACGTCGTGCAGCTCGTGGGCGATGCGGGCGCGTTCCTCGGTGACGGCGGCATGGGCCAGCGCGTCCTGCTGGTCGGCGAGCTTGGCCTGCTCACGGCGGAGCCTCAGGAGCAGGAGCCTGCGTTCGCGGGCGAGTCCCGCGACGGCCAGGGACAGGCCGAGCAGCACGGACAGCGCCAGGGCGGGCAGTATCTGCTCGGTCAGGGGATCGACAGGCCACATGGGCGCAATCTAGGACGGCCCCGCGAAGGGAGGCATCCCCTCACGGGTGGATCTCCCGTCCGCCCGTGAGGGGATGGCCGAGGTCAGCGCGGCCTGCGCGCCTGGCTGGCCTCGACCCAGCGGTCGAGGACGGCCGCGGCGGCGCCGGAGTCGACGGCCTGGACGGCCCGCGCGTGGGCGGCGGACATGGCGGCTTCGAGGTCGTCGCCCTTGTTGTCGAGGGCGACCAGCGCGGCGGCGGCGTTGAGCAGCACCGCGTCACGGACCGGACCGGTCTTGCCCTGGAGCAGGTCGCGCACGGCCTGGGCGTTGAAGACCACGTCCCCGCCGCGCAGCGCGTCGGGCGCGGCCCGGGGGATGCCGAGCGCGGCCGGGTCGAAGACGGTCTTCGTGGCGGTGCCCTCGCGCACCACCCAGACCGTGGAGGTCGTCGCGGTGGTCAGCTCGTCGAGCCCGTCGTCGCCCCGGAAGACCAGGGCCGACACCCCGCGCTCGGCGAACACGCCCGCGACCACGGGGAGCATGCCCGGGTCGAAGATGCCGATCGCCTGCGCCGCGGGCCTGGCCGGGTTGGTCAGGGGACCCAGGAAGTTGAAGACGGTCGGGATGCCGAGCTCCTTGCGCGGCGGGCCGGCGAAGCGCAGCGCGGGGTGGTAGAGCGGCGCGAAGCAGAAGGCGATGCCCGCCTCCACCGCGACCTCGGCGGTGGCGGCCGGTGACAGGTCGAGCACGACCCCCAGGTGCTCCAGCACGTCGGCGGCGCCGCAGGAGGAGGACGCGGCGCGGTTGCCGTGCTTGACCACCCGAGCGCCCGCGGCGGCCGCCACGATCGCCGCCATCGTCGAGACGTTGACCGTGTGCGCGCGGTCACCGCCGGTGCCGACGACGTCGACGACGGGACCGGCCACCGACAGCGGGGTGGCCCGCTCCAGCATCGTGCGCGCCAGCCCGGTCACCTCCGCGACGGTCTCGCCCTTGGCCCGCAGGGCCACGGCGAAGCCCGCGATCTGCGCGGACGTCGCCGAGCCGGACATGATCTCGTTCATCGCCCAGGCGGTCTCGTCGGCCGTCAGGTGCTCGCCGGCGAGCAGGGCCGTCAGCAGCGCGGGCCAGGTGGTGCGCGCGTCCATGGGGGTCTCCAGGAGTGGTCTACCGGGCGGTCAGGCGGGTGGAGAGGCGGCGCCGCATCAGGTCGGCGACGGTGTCGGCCAGGACCACCGGGTCGATCGGCTGCGCCACCACGGCCTCGGCCCGCGACCACTCGGCCAGCCAGCGGTCGTCGCGGCGGGCGATCAGCAGGCAGATCGGCGGGCAGTCGTAGACCTCGTCCTTGGCCTGGCGGGCCACGCCCATGCCGCCGGCCGGCTGCGCCTCGGCGTCGAGCACGGCGACGTCGATCTCCCCGGAGTCGAAGTGCTGGACGACCTTGGCGTGGGTGGCGCACTCCACGATCTCCACCAGGGGCACGTCGGCGGCCGGACGCCGGCCGATCGCCTGGCGCACCTTCTCGCGGGTGCTCGCGTCGTCGCTGTAGACGAGGACCCTCAGCTTGTCGTCGGTGCTCACGGTCGCGCTCACTATCCCTTGTCGATGTATGGTCACCTGGGATGCTACCGGTCACCCCGCCCGCAGACCCAGGCCGGAGGCATTGACGGGCAAAATGCCCCGTACATCCAGTTTGGATGGACATTTGAGGCCCCTATTGGGGGGTCGTGCGGCGACCCGAGCTGGAGAGCCGCAATAATGCTGCCCGTGGCGACAGCATCCGCAATATCAACGACGACGACAGCACATTCGTCCCGCCGACCCGATCTGGTCAGCGTCGGGACGATCGTCTGGCTGTCCTCCGAGCTCATGTTCTTCGCGGCGCTGTTCGCGATGTACTTCACCATCCGGTCAGTGAGCCTGGGCGAGGGCCTGCCCTGGCCCGAGGCTCATCTGAACGTCCAGTTCTCACTGGTCAACACGATCATCCTGGTCCTGTCGAGTGTGACCTGCCAGCTTGGCGTGTGGGCCGCTGAGAAGGGCCAGGTCGCCAAGCTGCGCTTCTGGTACATCGTCAGCTTCCTGATGGGCGCCGTGTTCGTCGGCGGCCAGCTGTACGAGTACAGCCAGCTGGTCGAGGAGGGGCACACCCTGTCGCACTCCGCGTACGACTCGGTGTTCTACCTGACCACGGGCTTTCACGGCCTCCACGTGACCGGTGGACTGATCGCGTTCCTGTTCATGCTGGGACGCACGTACGCCGCGAAGCGCTTCACCCGTGAGCAGGCGACCAGCGCGATCGTCGTGTCCTACTACTGGCACTTCGTCGACGTGGTCTGGATTGGCCTTTTCGTGACCATCTACGGCATTCATTAAGGAATCGGGGATCTCAGTGAACAGGATCACCGCTAGGCGGCGGCATCCCCTCGCGAGATACGCCGTCCTGCTTCTGGCCCTCGGGCTGGTCGGGGGGTTCTACACCCTCGTGGCCCCGCCGAGCGAGCGGGCCGACGCGGCCATCGCCGCCGGCAGGGCCGACGACGTGGCGGAGGGCAAGAAACTCTTCGAGCAGAGCTGCGCCAGCTGCCACGGCCTCAACGCCGAGGGCACGGCGAACGGCCCGACGCTCGTCGGCGTCGGCGCGGCGGCCGTGGACTTCCAGGTCAGCAGTGGCCGCATGCCCCTGGCCAACCCCGGCGCCCAGGCGCCGCGCAAGCCCGTGGCCCCGTGGGTCAACGACGAGACCATCAGGCAGCTCTCGGCCTACATCCAGTCCCTCGGCGGCGGCCCGACCGTCCCCTCGCAGGAGCAGGTCGACCCCGCGAAGGGCAACAAGGCGAAGGGTGGCGAGCTGTTCCGCGCGAACTGCATCCAGTGCCACAACTTCGTCGGTTCCGGCGGCGCCCTGACCCAGGGCAAGTACGCTCCGCCGCTGCACGACGCCACCCCGACGCAGATCTACGAGGCCATGATCACTGGCCCGCAGGCGATGCCGGTGTTCAACGACAGCATCATCACTCCCGAGCAGAAGCGGGACATGATCGCCTACATCGTGGGCGTGCGTGAGGAGCCCAACCCCGGCGGCGCAGGTCTCGGCCGCATCGGCCCGGTAACCGAGGGCCTGGTGGCCTGGATCGCGGGCATCAGCCTGCTCGCCCTGGCCGCCATCTGGATCACCGCGAAGAAGCGACAGGCCCAATGACTGACAACAATCACGACATCGAGCAGCCCGAAGACCGCGTGCCCAAGCGCGTCATCGGCACCCCCTCGCCCGCCACAGGCACCTCCCTGCTCGGCGCCGAGGAGCAGCACGCCGGGGGCGTCGACGTCCCCGGCGTGACCCCGCAGAACGAGGCGACGGCGAAGAAGGGCGAGAAGTTCGCCGCCCTGTGCTTCACCGTCGCCCTGCTCGCGGGCATCGGCTTCATCGTGGCCTACGTGGTCTTCCAGGTCGGCGACGTCGAGAAGACGCAGCTCTCCACCCTGACCCTGGGCGGCACGCTCACCCTGGCGCTGATGGCGCTGGCCGCGGGCATCGTGGTCTGGGTCCGCATGATCATGCCGAAGTACAACCTGGTCCAGGAGCGCCACCCGATGGCCTCCGACGGCCAGGCCCGGGAATACGTCGCCGAGACCTTCACCCAGGGCGTGGCCGAGAGCGGCATCACCAAGCGGCCGCTGCTGCGCCGCACGCTGCTGATGGCCGCCGCCCCGCTGGGCCTGGCCCCGCTGGTCCTGCTGCGCGACCTCGGCCCGTCCTACACCGACTTCCCGAGCAAGCTGCGGCACACCGTCTGGGGAGAGAAGACCAAGGACGGCAAGCCCCGCAAGCTCGTCGTGGAGGGCACCGGCGCGCCGATCCGCGCGGCGGACTTCAACTCCCCGGGCGGCATCCTGTCGGTGGTGCCCCAGGGCTACGAGCACGACCTGAACGCGCTGGCCAAGGCCACGCTGATCTTGATCAAATTCCGCCCGGAAGAGATCAAGTCCGGAACGAACCTGAACTGGACGCACGACGGCATCGTCGCGTACTCGAAGATCTGCACGCACGTGGGCTGCCCCGCCGCCCTCTACGAGCAGACCACGCACCACATCCTGTGCCCGTGCCACCAGTCCACCTTCGATGCCGCCGACGGCGCCAAGGTCGTCTTCGGTCCGGCCGCCCGGCCTCTGCCCCAGCTGCCCATCGCCGTGGACGATGAGGGATACCTCGTGGCCACGGCTGACTTCGCCGTCCCCCCGGGTCCCAGCTTCTGGGAGCGCGGCGACGCCGAGGCCGAGGTCCGTGAGAACGGAGGCCACGCATGAGCACCGGAACCGTTCCGAAGCCCATAGCGAGCACGAGCAATTTCATCGATGAGCGCATCGGCGCCGGAAACTTCCTCAAGCGCAATCTGCGGAAGGTCTTCCCCGATCACTGGTCGTTCCTGCTGGGCGAGATCGCGCTGTACTCGTTCATCGTCCTGCTGCTGACCGGCACGTTCCTGACGTTCTTCTTCAAGCCCACCATGGGCCACGTCGTCTACGAGGGCTCCTACGAGCCGCTCAAGGGCGTCATGATGTCCGAGGCGTACGCCTCGTCGCTGCACATCAGCTTCGACGTCCGCGGCGGTCTGCTGATGCGGCAGATGCACCACTGGGCGGCCCTGCTGTTCGTCGCCGGCATGATGGTCCACGCGCTCCGAGTGTTCTTCACCGGTGCGTACCGCAAGCCGCGCGAGCTCAACTGGCTGATCGGCGTCCTGCTGCTGACGCTGGCCCTGGCCGAGGGTCTGACTGGCTACTCCCTCCCCGACGACCTGCTCTCCGGCGCCGGTCTGCGGATCACCGAGGGTGTGGCGATCTCCCTGCCGCTGGTCGGCACCTGGATCACCTTCTTCCTCTTCGGCGGCGAATACCCCGGCGAGGACGTGATCTCCCGGTTCTACTCGCTCCACATCCTGCTCATCCCGGGCATCCTGCTGGCGCTCATCAGCGCCCACATGATCCTGATGTGGGTGCAGAAGCACACGCAGATGCCGGGCAAGGGCCGCACGAACAACAACGTGGTGGGCGCCCCGTTCTACCCGGCCTTCATGGCCAAGGCCGGCGCCTACTTCATGTTCACGTTCGGCACCATCGCGCTGCTGGGTACCTTCGCCCAGATCAACCCGATCTGGCTGTTCGGTCCCTACACCCCGGCCGACATCTCGGCGGGATCCCAGCCCGACTTCTACATGGGATTCCT
>NZ_JBVJHH010000034.1:0-125387 GCF_055586905.1 Streptosporangium sp. NPDC048886
GCCGCCCGACGAGGATGTGAACACCGACGCGTTCTGGATCTTCAGGCAGTAATGGGTTCAAATCCCCCATTGCATTCCTTCCACCTCAACTACCGGTAAAGCTGCTAATAAGTTGATCTATAGCTATCAAAGCAAACGAGCGCCCCGTAGTTCACTGATTTCACATCTATTTCACGTCCCGTTATCTGGGGCCCCCGCCCGCCACCTGCGGCTGCGTCCCAAAGGGATCGTGAGACTACCCAGGGTCACCAGGGCGACCGCGGCGAGCGAGATCAGGGCGATCCGCGTCGCCATCGCGATGCTCTCGGCGTTCTCCGGCGGAGCGTGCCGTATCGCGTCGGCGGGCAGGGGTGCGGGCTCGGGCGGTGCGAGCGCCACCGTCTCCGAGTGCAGGATCGCCGAGATGGCCAGCAGCGGGTTGATCATTCCCGCGCCGGTCCCCTTCCCGGCGCCGCCGTTGGCGGTCAGCGCGATGCGCCGCCCCACCTCCTCGTTGGTCAGGTCCGGATAGCGGGAGCGGACCAGCGCGACGACCCCGGTCACGTACGCCGCCGCGTAGCTGGTGCCCTCCAGGTTCTCCTGATAGAGACTGCCGGGCCAGGTGCTGGTGAGCCCCGTGCCGGGGGCCAGCACGGTGATGGGCGTGACGGGGTTGGAGAAGTCGGCCCTGCGCCCGTCGGGGGCGGCGGAGCCGACGGACACGACTCCGGGGTAGGAGGCCGGATAGGCGGGCGCGGGAGAGCCGTCGTCCTTCTCGACGTTGCCGGCCGCGGCGACCACCACCACGTTCTTGGCCAGCGCGTAGGCGGTGGCGTTGCGCAGGTCGGGGTTGTCGCTCGCCTGGGCGGACACGTTGATCACGTTGGCGCCGAGCTGGACGGCCTTCACGATGGCCAGCGCCAGCATCTTCACGTCTCCCCGGCCGTCGTCGGTGTGTTTGACGGAGATCAGCTTCACGTCCGGCGCCACCCCGGTGAACAGGACGCCCCTCATCGGGGTCGCGGCGACGATGCCCGCCACCTCCGTGCCGTGGCCGAAACAGTCGCGTCCCCCGGTGCCGGTGACCTCCTCCGCGGTGGCCTGCTTCAGCTGGGGATGCCCGGTGTCCAGGCCGCTGTCGACAACCGCGACGGTCACTCCCACGCCCCTGGTCAGCCGCCACACCTCGGGCAGGTTGAACCGCCGCTGGGCCCAGGACTCCCCGATGCTCGTCGTGCCCCGCCCGGGCGCGCACTTGTCGGGCTCGGCCGCCCCGGCCGCCGGAACCCCCGCGGCCCCGACAGCCAGCAGCACCGACACCGCGACGAGCGCCCGACCGATCATCATGCGTCCCCCAAGGCGGGTGAATAACCGGCAAAACCCTACTCAACTTGATCAAGTGCCGTCACCGCGGGGACGGATTCTCCCGGTGGGAGGTGGCACCCGGCGGTCCTAAGCTGGCTGTCGTGAACGAGCGAAGCAGGCGAGCCGGCGCGCACCGGGGCGAGCGCTCACGTCCCCTCGGCGGGCGTGGCCGGGAGCGGGCATGAGCGGATACCCGTGGGGTGAGGCGACCGCGACCGGCATCGGGTCGCACCCCGGGACGGATCACGCGGAGGCGCTCAGGGTCGTCTTCGGCGAGCTGCCCGCGCTCCCGTACATACCGGAGCTGCCCGCGCGCGGAGTGGGCGCCGACATGATCGGGCGCACCGCGTCGCTGCTGGTGGAGCTCCCGGTGGAGGTGCAGCCGTCCGGCTGGCGGTTCGCCGACCGCCCGGGGCGCGACTTCAAGCGGGCCCGCGACCACCTCGTCCGGGATCTCGACGCGCTGGAGGAGACGGCCCAGGGATACGAGGGACCCTTCAAGATCCAGGTGTGCGGGCCGTGGACCCTGGCCGGAGCGGTCGAGCTGCGCCACGGCGACAAGACGCTCGCCGACGACGGAGCCGTGCGCGACCTGGTGGACTCCTTCGCCGAAGGGCTCGCCGCGCACGTCGCCGACGTGCGCCGCAGGGTGCCGGGCGCCTCGGAGATCGTGCTCCAGCTCGACGAGCCCGGGCTGCCGGGCGTCCTGGCGGGCACGGTTCCGACCGCGTCGGGCTTCGGGCGGCTGCCCGCCGTCGAGGGCGCCGTCGCCGCCGAGCGGCTCAGGGCGGTGCTGCCCGCCGGCGCGTTCACGGTCGTGCACTGCTGCGCCCCCGGCGTGCCCTTCGACCTGCTGCGTACGGCGGGCGCCGACGGCGTGTCCGTGGACGCCTCCCTGCTGCGGCGGCGCGACGAGGACGCCCTCGGCGAGGTGGTCGAAGCCGGCATGGCGATCCTCCTCGGCGTCGTGCCCGGCCTGGACTCCCGGCTGCCCGACGTCGGCGTGGTCGCCAAGCCCGCCGTCGAGCTCTGGCGCCGTCTCGGCTTCCCCGCCGCCACCCTGGCCTCGCAGGTCGTGCTCACCCCCGCCTGCGGGCTGGCCGGAGCCTCGCCCGCCTACGCCAGAGCGGCGCTGGCCAGATGCCGGGAGGCGGCCCGGGTGCTGAGGGAGGATCCCGGCGAGTGACCGTCCCTCCCCGCCCGGCCCGGAGACCCGGACCGGCCGGTCCCCGGCGGGGAGGGTCTGCCATCTCCGGGTAAGGCCGCCGCGCGATGTCGGTCCCCGGCGATAGCGTTTCCCTTGGCGGTATGGACGAGGGGAGAGCTGGGCGATGGGCACTGAGGTCGAAGGCGTGCCGGTGGCGGCGTTGGATCGGCACGCGGAGCTGGCCGAGCTGGTCGAGGAGGCCAACTGGCGCTACCACGTGCTCGACTCGCCCACCGTGAGCGACGCTCAGTACGACGCGTGGATGCGGGAGCTGCGCCGGATCGAGGACGACCACCCGAGCCTGCGCACACCCGACTCGCCCACCCAGAAGGTCGGCGCGCCGATCTCCACCGATTTCACGCCGGTCGCCCACCTGCAGCGGATGGAGAGCCTGGACAACGCCTTCAACGCCGACGACCTCGCCTCCTGGCAGTCGCGGGCCGAGCGGTTGGCCGAGCGGGACCCGGCGCCCTATCTGTGCGAGCTGAAGATCGACGGCCTGGCGATCGCCCTGGTCTACGAGAAGGGCCGCCTGGTCCGGGCCGCGACCCGGGGTGACGGCCGGGTGGGCGACGACGTGACGGCCAACGTGCGCACCGTCGCCGGCGTGCCGCACCGTCTGGCCGGTGACGACGTGCCCGAGCTGGTGGAGGTCCGGGGCGAGGTCTACCTGCCCGTCGAGGGGTTCGCCAAGCTCAACGAGCAGCTCGTCGAGGCGGGCAAGGCGCCCTTCGCCAACCCGCGCAACGCGGCGGCCGGCTCGCTGCGGCAGAAGGACCCGCGGATCAGCGCGCAGCGCCCGCTGCACATGATCGTCCACGGTGTCGGCAGGTGGGAGGGGCCCGCCCTGCCCCGGACCCAGTCCCAGGTCTACGAGCGGCTGCGGGAGTTCGGCCTGCCGGTCAGCGATCTCTACAAGGTCGTCGACGACCTCGACGGCATCAACGCCTTCGTCGAGTTCTACCGCGAGCACCGCCACGACCCCGTCTATGAGATCGACGGCGTCGTGGTGAAGGTGGACCGCATCGAGCTCCAGCGCAACCTGGGCTCCACCAGCCGGGCGCCCCGCTGGGCGATCGCCTACAAATACCCGCCCGAGGAGGTCAACACCAAGCTCCTGGACATCCAGGTGGGGGTCGGGCGCACCGGCCGGGTCACGCCGTACGGCGTCATGGAGCCGATCGTCGTGGCCGGCTCCACGGTCGAGCGCGCCACGCTGCACAACGGCTCGGAGGTCGCGCGCAAGGGCGTGCGCGTCGGCGACACCGTGGTGCTGCGCAAGGCCGGCGACGTCATCCCCGAGATCGTCGGCCCGGTCGTGGACCTGCGCGACGGCACCGAGCGCGAGTTCGTGATGCCGACGCGCTGCCCGGAGTGCGGCACCGAGCTGGCCTACGAGAAGGAGGGCGACGCCGACCTGCGCTGCCCCAACACCCGGGCCTGCCCCGCCCAGCTCCGTGAGCGGCTCTTCTTCGCCGCCGGGCGCAGGGCCTTCGACATCGAGGGCCTGGGTTATGTGGCGGCCACCGCGCTGACCCAGCCGCTGCCGCCGCAGGAGCCGCCGGTCCGCACCGAGGCCGACCTGTTCGACCTGACCATCGAGCGGCTGCTGCCGATCCGGTCGGTCGTCCGCGACCCCGACACCGGCCTGCCCAAGACCGACCCGGAGACGGGCGAGCCCAAGGTCGTCTCCTTCTTCGCCAACCAGAGCGGCGAGCCGAGCAAGAACGCCGAGAAGATGCTGGAGGAGCTGGAGAAGGCCAAGGACCAGCCGGTCTGGCGGGTCCTGGTCGCCCTCTCCGTCCGGCACGTCGGCCCGCCCACCGCCCAGGCCGTCGCCGCCGAGTTCCGCTCGATCGACGCGATCGCGAGCGCCTCGGAGGAGGAGCTCGCCGCGGTCGAGGGCGTCGGCCCACGGGTGGCCGCCGCCATCCACGACTGGTTCGAGGTCGACTGGCACCGGGAGATCGTCGAGCGGTGGAAGGCCGCGGGGGTCCGGATGGAGGACGAGCCGCCGGCCGAGCAGCTCCCGCAGACCCTGGCCGGGCTCACCTTCGTGGTGACCGGCACGCTGGAGGGCTTCACCCGCGACGAGGCCGGCGAGGCCCTCGCGGCCCGGGGCGGCAAGGTGTCGAGCTCGGTGTCGAAGAAGACCTCCTACGTGGTGGCGGGCGAGAACGCCGGATCGAAGTTCGACAAGGCGGTCAAGCTCGGCGTGCCGATCCTCGACGAGGAGGGCCTGCGGGTCCTGCTGGCCGAGGGGCCGGAGGCGGCGGCCGCGACGGTGGTCGAGCCCGAGGAGTGAAGGCGGACGGGAGCCGTGGCGGGGGGCGGATGCCGGAATGAGCGGTAACGGAACGTGCGCAACCGGTTTCGCGAAGTGGCCCAGAGGCCGTACTCTCCCATAGTGAACTAATGGGGGTTTTGTTACTCATGGCCGACCCAAACGACACACGCGACACCGGGCCGCGTGTGGGCTCACCTCTGTGGGCCTACCTCGCCGCCGTCATCACGATCGGGTCCACCGCCCTCGTCGTGGCCCAGTGGTGGATCAGCCCGCAGGCGCTGGCCGACACCGCCCGCAGCCCGCTGTTCTGGATGCTGACGGTCCTGGTCGTCCTGGGCGAGCTGCGGCCGGTGCTGCTGTCGTCGTCGATCACGGTGGGCGGCACCTACCCGTCGGCGATGTTCACCTTCGCCGCGCTGCTCCACTACGGGCTGCCGATCGCCGTGCTGATGCAGGCGGTCGGCCTGGTCGTCAACGGCGCCGTCACCCGCAAGGCGTGGCACCGGGTCATGTTCAACATCGCCCAGGCGACGCTGGCCTGCACCGCGGCCGGGGTGGTGCTCGCGCTGTTCGGCAACTCCCCGGGGCCGGGGGGTTCCGGGGTGCCCGAGGGGCCCGACATGCTCGCGATCGGGCTGGCCGGGCTCGCCTACTTCATGGTCCGGGCGCTGCTGGTCTCCGGCGCGGTGGCGCTGCACGAGCGCCGCTCGATCAACCGGGTGATCAGGACCACGATCGGCCACCAGAGCCTGGTCTACGCCGGGCTGCTCGGGCTGGCCCCGCTGGTCGTGGTGGTGATGAACCACTCCCCGGCACTGGTGCCGCTGTTCGTCGCGCCGCTGGCCGCGGTCTACTTCACCGCCACCCTGTCGGTCCGCCGTGACCACCAGGCGATGCACGACGGGCTCACCGGGCTGCCCAACCGCAAGATGCTCGTGCTCAGCACCGAGGAGGCGCTCGCCGAGGCGCGCGCGGGCGAGCGGGTCGGCCTGTTCCTGCTCGACCTCGACAGGTTCAAGGAGGTCAACGACACCCTTGGCCACCCGGTGGGCGACCGGCTGCTGCAGATCGTGGCGCACCGGCTCACCCACAGCGTACGGCCGGGCGACGTGGTGGCCCGGCTCGGCGGCGACGAGTTCGCGGTGCTGCTGCCCTCGGTCAGGGACGCCGCCGCGGCCCGGGAAGTGGCCGCGCGGCTGCGGGTGGCCCTCACCGAGCCGGTCCGCCTGGAGGGGATGACCTTCGATCTGGACGCCTCGGTCGGCATCGCCCTCTACCCCGATCACGCGCCCGACTTCGAGCTGCTGCTGCAACGCGCCGACGTGGCGATGTACCTGGCCAAGGAGGGGCGGACCGGCGTCGAGATCTACGTCGCCGACAAAGACCGCAACAGCCCCGAACGGCTCAACCTCATCGGTGACCTGCGCCGGGCCATCGACCGCTCCGAGCTCCGGCTCCACTACCAGCCCAAGCTCGACCTGGCCAGCGGGCAGGTGCGGGGCGTGGAGGCGCTGCTGCGCTGGCGGCACCCCGAGCGGGGGATGATCTCCCCGGGGGAGTTCGTGCCGATGGCCGAGCAGTCGTATCTCATGCGGCACCTCACCCAGTACGTCATCGACGCCGCCCTGGAACAGGCGGCTCACTGGTGGCACACCGGCCTGCACGAGCAGATCTCGGTGAACGTCTCCGCCCGCGATCTGCTCGACTCCGCCCTCCCCGACCGGCTGGAGGCCGGCCTGGCCCAATACCGGCTGCCGCCCATGGCGATCCAGCTCGAGGTCACCGAACGCATCCTGATGACCGACCAGGCATACACCGCCGACGCCGTCCGCGCCCTGACCTCCCTCGGCGTGCCGCTCGCGCTGGACGACTTCGGCACCGGCTACTCCTCGCTGGTCCGGCTGCAGCGCCTGCCGGTCTCCGAGGTGAAGATCGACGCCTCGTTCGTCCGCAGGATCGGCGAGTCCAAGGACGACGAGCGGATCGTCCGCTCCATCGTCGACCTGGTCCGCTCCCTCGGTCTGCGCTCGGTGGCCGAGGGCGTCGAGTCGGCCGAGGTGGCCGCCTGCCTGGCCGCCATGGGGTGCGATCTCGCCCAGGGCTGGCTGTTCGCCGAGCCCATGTCCGCCGTCGACGCGACCGTCTGGCTCCGCAGACAGCGCGACCCGGCCACGCCCGCCCTCCGTTTCCTGAACCCCTCCGAGGTCCTCGACCCGCAGACCGCCTAGCGCTCCGGTGACACGCTGGGACCGCGGCCGGGATCCGCGCGGGCGGTGGCGTCGCCGGGCTCGGGTCCTGGCCTGGCCACCGGGCGGAGCCGTCCGGGCCGTGCCGGGCGCAGGGCCGGACCGCCGTCTCGCGGGGCGTCGCCGGGCGGACCCCGGGGCCACCGCGACGTCAATGGGTCAGGCACGTTAGGTCACGAGCCCTAAGATGACAGTGTCCAATTGCCATTCCACGAAACGGGTTCAACGACTCATGTCCGCCATAACCCGCGACGAGGTCGCTCACCTCGCCCGGCTGTCCCGGCTGGCGCTGGCCGATGAGGAACTCGACCACTTCGCCGCCCAGCTCGATGTGATCATCGGTGCGGTCGCCCGCGTCGCCGAGGTGGCGGCCGACGACATCCCGCCGTCCTCGCACGCGCTCCCGCTCACCAACGTCTACCGCCCCGACGAGGTGCGGCCCGGCCTGGCGCCCGACAGCGCGCTGTCCGAGGCCCCGGCAGTCGAGGACGGCCGCTTCCGTGTTCCGCGCATCCTCGGGGAGGAAGCATGAGCCTCATCCACAAGTCCGCCGCCGAGCTCGGCGCGCTGGTCGCGAGCGGTGAGGTCTCGGCCGTCGAGGTCGCCCAGGCCCATCTCGACCGGATCGCCGCCGTCGAGCCGCAGGTCAACGCCTTCCTGCACGTCGAGGCGGAGACCACACTGGAGCAGGCGCGCGCCGTCGACGCCCGCCTGGCCGCAGGGGAGAACCCCGGCCCGCTGGCCGGGGTGCCGATCGCGCACAAGGACGTCTTCACCACCGTCGACATGCCGACCACGGCCGGATCCAAGATCCTTGAGGGCTACCGCCCGCCGTACGACGCCACCGTGACCCGCCGCCTGCGCGAGGCCGGGCTGGTGATCCTCGGCAAGACCAACCTCGACGAGTTCGCGATGGGCTCCTCGACCGAGAACTCGGCCTACGGCCCCACCCGCAACCCGTGGGACCTGTCCCGGATCCCGGGCGGCTCCTCCGGCGGCTCGTCCGCCGCGGTCGCGGCCTACGAGGCCCCGCTGTCCACCGGCACCGACACCGGCGGCTCGATCCGCCAGCCCGCCGCGGTCACCGGCATCGTGGGCATGAAGCCGACCTACGGCGGCTCGTCCCGCTACGGCCTGATCGCCTTCGCCAGCTCCCTCGACACGCCGGGCCCCTTCGCCCGCAACGTCATGGACGCGGCGCTGCTGCACGAGGCGTTCTCCGGCCACGACGTCATGGACTCCACCTCCATCGACGCCCCGGTGCCCTCGGTCGTCGAGGCGGCCCGCATCGGTGACGTGGCCGGGCTGCGCATCGGCGTGGTCAAGGAGTTCGGCGGCGACGGCTACCAGCCGGGCGTGCTCGCCCGCTTCCACGAGGCCGTCGAGCTGCTGGAGTCGCTCGGCGCCAAGGTCGTCGAGGTCTCCTGCCCGTCGTTCACCACGGCCCTGCCGGCCTACTACCTGATCGCGCCGTCGGAGGCCTCCTCCAACCTGGCCCGCTTCGACGCCATGCGCTACGGCCTGCGCGTCGGCGACGACGGCACGCGCAGCGCCGAGGAGGTCATGGCGCTGACCCGGGCCGCCGGGTTCGGCCCCGAGGTCAAGCGGCGCATCATCCTGGGCACCTACGCGCTGTCCAGCGGCTACTACGACGCCTACTACGGCCAGGCGCAGAAGGTCCGCACGCTGATCGCCCGCGACTTCGACGCGGCCTTCCACCAGGTGGACGTGCTCGTCTCGCCGACCACGCCGACCACGGCGTTCCCGATCGGCGAGCGCGCCGACGACCCCATGGCGATGTACCTCGCCGACCTGTGCACCATCCCGACCAACCTGGCGGGCAACGCGGGCATCTCGGTGCCGTGCGGCCTGGCGGACGAGGACGGACTGCCGGTCGGCCTGCAGGTCATGGCCCCGGTGCTCGGCGACGACCGCTGCTACCGGGTCGCCGCCGCGGTGGAGAAGGCCCTCGAAGACCGCTGGGGCGGCAGCCTGCTGTCCAAAGCCCCGGCACTGTAGGGCTTTCGAGGCGATAGGGCGACTGGGGGGAACGGCGGCATGATCACTCGGATCGAGATCGACGGGTTCAAGTCCTTCTTGAACTTCGTCCTCGACGTGCCGCCCTTCCTCGCGCTGGTCGGCCCCAACGCCAGCGGCAAGTCGAACCTGTTCGACGCCGTCGGATACGTCGCCGACGAGATCGCCGGATCCGGCGGGCTGCTCGGCGCGCGCCGCGGGCTGCCGGGGGAGCAGTTCCACCGGGTCGCGCGGGGCACTCCCGTCCCCGGGTTCGTCGTCTCGGTGGAGACCCTGGTCTCCCCGGAGCCCGGCGCGCTGCTGCCGGTCCGGTTCGACGTGGGCGCGGAGATGGTGCTGCGGATCCCCCGGTCCAGCGGAGCCGTCATCAGCCATGTGGCCCACCGGCTCCCGGAGGAGCTGCTGGAGTTCATGGTCGAGGACCCGGAGCCGGAGATCACGCCTCGCCGTACGGTCCAGTCGTGGCACCGTTACGCCCTGTCGCCGGCGGCCATGCGCCGCCGGTCCTGCCCGGCCGGCGGCGGGCCGCTGGCCGCCGACGGCGCGAACCTCGCCGCGGTGCTCGGGCGGATGGCGGGCTCGGCGGCGCTGGCCGACCTCGTGGTCGACCTCGCCGGTGTGGTCCCCGACGTGGTCGGGCTGGTGCCCCGGGCCGACCGGGAGGAGTGCTCCTTCGACCTGATCGTCGACGGCCAGGGAGCGGTGCCGGCCCCGCTGCTGTCGGACGGGACCCTGCGCGTCCTCGGCCTGCTCGCCGCCCTGCACGACCCCGACCACCCCGGCACCCTGCTGGTGGAGGAGATCGAGAACGGCGTGCACCCGGGCCGCCTCGGCGAGCTGATCCGCCGGATCCGCCGGCGGATCACCGAGCCCGGAGGGGCGGGACCATACCGGCAGGTGATCCTCACCAGCCACTCCCCGGTGGTGGTCGCCGAGACCTACCGGACCGACCCCGACGCGCTGACCTTCCTGGACACCGCGGTCCGCGTCGACCCCGACAAGGACCGGGTCTCCCGGGTGACCGTGGCCAAACCGGTCCAGCCGGACGGCGAGCCGGGCACGTTCGTCTCACCCAGACAGGTCCGCAAATACCTGGGCGCCGCGGCATGAGCCGCCCTCTGGTCCCGGGGCTGGTAGCGGAGGGAGAGGCCGACGAGGGCTTCCTCGGCGCCGTCATCTCCCGGCAGCTCCGCGAGCTGACGTGGATGTCGCCGCACGCGGTCGACGTCGAGGCGACGGAGGTCGTCTCGTGCGGCCGGGAGCACATGGTCACGGCTCTGGAGGAGCTCGCGGCGGACTGCCATCTGCTCTTCACCCACGACGACATCCGGGAGCGCGGCAAGCCGGGCGGCAAGGCCGACGGCGTCCGCTACCACTCGCACTATCTCGTGCCGGTCATCGGCCTGGGAGAGACCGAGGGCTGGCTGCTGGCCGACCGCGCGGTGTGGGCCGCCCTGGAGGGCAGCGACCTCGGCCTGCTGCCCGCCCGGCCACGTGACGTCGAGCGGATCACCGACCCCGGCCGGGTCCTGGCCGCGACCGTGCCCCGGAGGGGGAAACCCATCCGCGACTACTTCGAATACATAGGACGGAACATCGATCTCGCGGTCCTGGCTCAGGTGCCCTCGTACGCAGACTGGGTCGCCGAGACGAGGAACGCACTGAAGGGACTTGGTTACCTGTGAGCACCGAAACGCTCATGCCGTACGACGAGGCGCTGGAGCGCTTCGAGCCGGTGCTGGGCCTGGAGACCCACGTCGAACTGGGCACGGCGTCGAAGATGTTCTGCGGCTGCCCGACCACGTTCGGCGCCCCGCCGAACACCCATGTCTGCCCGGTCTGCCTGGCCCTGCCCGGGGCGCTGCCGACGGCCAACGCCGCGGCGATCGAGTCGACGATCCGCATCGGCCTGGCGCTCAACTGCTCGATCGCCGAGTGGTGTCGCTTCGCCCGGAAGAACTACTTCTATCCGGACATGCCGAAGAACTACCAGATCAGCCAGTACGACGAGCCGCTCTGCTTCGACGGCTACCTCGACGTCGAGGTGGACGGCAAGATCGTGCGGATCGAGATCGAGCGGGTCCACCTGGAGGAGGACACCGGCAAGTCCACCCACGTGGGCGGCGCGACCGGCCGCATCCACGGCGCCGACTACTCGATCGTCGACTACAACCGCGCGGGCATCCCGCTGGTGGAGATCGTCACCAAGCCGATCCCGGGGACCGACCGGCTCGCCCCCGAGGTCGCCCGCGCCTACGGCACCGAGCTGCGCGAGCTGATGCGCGGCCTCGGCGTCTCGGACGTGCGCATGGAGGAGGGCTCCATGCGCTTCGACGTGAACGTCTCCCTCATGCCGCGCGGGTCCTCGGAATGGGGCACCCGGACCGAGACCAAGAACGTCAACTCGCTGCGCAGCGTCGAGCGCGCGGTCCGCGGCGAGATCGAGCGCCAGGCCGCGATCCTGGCCGACGGCGGCCGGATCCTGCAGGAGACCCGCCACTTCCACGAGAACAGCGGCACCACCACCTCGGGCCGGTCCAAGGAGGAGGCGCAGGACTACCGCTACTTCCCCGAGCCGGACCTGGTGCCGATCGCCCCCGACGTCGCGTGGGTGGCCTCGCTCAAGGCCGCCCTGCCCGAGCTGCCGAACGCCCGGCGCAAGCGGCTCCAGCAGGAGTGGGGCGTCTCCGACCTCGACATGGCGGCCATGCACAACGCCGACGCCATCGGCCTGGTCGAGGCGACGGTCGCGGCCGGCGCGCCGCCGGCGGACGCCCGCAAGTGGTGGATGGGCGAGCTGGCCCGCCGGGCCAACGAGGCGGGGGTCCCGCTCGGCGAGCTGTCGATCACCCCGGACCAGATCGCCCGGGTGTGCGCGATGGTCGCCGGGGGAGCGCTGAACGACAAGCTGGCCCGCCAGGTGCTGGAGGGCGTGCTGAACGGGGAGGGCTCCCCGGACGAGGTGGTCGCCGCGCGCGGCCTGCAGATCGTCAACGACGAGGGCGAGCTGATGGCGATCATCGACCAGGTCCTGGCCGACAACGCCGCCGCCGCCGACAAGGTCCGCAGCGGCAAGATCGCCGCGGTCGGCGCTCTCGTCGGCGGTGTCATGAAGGCCAGCCGCGGCAAGGCCGACGCGGGCCGGGCCCGTGAGCTGCTGCTGGACAGGCTCGGCGTCTCCGAGTAGCCGTCCGGACGCCCCCGGGCGGTCCGGGACCGCCCCGCGGTGGGCGACACGGAGAGCCCGCGGGCGGACCGCGGAGGCCCCGCCGATCGAAAGATCGGCGGGGCCTTTTTATGTGGTAATTCTAATTTTTAATATCACGCACGTATTGACGCAATTATTGATTACTTGCACAGTGATCACGTCAGTCCCCCTTTTCTCTGTGGTGCTGTCCAGCCCCTCAGGATCGGAGAACGCGTGAAAAGGCATTTGGCGCTCATGGCCGTGGTGCTGGCCGTCGCCGGCGGGACGCTCGCGACCGTCACCCCAGCTCAGGCCGGTGCTCCCGGCTTCTCGGCAGCTCTCGGGGTGGATGCTGTCATCATCGCCGACGGCGTCCGCCTGCGCTCCACCCCCGGCGGCTCGCGCGTGATCGGTCTTCTCTACTACGGTGATTACGGCCAGATATTGGGCTCCTCCAGCGGCTGGTGCCAGTTCCGTCTGGGCGGCAGGTCGGCCTCCGGGCTGCCGGCGGGGACCACGGGATGGGCCTCCTGCTCCTATTTCGCCCGAGAGGACGGCTGGCGCCTGGCGGAGGAGCCCGTCGACACCTTGGAGCAGCGGTAGTCCCGGCCGGGCCGGCGGCCCCGCCGCTCCCCGGCGCGGCGGGGCTGGCCGACACGTGCCCGGCGTCCACCAGGCAGGTGCCCGGCGTCCACCCAGGCAGGTGCCCGGCGTCCACCCAGGCAGGTGCCCAGCGTCCACCCGGGCACGTGCCCGGCGCCCGGACGGCTACGCGGCGCGTGACGGGCGGGCGACCAGCTTCCTGACCAGCGGGGCGGCCAGCACCAGCAGCGACACGACCAGCAGCACCGCCGCCACCGGGCTCTTGACCAGGACCGTCACGTCGCCCGCGCCGATGGCCAGGGCCCGGCGGAGTTGGATCTCGGCCATCGGGCCCAGGATCATGCCGATCACGGCCGGGGCCACCGGGAGCCCGAAACGGCGCATCGCGAAGCCCAGCATGCCCAGGACGTAGAGGATGACCAGCTCCACCCAGGAGGAGTTGAGCGCGTAGACGCCCAGGGCGGCGAACAGCACGATCCCCGCGTACAGGTAGGGCCGGGGGATGTGCAGCACCCGGGCCCAGAGCGGGGCCAGCGGCAGGTTGAGCACCAGCAGCATCGTGTTGCCGATGAACAGCGAGGCGACCATGCCCCAGACCAGCGCCGGGTTGTGGTCGAAGAGCTGGGGGCCGGGCTGCAGGCCGTACTGCTGGAAGGCCGCCAGCAGGATCGCGGCGGTCGCCGAGGTGGGCAGGCCCAGGGTGAGCAGCGGGACGAGGGTGCCCGCCGCCGAGGCGTTGTTGGCGGCCTCGGGACCGGCGACGCCCTCGATGGCGCCCTTGCCGTACTCCTCGCGGGCGGTCCCGCGGGCCAGGCGCTTCTCGATCGAGTACGACAGGAAGGTGGGGATCTCCGCGCCGCCGCCCGGCAGCGCCCCGAAGGGGAAGCCGAGCGCGGTGCCGCGCAGCCACGGCCGCCAGGACCTCGACCAGTCGGAACGGCCGAGGAAGGCCCGGCCCACCGGGATGACCTCCGGCTCGCTGTGCCGCAGCCGGGAGGCGACGTAGAGCACCTCGCCCAACGCGAACAGGCCGACCGCGACGATCACCACGTCGATGCCGTCGAGCAGCTGCGGGACGCCCAGGGTCAGCCGCGCCTGACCGGTCTGCTGGTCGATGCCGATCAGCCCGATGACCAGGCCGAGCCCCAGCGAGGCCAGCCCGCGCACGACCGAGCGCGACAGCACCGACGACACCGCGGTGAAGGCCAGGACGGCCAGCGCGAAGTAGTCTTCGGGACCGAAGGAGATCGCGAAGTCCACCACCAGCGGAGCCGCGACGACCAGCAGCCCGGTGGCGATCGTGCCCGCGACGAAGGAGCCGATCGCGGCGGTGGCCAGCGCCTGGGCGGCCCGGCCGCGCTTGGCCATCTTGTTGCCCTCGAGCGCGGTGATCATCGAGGAGCTCTCACCGGGCGTGTTGAGCAGGATCGAGGTGGTCGACCCGCCGTACATGCCGCCGTAGTAGATCCCGGCGAACATGATGAACGCGCTGGCCGGGGGGACGGTGAAGGTGATCGGCAGCAGCAGCGCCACCGTCATGGCCGGGCCGATGCCGGGCAGCACGCCGACCAGCGTGCCGAGGGTGACCCCGACCAGCGCGTAGAGCAGGTTGACCGGGGTCAGCGCGGTCGCGAACCCCTCCATCAGGAGCTGGAACGACTCCACCTAGACCACCCCCGACAGCAGTCCCGCGGGCAGCGTCACGCCCAGGCCCTTGACGAAGGCCAGGTAGGTGACGGTGGACAGCACGATCGCGATCACACCCGCGTGCAGGCGCCGGGTGGCCCCGAGCACCACGGAGAGGCCGAAGAAGAGCAGCGCCCCCGCGATGATCCAGCCGAGCAGGTCCAGCAGCCCGGCGAAGGCCAGGAAGATCACGCTCACCGACGCGACCGTCCGCCAGTCCGCCCGGGCGCCGGCGTCGACGTCCTCGCTCTCCTCGGGGTCGCCGTGGCCGCCCCGGATCACGTCGATCACGTAGCACAGCCCGATCAGCAGCAGCGCCGAGCCGACGAGGACCGGGAAGAACCGGGGCCCCAGCCCGAGCGAGGAGCCCGCGGCGCTGACGTCGGCGGTCCCCAGGATCACGAACGCGCCCAGCCCGAGGACGATCAGCGCCAGGACGAGCTCGGGCCGCCGCCATGAGTGCGCCGGGCCGGCGCCACGCTCGGTGGCGCCGGCCGGATCTTCGGTGGAGTACATCAGGAGACGAGTCCCATTTCCGCGATGATGGTCTTGACCTTGGCCTGCTCGGCCGCGAGATAGTCGGCGAACTGCTGGCCGGTCTGGAAGGAGTCGATCCAGCCGTTCTTGGCCACCGCGTCCTTCCACGCCTGCGAGTCGTGCATCTTGGTGACCAGGTCGGTCAGGTTCTTCTTGGCGGCGTCGTCCAGCCCGGGCGGGGCCACGAACCCGCGCCAGTTGGCCAGCTCGACGTCCAGGCCGCCCTCCTTCAGGGTGGGCGCGTCGACGCTGTCGAGGCGGGCCGGCGAGGTCACGCCGAGGGCCCGGAGCTTGCCGGACTTCACGTGCTCGGCGAACTCGCCGATGCCGGAGACGCCCATCGCGACCTTGTTGCCCAGCAGCGCGTTGAGCGCCTCACCGCCGCCGGAGTGGGCGATGTAGTTGACCTGCTTGGGGTCGATCCCGGCGGCCTTGGCCATCAGGCCCGCCACGATGTGGTCGGTGCCGCCGGCGGAGCCGCCCGCGATCGCGATCTTCGCCGGGCCGGCCTTCCACGCCGTCACCAGGTCGGCCAGCGACTTGTACGGCGAGGCGGCCGGGACCACGATGATCTCGTACTCCTCGGTCAGCTTCGCGATGGGCGTGGTCTCGGCCAGCGTGACCTTCGACCTGTTCTGCTCCACCGCGCCGAGCATGACCAGGCCCATGGTCATCAGCAGGTTGCCGTTGCCCTTCTCCCCGGCGAGCTGGGCCAGGCCGATGGTGCCGCCCGCCCCGGGGACGTTGTAGACCTCCACCTTGCGGGACGGGTCCGCCGAGGTGATGGCCTGCTCCGCGGTGCGGGAGGTCTGGTCCCAGCCGCCGCCGGGCGAGGCCGGGGCCATGATTTTCAGCGTGCCGACGCTGGAGCCCGAGCCCGCCCCCGAGCCGCACGCGGTGAGGGCGGCGAGGGACAGGGCCGCCAGGGCGGCGAGTCTCCGAAGACGCATGGTCAACTCCAAACAGCTTGAAGAGAAGCGTGGTGAGGATGCTGGGCGTCCCAGATAACGGTGTCGATCCTTTGCGAGCTTGCCGTCGTATCGGTCGTATTGGTCGCGCCGGTCACGGCCGCCGCGACCGCGCCGTTATCTCCAGCTGCTTTCATAATGTCCCTGACCAGGGAGTTCACTCGTGCGACGCATTCTCAACGCCTCCCTCGGCACCCAGCTGTTCATGTTGCAGACGGTGATCGTGTTCCTCGCGGTGGGCGGAACGGCGGGCGTCTGGATGGAACACACCCGCAGCCAGCTCGACCGGCAGTACCAGCAGCGCGCGCTGGCGATCGCCGAGTCCGTCGCCGGGCTGCCCCAGGTCCGCGAGGCGTTCGCCCGGCCCCGGCCGGAGGTGAGCCTGCAGCCGATCGCGGCGGGGGTGCAGGCGGCCACCGGCGCCGACTACGTGGTGATCGCCAACCGGGAGCAGATCCGCTACGCGCACCCC
The DNA here is from genome assembly GCF_055586905.1 of Streptosporangium sp. NPDC048886. Classification (NCBI taxonomy): domain Bacteria; kingdom Bacillati; phylum Actinomycetota; class Actinomycetes; order Streptosporangiales; family Streptosporangiaceae; genus Streptosporangium; species Streptosporangium sp. NPDC048886. The sequence continues at coordinate 16,575 of NZ_JBVJHH010000034.1, forward strand.
AACACGGCCCTGATCGGCAAGCGGCTGTCCACCGACGGCTCGGAGATCCTGACCAGCGGCCGGACCTGGACCGGCATCCAGACCGGCACCCTCGGCCGCTCCGTGCGCGGCAAGGCGCCGATCTTCGACTCCTCCGGCCGGGTCATCGGCCTGGCCTCGGTCGGCGTGCTCCAGGACACCGTCGCCGAGGAGCTCGGCTCGGCGCTGCCGCCGCTGCTGTGGACCGTGCTCGCCGTGCTCCTCGCCGGATCGGCGGCCGCCGGGCTGATCGCCCGGCGGGTCCGCCGCCAGACCTTCGGGCTGGAGCCCCGGGAGATCGCCGCCCTGCTCGAACAGCGCGAGGGCGTGCTGCACGGTGTGAAGGAGGGGGTGCTGGCCCTCGACCTCCAGGGCAGGGTGACGCTGGTCAACGACGCGGCCCGCGACCTGCTCGGTCTCTCGGCCCACGACGTCGGGCGGGGGCTGCGCGAGATGCCCCTGTCGGACCGGATGCGGGACGTGCTGGACGGCGCGGACCCCGGCGACGACCGGGTGGTGCTCCACCGCGACCGCGTGCTCGTGCTCAACCGGACCCCGGTGGCGGTCCGCGAGCAGCCCAGCGGCTGGGTGGTCACCCTGCGCGACCGGACCGAACTGGTACGGCTGGCGCGCGAGCTCGACCAGGCCAGCAGCACGACCGACGCGCTACGCGCCCAGGCCCACGAGTTCGCCAACCGGATGCACACCGTGGTCGGCCTGCTGGAGCTCGGCGAGCACGAGACGGCCGTCAACTACATCACCCAGACCTCCGAGGCCTACGGCCGGTACGCGTCCGGGATCCGGGAGAAGGTCGCCGACCCGACCCTGGCCGCGCTGCTGCTGGCCAAGTCGGCCGAGGCGGCCGAGCGGGGCGCGTCCCTGGTGCTCGCCGAGGACTCCCGGGTGGAGGAGGGCATGCTCGGCGACCCCCACGACGCGGTGCTGGTGGTGGGCAACCTGGTGGCCAACGCCCTCGACGCGCTGGAGGAGGTCGGCGGCACGGTCGAGGTCTCGGTCCGCGCCGAGACCGACGGCCTGCACGTCCGGGTCGGCGACTCCGGGCCGGGGATCACTCCCGGCCTGGCCGAGGAGGTCTTCCGCGAGGGCTTCACCACCAAGGTCGCACACGCGGGCCCGCGCGGTCTCGGCCTGGCCCTGACCCGTCAGGCGTGTTCGCGCCGGGGCGGCTGGGTGCGGGTGCACAACGCCGACGGCGCCGTCTTCACGGCCCTGCTGCCCCGGCGCGAGGACCCGGCCGGGACCCCGCCGCGAGCGGCCGGGCCGACCGGGCGGGGGGACGACGGGCAAGGAGACCACGGGCCGGCCGGGCGGACCGGCGGGCCCGGCGGGACCACGGACCGGGGGGCGCCGTGATGATCCGCGTGCTCGTCGTGGACGACGACTTCATGGTGGCCAGGATCCACAGCGGCTACGTGGCCCGGGTGCCCGGGTTCACGGTGGTCGACGCCGTGCACACCGGCAGGGCGGCGGTCGCGGCGGTCGCCGAGCACCGCCCCGACCTGGTGCTGCTGGACATCTACCTGCCGGACATGTCCGGCCTCGACGTCCTCACGACGCTCAGGGGCGTGTCCCACCCGGTCGACGTCCTGGTGATCACCGCCGCGCGCGACGTGGACACCGTCCGCGCGGCCATGCGCGGCGGCGCGGTGAACTACCTGATCAAGCCCTTCACCGCCGGGGCGCTCACCGAGCGCCTCGGCCAGTACGCCGACACCCGCAGGCAACTGGCCGCCATCGGGTCCGAGGTCCGCCAGGACGAGGTGGACCGGTTCTTCGGCGCGGCCAGGGGAGGGCCGCCGCCGCTGCCCAAGGGACTGTCGGCCACCACCTGCGGCCTGGTCGCCGACGCGCTCAGGGAGACCGGCACCGACGTGTCGGCGGCCGAGGCGGCGGCGCTCACCGGGCTGTCCAGGGTCAGCGCCCGCCGCTACCTGGAGTATCTGTGCGCGGCGGGCCAGGCCGAGCTGAGGCCGAAATACGGCACCGCCGGGCGGCCCGAACACCGTTACCGGTGGACGGGCTGATTCGTTACTGCTTTTCGGGCCTCGGCCGATGGATCTGGTTTAGGGTTGACACCGGTAAAAATCGCAGAGCAGCAGGAGGTAGCGGAGGCCGTGCGGAACGCCGGAGCGTCGATAGACCCACCGACGGACCCGTTCGCGGCGGTGCCCCTCCCCTCGCGCCCGGTCCGGCCGGGCGCCCGCGATCCCGGTCAGCCTCCCGGCGAGCGGCCCAAGGGCGGGTCGCGGCTCCCGCCGGGCGTCTCGCCCGACATCTTCGGCCCCTCCGGAGGAGACCGGCCCGCGGGACCCTCCGGGTTCGGCCGGCCTCCCGGGCCCGGCGCGGGGCCGGCCGGGCTGCCGCCCGCGGCCGCGCCGCCCCAGCCCTGGCAGATGGCCACCCCGCCCGAGCGCCCCCTCCCGCAGCGGTCCCCGCGCGAGGAGCCCACACCCGGCGGCGACGGAGAGGCCCGCCAGCCGGACTCGCCCCGTTACGAGGATCCGCCGCGCCGTCGCCGGGGCCGCAGGATCGCCGTCGCCGTCACGCTCCTGCTGCTGCTGGCCGGCCTCGCCTACGCCGTGCCCGCCGTCGTGATGTCCGGCAAGATGCTGCCCGGCACCCGCGTCCACGGCGTCGACATCGGCGGCCTGACCGCGACCGAGGCGGCCGACAAGCTCAGGGACCGGCTGCCCGGCGAGGCGGGCGAGCAGATGATCCTGCGGGCGGCGGGCAGGAAATACTCCATCGATCCCGGGAAGGCCGGGCTGGAGTTCGACGTCGTCGCCACCATCGACCAGGTCTCCAGCGGATTCCCCACCCCGATGGAGGTCTGGCGGGCACTGACCGGCACCACCGAGCTGAGCCCCAAGGTCTCCGTCGACCCCGAGCGGATGCACAGCACCGTCACGGCCCTGGCCAAGAAGATCGACCTCAAGGTCCGCGAGGGCGCGGTCACCTTCGAGGGCGTCAAGCCGGTCGCGGTGACCCCCCGCGACGGCCGTGAGCTGGAGCGGGAGGCCGCGGCCCGGGCCATCGGGAAAGCCTTCCTGGGGCCGGCCGGCGAGGTCGAGCTGCCCGTCTCGGTGATCAAGCCCAGGGTGACGGCCGAGGTCGTCAAGAAGACCGCCGCCGACGCGGACAAGGCCCTGTCCGGTCCGCTCACCCTGACCCACGCGGGCAGGCAGGCCCAGCTCCCGGTGGAGACCCTCGCCGCCCACCTGTCCTTCGAGCCCGACAACTCCGGCGGCATGCGGCCGGTGTTCGACGCCACGAACGCGGTCGCGACCGTGGAGAGCAAGCTCGTCGACCGCGCCCTGGCCCCCCGGGAGCCCACCTTCCGGATCGTCGGCGCCAGACCCGAGCTGGTCCCCGGCCGCAGCGGCAAGGGGATCGACGACGACAGGCTCGCCGAGGACGTGGCGCGGCTGGTCGCCGAGGGCGGCAGCCGGACCGTCCCCGTCACCCTCACGACCGTCCAGCCCCGCGTCTCCGAGGCCGAGGCGCGCAAGCTCGGCATCAAGGAGAAGGTCAGCGAGTTCACCACCCCGTACGACTGCTGCCTGCCCCGGGTGACCAACATCCGCACGATCGCCAAGCTCCTGGACGGCTACCTGGTCAAGCCCGGCGAGACCTTCTCGCTCAACGGCGTCATCGGCCAGCGCGACACGGCCCGGGGCTTCGTCCCGGCGCCGATGATCCAGGGCGGCCGGCTGGTCGACTCGGTGGGCGGCGGCATCTCCCAGTTCGTCACCACCATGTACAACGCGGTGTTCTTCGGCGGTTTCGAAGACGTCCAGCACGTGGCGCACGAGTTCTACATCTCCCGCTACCCGGCCGGCCGCGAGTCCACGGTCTCCTGGCCCGCGCCGGACTTCCGCTGGAAGAACGACTCCAAGTACGGCGTGCTGGTGAAGACCTCCTACACCGACACCGGGGTCACGGTCGCCTTCTGGAGCACCAAGCGCTACGAGATCGAGTCGATCTCCTCCGAGCGCTACGACCTCACCCCGTTCAAGAGGGCGACCGACAGCGGCCCCTCGTGCATCCCGATGGCCGGCCAGCAGGGCTTCACGATCGACGTGACCCGGATCTTCAAGCAGGACGGCAAGGAGGTCAAGCGCGAGACGGAGAAGACCGTCTACAAGCCCGAGACCGACCTCAAGTGCGTCCCCGCCGACACCCCCGCCCAGGACGGCCAGGACGAGTAGTCCCGGGGCCTGCCGGCCGCGCGCGGCGGTTCACGCACGCGCTCCCGGGGCCTGCCGGCCGCGCGTGCGGGTGCACGCGCGGCCCGGCCCCGCGGACGCTACGGCGTCACGGCGAGGAGGCGGTCGTCTCCCGGGCGGGGGGTGCCGCGGCCGTCCTTGTTGCTGGTGCCGATCCACAGGGGGCCGCCGGGCGCGGCGGCGACCGCGCGGAGCCTGCCGTACCGGCCCTCGAACCTGGCGACGGGGGTCCCGGCCGTGCCGTCGGCGGCGAGGGGGACCTGCCAGAGCCTGGCGCCGCGCAGGGCGCCGACCCAGAGGGAGCCGTCCGCGTAGGCCATGCCGGAGGGGGACGCCTCGTCGGTGCTCCAGGTGACGACCGGGTCGACGTAGCGGGAGCCGCCGCCGACGCCCTCGACCTCCGGCCAGCCGTAGTTGCCGCCCTTCCTGATGAGGTTGATCTCGTCGAAGGCGTCGGACCCGAACTCGCTGGCGTACAGGCGGCCGGACGGGTCCCAGGCCAGGCCCTGGACGTTGCGGTGGCCGTAGCTCCAGAGGACGTTCCCGAACGGGTTGCCGGGGGCGGGTCTGCCGTCCGGGGTCATGCGCAGGATCTTGCCGGCCATCGAGCCGAGGTCCTGGGCCAGGGCCCTGTCCCCGGTCTCGCCGGTGGTGGCGTAGAGATATCCGTCGGGGCCGAAGGCCAGCCGGCCGCCGTTGTGGATGGCGCCCTTGGGGATGCCGTCGAGGATCACGGTGGCGCCGGTCAGGCTTCGGTCGTAGCGGTAGCGCACGATCCGGTTGTCCCGGGCGGAGGTGAAGTAGAGGAAGACGGAGCGGTCCTTCTCGAAGGTGGGGGAGACCGCCACGCCCATCAGGCCGCCCTCGCCGTCGGGGCGGACGCCGTCGACCGTGCCGACCTCGGTGGTCCTCCCGGCCGCGGTGACCCGCAGCAGCCGGGCGGTGTCGCGCTCGGTCACCAGGGCGTCGCCGCCGGGCAGGAACGCCACCCCCCAGGGCACGGCCAGATCCTCCACCAGGGTGCGCGGCTGGCCGGGGGGAGCGCCGGTCACGGTGGCGGCGGGAGCCCGCGCCGTGCCGGCGGACCCGGCCGAGGGCGCCGAGCATCCCGCCGACAGCGCCGCCACCAGGGCCGCCACCAGGGCTGAGGCCGGGACGGGAGCCAGCTGTGCCATCCGGGACATGCGAACCTCCTCCTTCATTCATACCGCTGTGTACGGCGGGAGGTTCCAGGACGTTCCCTTGGATAATGCAGCCATGAAGATCTGGGTTCCCTCCGAAGCCGCCGCCGACGTCCTGAGCGATCTACCCGATGTGGAGTGCGTCGTCTACGACGGCACCGGGCCGGTCCCCGAGGGGCCCGAGGAGGTGGAGGTCTGGATCCCGCCGCTGCTGACGGTGGCGCGGGTGCCGGAGCTGCTCGGCCGGATGTCCCGGCTGCGCCTGCTGCAGACCGTCACGGCGGGGGTGGACGCCTACCGGCCGCACCTGCCGGAGGGCACGGTGCTGTGCAACGCGCGGGGCGTGCACGACGCCGGGACCGCGGAGTGGGCGGTGGGGGCCATGATCGCCGTGCTGCGGGAGTTCCCCGGCTTCGCCGCCGCCCAGCGGGAGGGCGAGTGGACCTACCGCCACACCGGCGTGCTGGCCGACTCCACGGTGCTGATCGTCGGCTACGGCTCGATCGGCGAGGCGCTGGAGCGGCGGCTGGACGGTTTCGAGGTGGACGTCATCCGGGTGGCGAGGACCGCGCGGGGTCAGGTGCACGGCCAGGACGAGCTGCCGGAGCTGCTGCCCCGGGCGGACGTGGTGGTGCTGCTGGTCCCCTCCACCCCCGCGACCGCCGGGCTGGTGGACGCGGACTTCCTGGCGGCGATGAAGGACGGCGCCGTGCTGGTGAACGCGGCCAGGGGCGGGGTGGTGGACACCGGCGCGCTCGTCACCGAGCTGGAGAAGGGCCGGATCAGGGCCGCGCTCGACGTCACCGATCCCGAGCCGCTCCCCCCGGGGCATCCGCTGTGGACGGCGCCGGGGGTGTTCATCACCCCGCACGTCGCGGGCAGCACCCCGGCGTCCGGGCGGCGCCTGCTGAGGCTCCTCCGCTCCCAGCTCCTGCGTTATCTGGCGGGCGAACCGCTCAAAAACCTGATTACCGGCTCATACTGACTGTGATCTGTAACGTTCTTGACCCGTTCCCACCAGGTGTTTACTGACCGCTTTCCGTACCGACCGGGAAAGGAATCCGGACCGTGGCTGCCTCGTGACCTCCGGTACGTACGGTGAATAACTGCGATCCTGATCGCTCGCATGGTTATCAGATCGGTGACGACTGCGGCGTTGTCACCACCCGTACCGGCCGGAGAGCACACACTGGCCGTGTGCCGTCGCGGAAGCGAGACGAACCGACACTGATGGGCAGACGACATTGATCCGCTGGCGTGACCCCCGGGTAGCGCTGACCGCCGCCGCCGCGACCGGGGCGGTGGGGCTCGTTGCCGCCCTTCTCAGTGGTGCTCCGGCCGTGATCGTCGGCGCGGTGGCGGGTGTCGTCGCCGCCGCGATCGCCGCCGTCTCGCTGTCCGTCGCGGTCGTGCGGGGCGCCGACCGGCGCAGGGCGCCGGCCTGGCGCTGGCTGGCCGGTGGCTCGCTCACCTGGCTGGTCGGGATCGGCGTGCGGCCGCTCGCGGACGGCACGCCCTTCGTCGTGACCTTCGCCGACCTGGTGGTCCTCGTCGGCACGGCGATGCTCACCGTCGGCACCGGCCTGTCGGCCACCCGGCCGTCGCACGGGCGGGCGCTGCTGCGTGACCTCGCCGACTCCTACATGTGCGCCGCCTCGCTCTTCGTGATCGGCTGGGTCCTCCTGCTGGGCCCGGCCTACCGCCACGCCGACGACGCGGGCACCTTCGCGGTCACCGTCGCCCCGCCGCTGGTGTGCCTGATCCTCGCCTGCGCCGTGGGTCCGGTGGTGGTGCCGGTCCGGCGCTCGGCCTGGCCGATGGGCCTGGCGGCGCTGGCCGTGCTGGCGGCCATCACGGCGGCCGAGACGGTCACCGCGCTGGCCCGGGTGGGCGACGCCCCGTCGTCGCTCGGGGTGTGGCCGGCGCCGGCGGCCTTCCTGCTGCTCGCGGCGGTCCCGTGGAGCCGGCGCACGGCACGCGCCATGGACCCCGACCACGACCGGCGGCCGTCCGTCGGCCCCGCCGCCTCCTCGCTGATCGCGGCCCTGCCGCTGATCCTCGTCGCGCTGGCCACCGTGGTCGTGCTCCTGCGCGTGCTCGGCGGCCGGGTGCAGGGGCCGGTCGCGGTCCTGGCCGTCGTGGCGGCGTCGATCGTCGGCGTCCTGGCGGTGCGTATGTTCGTGGTGCTGCTGGAGACGGGCCGGATGCGGCGCCTGGTGGACCTCGGCGAGCGGCAGCTCCAGGACCTGGCCGAGAGCACCGGCGACGTGGTCCTGCTGTGCGACTACGACGGCGTGGTGCGGGAGATCGGCGAGGGCGTCGAGATCACCTACGGCTACCGCCCGGAGGAGCTGGTCGGCCGGACGGTCTTCGACTACATCCACCCCGAGGACGCGCCCGGCATCCAGGTGGCGCTGCGCGCGATGAGCCTGGACGAGGAGCCGGTCGAGGCGCCGGGCACCTGCATGATCGCCTGCCGGGTCCGGGCCGCCGACGGCACCTGGCGGCCCACCGAGTCGGTCGCCACCCGGCACGTGCGGGGCGAGGACCTGCTGCTGGTCACCACCCGCGATGTCAGCGACCAGGAGGCGCTGCGCAACCAGGTCGCCCACCTGACCTTCCACGACGGCATCACCGGCCTGCCGAACCGGGCCTACTTCGAGGAGCGCACCCGCGAGGTGTTGGTCCGTCCCGGCGCGAGCAGCGCCGTCGTGGTCTTCCTGGACCTGGACGGCTTCACGGCGGTCAACGACTCGGTCGGCCACGCCAGCGGTGACTACCTGCTCGGCCAGGCCGCCCGCAGGCTCCGCGCCGCCGTACGGGCCGACGACACCCTGGCCCGCTGGGGCGGCGACGAGTTCGCGGTGCTGCTGGAGGCCGCGGTGGACGCCCAGACGGCGGTGGACCTGGCCGAGCGGCTGGTCCGCACGGTCTCCTCCGAACCGTTCCGGGTCGCCGACCGTGACGTGGCGCTGACCGCGAGCGTCGGGGTGGCCTTCGCCGACGACGACGTGTCCTCGGCCGACCTGATCCGCAACGCCGACGTGGCGATGGCCAGGGCCAAGGACCTCGGCGGGCGCCGGGTCGAGGTGTTCGCCGCGCACATGCACGCCGACGTGGTGCGCCGCCTGGAGCTCGCCGCCGACCTGCAGCGGGCGCTGCTGGAGAACCAGTTCGCCATCGAATACCAGCCGGTGGTGGACCTGGCCACCTCGCGCGTCACCGCGGTCGAGGCGCTGGTGCGCTGGTGGCGGGGGAGCGCGTTCGTGCCGCCCGAGCAGTTCCTCGGCCCGGCCGAGGACACCGGCCTGATCGTCCCGCTGAGCGAGTGGATCCTGCGTGAGGCCTGCCGGGAGGTGGCCGCCTGGCGCGCCTCCTCCTGGGACATCGGGCTGTCGCTCAACCTGTCGGCCCGGCAGATCATGGCGCCGCGCTTCGTGGAGACCGTCGAGTCGGCGCTCACCGAGAGCGGCCTGCCGCCCAGCGCGCTGACCCTTGAGGTCATCGAGGAGATGCTGGTCGAAGACGCCGAGGAGACCATCACCCGGCTGTCGGAGCTGCGCCGGCTCGGGGTGCGGCTGGCCATCGACGACTTCGGCACCGGCTACGCCTCACTGGCGTTCCTGAGGCAGCTCCCGGTGGACATGATCAAGATCGATCCGTCGTTCGTGTCCGGGCTCGGCCGCGACGAGACGCTGACGCTGCTGACCCGCACGATCGTACGGCTCGGCCACGATCTGGGGCTGATCGTGGTCGCCGAGGGCATCGAGCGTCCCGAGCAGCTGGAGCTGCTGCGCGAGATGGGCTGCACCCGGGGGCAGGGCTTCCTGGTGGCGCGGCCGATGGCCGCCCGCGGGGTCGACTCGCTCATGCGCACCAGCCTGTCCAGCCTGCACAGCGGCGTCTGACCGGCCGGGGCCGTCCCGCGTGGCCCGGCCGGTGGGCTCCGCGTGGCGGTGACGGGGTGTGTCCTTGCTCACCCCCCGGCCGTACCGGCACTGCGGACCTCCGGTGCGGAGGGCGTCCGCACCGGAGGTCCGCCATCTCGGACTTTGAGACTCCTGTCCCATGAATTTGACGCAGACACACTCTGTCGGCCATGGTGGAGCCATGCATCACAGTGGGATTCTCGTAGTACTTCGCCGGCGCGCAGGCCGATAGCGAAGCACTTCGACCTGCGCGCCGCCCCAGCTCCGCCGTCCCAGGCGGAATGGGGCATTTTTTATGCCGCCAAACTTGCTGAGCCATACAAGGAACGAGCCGATGACCGAACAGATGACAGGAGCCCAGGCCCTCGTCAGAGCGCTGGAGCACGTCGGGGTCGACACCGTGTTCGGGATCCCGGGCGGCGCGATTCTCCCCGCCTACGATCCCCTTTACGACTCGGCCAAGGTCCGGCACGTGCTCGTCCGGCACGAGCAGGGGGCCGGCCACGCGGCGCAGGGCTACGCGCAGGCCACCGGCAGGGTCGGGGTCTGCATGGCCACCAGCGGCCCGGGCGCGACCAACCTGGTCACCCCGATCGCCGACGCCTACATGGACTCGGTCCCGATCGTCGCGATCACCGGCCAGGTGCCCAGTAACGCCATCGGCACCGACGCGTTCCAGGAAGCCGACATCTCCGGCATCACCATGCCGATCACCAAGCACAACTTCCTGGTCACCGACCCGGCCGACATCGCCAGGACCATCGCCGAGGCGTTCCACATCGCCGCGACGGGGCGCCCGGGGCCGGTGCTGGTCGACATCTCCAAGGACGCGCTCACCGCCAAGACGGTCTTCCAGTGGCCGCCGGTGATGCAGCTGCCGGGCTACCGCCCGGTGACCCGGCCGCACTCCAAGCAGATCCGGGAGGCGGCCAAGCTGATCGCCGACGCCAGGCGGCCCGTGCTCTACGTCGGCGGCGGCGTCCACAAGGCGCGGGCGGCGGCGGAGCTGATGGAGTTCGCCGAGCTGACCGGCATCCCCGTGGTCACCACGCTCATGGCGCGCGGCACCTTCCCCGACAGCCACCGCCAGCACCTGGGCATGCCGGGCATGCACGGCTCGGTGCCGGCGGTCGGGGCGCTGCAGCGCTCCGACCTGATCATCGGGCTCGGCGTCCGCTTCGACGACCGCGTCACCGGTGAGCTGTCCACCTTCGCCCCGCACGCCAAGATCGTGCACGCCGACATCGACCCGGCGGAGATCTCCAAGAACCGGCACGCGGACGTCCCGATCGTGGGCGACTGCAAGGAGGTCCTCTCCGAGCTGATCACCGCGGTGCGCAACGAGGACCGCAAGGGCGACTACAGCGAGTGGTGGACCCAGCTCGACGCCTACCGGGCGACCTACCCGCTGGGCTACGACGAGTTCGAGGACGGCTCCCTCGCCCCGCAGTACGTCATGGAGCGGCTGAGCGCGATCGTCGGGCCGGACGCCATCTACACCGCGGGCGTCGGCCAGCACCAGATGTGGGCCGCCCAGTTCATCGGCTACGAGAACCCGGGCACCTTCATCAACTCCGGCGGCGCCGGCACGATGGGCTTCTCGCTCCCGGCGGCGATGGGTGCCAAGATGGGCAGCCCCGACACCACGGTCTGGGCCATCGACGGCGACGGCTGCTTCCAGATGACCAACCAGGAGCTGGCCACCTGCACCATCGAGGGCGTGCCGATCAAGGTCGCGATCATCAACAACGGCAACCTCGGCATGGTCCGGCAGTGGCAGACGCTGTTCTACAACCAGCGCTACTCCAACACCGACCTGCAGACGGTCCGCCGGATCCCCGACTTCGTGAAGCTGGCCGAGGCCTACGGCTGCGTCGGCCTGCGGTGCGAGCGGCCGGAGGACGTGGACGCGACCATCAAGAAGGCGATGGAGATCAACGACGTGCCCGTCGTGGTCGACTTCGTGGTCCACCAGGACGCCATGGTCTGGCCGATGGTGGCGGCCGGGACCAGCAACGACGACATCAAGTTCGCGCGCGACATGGCGCCGGTCTGGGACAGCGAGGACTAGCGGTGAGTGATCGAAGCGGGCGCGGATGCCCGGCGGACGCGCGGGCGGGCCGTCAGGCGAGGAGGAAGGCATGAGCAGGCACACGCTCTCCGTGCTGGTGGAGAACAAGCCCGGCGTGCTCGCGCGCGTCGCGTCGCTGTTCAGCCGCCGGGGGTTCAACATCGACTCGCTGGCGGTCGGGCCGACCGAGCACGAGGACATCTCGCGGATGACCATCGTGGTCAACGTCGAGGACCTGCCGTTGGAGCAGGTCACCAAGCAGCTCAACAAGCTGATCAACGTGCTGAAGATCGTGGAGCTCGACCCGGCGCAGGCCGTGCAGCGCGAGCTCACGCTGATCAAGGTGCGGGCCGACTCCGAGACCCGCTCCAGCGTGCTGGAACTGGTCAACCTCTTCCGCGCGCGGTGTGTTGACGTCGCCCCTGACGCGGTGACGATAGAGGTCACCGGCACGCCGGACAAGCTGCAGGCCTTCATCAAGCTCCTGGAGCCGTTCGGCATCAAGGAGCTCGTCCAGTCGGGCATGGTGGCCATCGGCCGCGGCGCCCGTTCCATAACCGACCGTTCGCTCCGGGCCCTGGACCGGACCGCGTAAGCAGAGAAACCCGAAAGGTTAAGCAAGTGACTGAGATCTTCTACGACGACCAGGCCGACCTGTCGATCATCCAGGGTAGGCACGTGGCCGTCCTGGGGTACGGCAGCCAGGGCCACGCCCACGCCCTGTCCCTGCGCGACTCCGGCGTCGACGTCCGGGTCGGCCTGCTGGAGGGCTCCAAGAGCCGGGAGAAGGCCGAGGCCGACGGCCTGCGGGTGGTCACCCCGGCGGAGGCCGTCGAAGAGGCCGACCTGACCATGATCCTGGCGCCGGACCACGTCCAGCGGCACCTCTACGCCGAGCACGTGGCACCGAACCTCGTCGAGGGCGACGCCCTCTTCTTCGGCCACGGCCTCAACATCCGCTACGGCCTCATCGAGGCCCCCGAGGGCGTCGACGTCGCGATGGTCGCCCCCAAGGGCCCCGGCCACCTCGTCCGCCGCCAGTACACCGCGGGCCGCGGCGTGCCGTGCCTCGTCGCGGTGGAGAAGGACGCCAGCGGCAGCGCCTGGGACCTCGCGCTGTCCTACGCCAAGGGCATCGGCGGCACCCGCGCCGGCGCGCTGAAGACGACCTTCACCGAGGAGACCGAGACCGACCTGTTCGGTGAGCAGGCCGTCCTCTGCGGTGGCGTGTCCGAGCTGATCAAGGCCGGTTTCGAGACCCTGATCGAGGCCGGCTACCAGCCCGAGGTCGCCTACTTCGAGTGCCTCCACGAGATGAAGCTGATCGTCGACCTGATGTACGAGGGCGGCATCCACAAGATGTACTGGTCGGTCTCCGACACCGCCGAGTACGGCGGCTACTCCCGTGGCCCGCGCGTCGTGACGCCGGAGACCAAGAAGGAGATGCAGCGCATCCTCGCCGAGATCCAGTCCGGCGAGTTCGCCAAGGAGCTGGTGGACGAGTTCGACGGCGGCCAGAAGAAGTTCACCGCCTACCGTGACGAGCTGGCCCAGCACCCGATCGAGAAGACCGGCGCCAAGCTCCGCCCGATGATGAGCTGGCTCAAGTAGCACCGGGTCACCGGCGGCCCGTGGGTGAACGGGCCCGCCCGTACGGCGACGCCCCCGTGACGGTCATCCGTCACGGGGGCGTCGCCGTTCTTGTCGCTGTCGCTGTCGCTGCCGTCTCCGGCGGGGCCGGGGCCCCTACTTGGCGGCGAAGACCTGGGTCCAGTAGATCTGGCCCTTGGCGTTCTTGGCCGCGCCGACACCGATGAGGGTGTACTTGCAGTTCATGATGTTGGCCTTGTGGCCCGGGCTGTTCATCCAGGAGCCGACCACGGCGGCCGGGGTCGGCTGGCCCATGGCGATGTTCTCCGCCCAGCCCGACCCGCCGGTGAAGCCGGCCCCTCGGATGCGGTCCATGAAGCTGTGGCCGTCCTTGGAGGTGTGGCTGAAGTAGCCCTGCTCCGCCATGTCGGCCGAGTGGCCGTAGGCGGCCTTGCGGAGCTGCGCGTCGTGCTTGAGCGGCTGGCAGCCGCCCTTCGCCCGCTCGGCGTTGGTCAGCCGCACGACCTCGTTCTCCTCGGCCGTCCCCACGGTGCCGGCCGGCGGGGGAGTCGTGGGGGTGGGGGTCGCCGAAGGCTTGGGCGAGGAGGTCGCCGTGGGGATGGGGGTGGGGGTGGCCGTGGGGGACGGCGTGCCCGTGGGGGAGCAGGACAGCCGGGCGGCCTTGGATGTGCCCGAGTGGCCGCGGTAGTCGGTGACGACCGCGTAGTAGACGCCGGGGGCGCACGGCAGCGCGACGGTGACCCGCCCGTTGCCGCCCCTGCGGGAGGCGCTCCTGACGACCGGGTCGGGGCCGGCCTCGGCACGCTTGACGCGGATGCGGACCAGCGCGGTGTCGCCGCAGCCGAGCCGCGCGGCCGACGCCTGGATCTTTCCGGCGGCTGTGACGTAGGGAGCGGCCGCGTACACGCGGCATGCGGTCTGCGACGCCGTCGCGGCGTGGGCCGTGACCGGCGTGCTGAGTGCCGCCAGGCTCCCGAGGCACGCGAGTACCCCTAGCGGTCTGCGCATATCGGTTCCTCCAGTGGGGTGGACGCTGGATGGCTCCGCATTCTGTCGGTGATATATCCCCCTTGTCACTAAATTCCGGATATTAATTGTGAGTTCCAGGTAAACCGGAGTGGCCTGAGAAGCGTCTGGGACCGTTCCCACCCCCCACTCCCCGCCGCCGCGCGGCGGCGGGGAGGCGGCCGGCGGCTCAGCAGCCGACGGGCTTGAGCCAGGAGCACTCGACGTCGGCCGGCTCCTGCGGAGCCTGGCGGAGCTGGACGCTCGCCACGTCGGCCGGGGCGGTCCGGCTGAACTGGGCGAGGCGGATGGCGATCTTGTCCTCGATGTCCTTGGGAGAGCCGGACAGGAACTGGTTGAGCATGACGGAGAAGACCAGGGGCTCGTTGTCCGCGCTGGTCACGTAGCCGGACAGGGACGTGACGCCGGTCAGCGAACCGGTCTTGGCGTGGACGTTGCCGGCGGCCGGGGTGCCGCGCATCCGGCTCCGGAGCGTGCCGCCGACCATCCGGTCGGGGTCACCGGCGATCGGCAGCGAGCCGTACCAGGTGGAGAACCAGGGCTTGGCGCGCAGCGCGATCAGCAGGCCGGTGACGCCGCCGGGGGTGAGACCGTCCACCCGGGACAGGCCGGAGCCGTCCCGCATGCGCAGCGTCGGCATGCCGTTGGCCCGGGCGAAGGAGGTGATGGCGGCGAGCCCGGCGCTCCAGGTCCCGGCCCCGGAGACCTTGCGGCCGATGGCCTTGGTCAGGATCTCGGCGTGGATGTTGTTGCTGAGCTTCATGAACGGCACGAGCAGCTCGCCGAGCGGCATCGACTCGTGCGAGACCACGGTGGCGGCTCCCGGCGGGGCCGCCTCGCGGGCGGTGGGACCCAGCACCCGCACGCCGTGCTTGGCCAGTGCCTTACGGAAGAGCGAGGCGGCGTATCCGGTGGGGTCGTCGACGGCGACCCACTCGTCGTACTTCTCCGCGACGGTCCCGGTGATCACCACGGTGTTGGTGCTGTGCTGCCGCTCGACCAGCACGTCGGTCTCGGTCCCGGTCGTCGCCCGGTTGTCGATCTTCAGGTAGTCGGTCTCGGGGGTGGTGGAGACCTTGGCGGGCCTGCCCGCGGCGTCACCGGGGGCGACCGAGACGATGACGCTCCCGGCGTCGTAGTCGGTGTTCGGCGAGGCGGTCAGCGCGGAGATCTGCGCCGCGTAGTAGTACGGCTCGTCGTCCCAGGCCCAGTCGGTGCCGAGCCGTACCGAGTCGAACCAGGTGTCGTCGGCGACCAGCTTGCCGGTGACCACCTTGATCCCCGAGGCGGCGACGCGGGCGGCCAGCGCGTCGTAGTCAGCGGCCAGGAGGGTCGGATCGCCGGTGCCCCGGAGGTAGAGGTTCCCGGCGAGGGCCGAGCCGGCCCGGCGGCCGCTGGACAGCACGCTCGTGGTGAAGCGGTAGTCCAGGCCGAGGGTCTCGACCGCGGCGGCCGAGGTCACCAGCTTGGCGTTGGAGGCGGGGGTGAGGATCTTGCCCGAGTCCAGGGTGTAGAGCTCCTCCCCGGAGGCGGCGCTCTTGACCACCACTCCCGCCCGCGCGGGGGTCAGCCGGGCGTCGCTGAGGATCTGGTCGATGTCCTTGACCAGATCGGTGACGCCGGAGGTGGGTTCGAGCGCGCTCGCCGGGGCCGAGGCCCAGGCGAGACTGGCGAGAAGGAGGGCGGAGACAGAGATTGTGGTCCGTCGTGAGGGGCGCACGGTTTCTCCCGGTGCCTAAGGGGGTTTGCCGAGATCATCGGGAATCGCGGGCTGGGTGACAATACGGAAATATTCGTATCTTCCGGACTGCCGAGCGGTCGCTTGCTGCGATTGAATGTGGTCATGGTCACACCGGAGCCCGCTCCCGCCGTCGTCACCGTGCCGCGCGGGGTCCGCATCGGCTACGGCATCGGCTCAGTCTCCACCGCGACGTTCTCCACGGTCCCGGGATTGCTGCTGTTGTTCTACATGACCAACGTGCTGGCGGTCCCCGCGTGGCTGGCCGGCATCGTGGTCTTCCTCCCCAAGGTGTGGGACATGCTCATCAATCCCTGGGTGGGCCAGCGCTCCGACCGGACGGTCTCGCGGATGGGCGCGCGCCGCCCGTGGATGCTCCTGGGCGCGCTCACCCTGCCCGTGGCGTTCGCGCTGACGTTCGCCGGCCCGCCGCTCACTGGCACTCCCGCCGCGCTGTACGTCGCCGTCTGCTACTTCCTCACCGCGACGGCCTACGCCTTCTATGAGGTGCCCTACAAGGCGATGGCCGCCGAGATGACCGACGACTACCACGAGCGCTCGGCGCTGCTGCAGTGGAAGATGGTCTTCGTCGGCCTGGCGATCCTGCTGTCCGGGGCCGTCGCGCCGGCGATCGCCGGCACCGAGGCCGCCGGCTACCGGCTCATGGGCCTGGTCGTCGGGGCGGTGCTGCTGGTCTTCATGCTCACCTCCTTCGCGGGCACGGCCCGCGCGCCGATGGTCGCCAGGGTGGAGGCGGAGGCGTCCATCCGCGCCCAGTTCGCCGCGGCCCGCTCCAGCCGGCCGTTCATGGTGCTGCTCGGCCTGAGCTGCGCCCAGATGTTCGCCGCGGGCACCCTGCTGGCGGGCGCGCCGTACCTGGCCACCTACGTCCTGGGCGACCCCGGGGCGACCACCACGCTCTTCCTGTGCGTCGTCGGGCCGCTGCTGGTCACGATGCCGGCGTGGGTCCGGCTGTCCAGGCGCTACGACAAGCGCGGGGCGATGGTCCTCGGGTCGGCGCTGTTCACGGCGGGCACGGTCGGGCTGGCGTTCGCCGGGGAGCTCGGGCCGGTCTACGCGCACGTGTGCGTGCTCGTCGTGGGCGTCGGCTACGCGGGGCTCCAGCTGCTGCAGTTCTCCATGCTGTCGGACGTGATCGCCCATGACGCGCTGGTCACCGGCAGGCGCCGCGCCGGGGTGTTCACCGGCCTCTGGACGGCCTGCGAGACCGTGGTCTTCGCGCTCGGCGCGCTGGTGCTCGGCTGGCTGCTCGGCGCGGCCGGGTTCGTGGAGTCCGACCCCGGCACGCCGGTGGCGCAGCCCGAGGCGGCGGTCATGGCCGCGCTGTACGGCGGCACGCTGCTGCCCGCGCTCGCGGCCGGGGTCAGCGCCCTGCTGACGGTGCGCTATCCCCTCACCGCGGAGACGCTCAGATCAGCTGGGGAGTGATCACCAGGAACATGCAGTCGCCGAAGGAGAGGACGTCTCCCGGGCGGACCTTCGCCGGCCCGACCAGGCGCCAGTCGTTCAGCCGGGTGCCGTTGAGCGAGCCGAGGTCGACGACGATCCAGCCGTCGTCGTCGCGGCGGAGCTCGGCGTGCACCCGCGAGACGGTCAGGTCGGCCAGGACCAGGTCGCAGGCCGAGCCGCGGCCGACCACGTAACGGGTGCGGCTGTCGCCGGGCAGCGCGAGCCGGGGCAGCCGGGGACGCCGCCAGGCCGACTCCACGCGCTTGGTGAAGTCGGAGGCCGAGGAGACGATCTCGGTCACCATGCGGCGGAACCGGCCCCGCTGTGGCAGGTCGGCCACCAGGCTGTCGAGCTCCCCCTGGCTGCGCGCGCGCAGTGCCATGTCGACACGGCCGAGGAAGGTCTCGTGCGAGAGGTGGCCCTCGACGGCGCGGTCGCGGAGCTCGTTGATCGCACGGTCGCGGTCCCCATCGGACGCGCGGGACGGGGGCGTCGGCGAGCTCATCTCCCGAGTATCAGCCCCAGGAGCGGAGCCTGTCCAGAATATGCGGATCTCTTGCCTCGCTTGCCGTGACCATACTGAGTATGCATACTCAGTATTCATGGCGATCCGACAAGGGCTGCTCGCCCTGCTGAGCCAGGGGCCCCGCTACGGCTACCAGTTGCGTGCCGAGTTCGAGGCGTCCACAGGGGCGACCTGGCCGCTCAACATCGGCCAGGTCTATACGACGCTCTCGCGCATGGAACGCGACGGTCTGGTGACCCCCGGCGAGCAGGACGACCAGGGCCGGGTCGTCTACACGATCACCGAGGCCGGTCGGACCGAGATGGAGCGATGGTTCAGCACCCCCGTCGCCCAGGCCGACCGGCCCCGGGACGAGCTGGTCATCAAGCTCGCGATGGCGGTCACCGCCGCCGCCGACGTGCGGCCCGTCATCCAGGCCCAGCGCGGCGCCACCATGCGCACGCTGCAGGAGCTCACCCGCGCCAAGCGAGCGAGCGCCGAGGGAGCCGCGCAGCGGCTGGTGCTCGACTCGATGATCTTCCAGGCCGAGGCCGAGCAGCGCTGGCTCGACCACTGCGAGGCCGTGCTCACGGCCTCCCCCCAGACGCAGGAGAAGCAGAGATGAGTTTCGATCCGGTCGTACGGCTCGCCGGCGTCAGCCGCGTGCACGGTGACGGCCCGCAGGCCGTGACGGCGCTGCGAGACGTCAGCCTGGACGTCGCCGCCGGAGAGCTGGTGGCGGTGATGGGACCGTCCGGCTCCGGCAAGTCCACCCTGCTCAACCTCGCCGGCGGGCTCGACCGGCCCACTTCGGGCGAGGTGACCGTCGAGGGCACCCCGCTGTCGCGCCTGCCGGCCAAGGAGCTCGCCCGGCTCCGCCGCAGGCACGTCGGCTACGTCTTCCAGGACCTCAACCTGATCCCGTCGCTCACCGCGGTGGAGAACGTCATGCTCCCGCGCGAGCTGGACGGTGTCAGGACCGGGCAGGCCCGCCGGGAGGCGATGGACGCCCTGGAGGAGGTCGGCTTGGCCGACATCGCCGGCCGCTTCCCCGACGAGCTCTCCGGCGGCCAGCGCCAGCGGGTCGCCATCGCCCGCGCCCTGGTCGGCGAGCGCCGGCTCATCCTGGCCGACGAGCCCACCGGCGCGCTGGACACCCCGACCGGCGACGACATCCTCCAGCTCCTGCGCACCCGCTGCGACGCGGGGGCCACCGCGCTGCTGGTCACCCACGAGCCGCGCTACGCCGCCTGGGCCGACCGGGTGGTCTTCCTGCGCGACGGCGAGATCACTGACTCCACCGCCGTCCCCCTGGAGAGCGCCCGATGAGCGAGCGGACGGACGCGCGGAACACGGCGGCGACCCGCGGGCCGTGGGACGGGAGGACGGCATGAGCGCCCTCCTCGCCGCGCTGCGGATCTCCCGCAGGGACGCCCTGCGGGCCAGGGGCCGCACCGCCCTGATCATCACGATGATCGCCCTGCCGGTCCTCGTCATCACCGGACTGCTGACCTTCGCCCAGACCGCGGACCTCACCCCGCGGGAGCGGCTCACGGCCGACATCGGAGCGGCCGACGCCCGGATCAGGACGACGGAGAGACGCGGCAGGCTGAAACAAGATCTTTCGGGCCGGTGCTGCCCGGCTGGCCGGGGGCCCGTCTCCACACGGCCGTGGACGCAGGCCGAGCTGGCCGGGCTCCTAGGCCCCGGCGCCCGGCTCGTCCCGGTGAACGAGGGCAGCGTCGACTTCCGCAGCCTCGCTGAGCGCGGCCAGGTGAGCGCGCGCGAGCTGGATCTGCGCGACCCCCTGACGGCGGGCATGTATCGCCTGGTGGAGGGCCGCCTGCCGGCCTCGGCCCAGGAGGTCGCGGTGACCCCCGCGATGCTGGAGCGGGGGGCCCGTCTCGGCGCGCCGCTGTCCGTCCTGCGGGAGAAGAAGGCGGTGCGGGTCGTCGGAGTGGTCGAGCACCCGCACCAGACCAGGAGCAGGGAGATCGTGGGGCTGCCCGGCAGCCTGCTCCTCGACAGGAGGGACGGCTACGGCAACGGCTGGCTGGCCGACACCGCGGGGCCGGTCACGTGGGCCGGTGTCAAGCGGCTGAACGCCGTCGGGCTGCTGGTGCAGTCACGTGCCGTCATCGAGGATCCGCCGGCCCGGATCCAGTTCGATGAACCCCCGCGCAACGTGGACCAGACGGTGGCGGTCGGCCTCGCCGGGACCATGATCGTGCTGGAGGTGGTGCTGCTCGCCGGTCCCGCCTTCGCGGTCGGGCTCCGCAGACGCCGCCGCGAGCTCGCGCTCATCGCCGCCCAGGGGGGCTCACCGGGACACCTGCGCATGATCGTCCTGGCCGACGGCGCCGTCCTCGGTGGCGGCGCGGCGGTGCTCGGCACGGTCCTCGGCGTCGGTCTGGCGTCACTGTCGGCCGTGCTGGAGGCGGGCCGGCTGATCGGCGGGGTCGGCCCCTTGGAGATCCCCTGGACGCCCGTCGTGGCCGTCGCGCTCCTCGGCGCGGCCAGCGGGACCGCCGCCGCCGTGGTGCCCGCCGTACAGGCGGCCCGGCAGGACGTGGCGGCGGTGCTCGGCGGGCGCCGGAGCCGGGCGCGCGACCGGGTGGGCCGCCCGGTGCTGGGCCTGCTCCTGGTCGCCGCCGGGATCGCGGCCACCGTGACCGCCGTCAGGTCCGGCGCGGTCTGGGTCCTCGCCACCGCCGTCCTCACCCAGCTCGGACTGGTCGCGCTGGCGCCCAGGCTGGTCAGGGAGGCCGCGCGGGCGGCCGCCCGGCTCCCGCTCCCGTTCCGGCTGGCCGCCCGTGACGCCTCCCGCCATCGCGGCCGCACCGCCTCCGCCGTCGCGGCGGTCATGACCGCCGCGGCCGCGGTCACCGCGCTGGGGACCGCCTTCAACAGCGACTACGCCAAGAATCGCGATGCCTTCCAGGTCACCCGCCCCGCCGGGACCACAGCCGTCTACGGCAGGGGCTTCGACGACGCCCGATGGGACAGGCTGAGGGCCGCCGTCGAGCGGAAGCTGCCGGGGGTGCCGCTGATCGAGGCCGCCGAGGCCCGCAACGCCAAAGGCGCCGTGCTCCTCCTGGGCCCCCGGCCCACCGAGAACTCGCCGCCGCTCTTCTTCGGTGTGGACGGACTGCCGATCGGGGACGGACGGCTGCTCGCCCTCGTCCAGGGCCGGCCGGACCCGGCGGCGGCCGCAGCCTTCGCCTCGGGGAAGGCGGTGGTGTTCGATCCGAGTCTGGTGCGGGACGGGCGGCTGTCCCTGGACGTGTGGTCGCCTGACGGGAGGAGGTCCGGCGTGCCCGGTGGCGTCACGGTCCCCGCGGTCGTGGTCACGGCCGCCCATCCCCAGCACGCCGTCGCGGTGCTGCCCACTGCGGCCGTCCAGGCCGCCGGGCTGGAGACGAGGCCCCGCGTCCTGTACATCGACCCCGCCTCCTACCGGCCCACCCTCCAGCAGGAGCTCGACCTGGAGTGGGAGCTCAGGGGGGTGGCGCCGGGGACGGACGTTCACGTCCAGGCCGGGTTCGAGCGGGAGATCGCCCTGCGGCTGTGGCTGCTCCTGGGGGCGGCGCTCGTCCTGGTGCTGGGCGGCACGTTCGTCGCCACCGGGCTCGCGGCGGCCGACATGCGGCCCGACCTGGCGACGATGGCCGCCGTCGGAGCCCCGCCGGGGACGCGCCGGTTGGTCGTCGCCGGGCAGGCCGGATTCATCGCGGGGCTCGGCGTGCTGATCGGCACGGTGGCCGGTTCGGTCACGGGGATCGCCGGGGCGTGGTCCCTGACGGCCGAGGAGGGCTACTCCATGGTCGTCACGACGGAGCCCGGCCGGCAGATCCTGACGCTCCCCTCGATACCGCCGACGATCGAGATCCCCTGGCTCTTCCTGGCGGCGATCGTGGTCGGCCTGCCGGTGCTGGCCGCCCTCGTGGCGGGGCTCTCCGCCCGGACCGGGGTGACGCTGGCCCGCCGCACCGGATAGCGCCCGGCGCCGGAGCGGACGGCCGGCGGGACGGCGGAGCGCCCGGGCGCTCCGCCGTCCCCGCGTAGCCGCTCTCCGTACGGCCGGCGCCGCGTCGGCCGGCTCCGGACGGGCGTCGCCGTACGGCCGGCTGCGGCGGGGGTCAGCCGGTGACGTCGGCGCAGACCACGTGGGCGCCGATCTCGACCATCCGCTGCTCGCTGCGCGCGTCGGCGACCCGGGCCATGAGGATCGGCGCCTCGCTCGCCGCGAGCTGCGGCAGCCGGGCGCGGACCCCGCGGTGGATGTCCCGGACCACGTCCTCGGCGGCCGACATGTGCACCTTGACGTGCAGCATGATCCCCGGGGCGCCGGAGGAGGTGCGGGCCTCGGAGATCCACACGTGGTGGACGAGCGGGTAGTCGGCGAGCACGTGCGAGATCGCCACGCGCAGCGCGGGCAGGATCGGGTGCTCGCACCGCCGGTAGCCGGGGTCCACCATCTGCATCGGCCCCGACAGGTGGGGGCGGGGTGCGGGGATCCACGGCTGGGCGGGCGCGGCCGGCACGGAGGCCCGCTGCGGGCGTGCCACCGGGGCCTCCGGCGGGCGCGCGACCGGGAACTCCGGCTGGCGCGCGACCGGGGTCTCCGGCGGGCGTGCCACCGGGTAGTCCGGCCGGCGGGCCGCCGGGGGATTCTGCGGACGCGAGACCGTGGCCATCGCCCCGGTCGCGTATGCCGTCAGGGCCACGCCCGACAGCGCCGGCGTGGGGCCGGTGCGGGTCGACAGCAGGTAGCGCTGGAGGTCCTCGATGGGCACGGCGGCGGCCGCCGGTCCCGCGGCGTCGATCACGATTTCCCGCACACCGGTGACGCGCTGGATGTCGAGGATGGTGTCGGCGTCGCAGGCCGACAACGAGTGGTTGCCACGGTGCCGTGCGTAGGTGCTCGCCGAGGTGTATCCGAGCAGCACCCGGTCACCCGCCTGCGTCGTGCCGAGCACGACGGAGCGGTCCGGTCGCACGGCAACCAGGAGTCCCCATTCGGCAAGCGCCGCCAGCAGCCGGTGCGGGCCGCCGTGCTGCGCGAGCACATCGCCGAGAGCGGGGTTCCCGATGCTCATATGAGGAACGATAGGTAGGGGACCACGGCTTATGAGGGTAATCGTGAACTTTTCTCTGGAGCAATACCAAGTTGAATTTTCCGCGCATGGATGCTTCGGGGGTGGGTACCCCAGATGACCGTCTCGGATCGCGGGACACTCGTGAACGCGTTCACAAGCGCCGATAGAATACGTGAGGTCCGTGCAGCAGCCGCCACGTCTCTAAGGATCTAGCCTGTGAACAAGCCCGTCGTACTGGTCGCAGAGGAACTCTCCGAGGCCGGTCTCGCGGTCCTGGGCGCGGACTTCGAAGTCCGCCACACCGACGGCGCCGACCGCGCCCAGTTCCTGCCCGCCCTCGCCGACGTGGACGCGCTCATCGTGCGCAGCGCCACGCAGGTCGACGCCGAGGCCATCGCGGCCGCCCCCAAGCTCCGGGTCGTCGCCCGGGCCGGCGTCGGCCTGGACAACGTGGACGTGGAGGCCGCCACCAAGGCCGGCGTCATGGTCGTCAACGCGCCCACCTCCAACATCACCAGCGCCGCCGAGCACACCGTCGCGCTGATCCTCGCCTCCGCCCGCAACGTCGCCCAGGCGCACCTGGCGCTCAAGGGCGGCGAGTGGAAGCGCTCGAAGTACACCGGTGTGGAGCTCGACGAGAAGGTCGTCGCCATCCTGGGCCTCGGCAAGATCGGTCAGCTCGTCGCCCAGCGCCTGCAGCCGTTCGGCGTCGAGCTGATCGCCTACGACCCCTACCTGCAGCCGGCCCGCGCCGCGCAGATGGGCGTCCGCCTGGTCTCGCTGGAGGAGGCCCTGCGCGAGGCCGACTTCATCACCGTGCACCTGCCCAAGTCCAAGGAGACCATCGGGCTCATCGGTGACAAGGAGCTCCACACGGTCAAGCCGTCGGTGCGCCTGATCAACGTCGCCCGCGGCGGCATCATCGACGAGAACGCGCTCTACTCGGCGATCAAGGAAGGCCGCGTCGCCGGCGCCGGCATCGACGTCTTCCCCAAGGAGCCGGTCACCGACAGCCCGCTGTTCGAGCTGGACCAGGTCGTCGTCACCCCGCATCTGGGCGCCTCCACCCACGAGGCCCAGGAGAAGGCCGGCACCCAGGTCGCGCGCAGCGTGAAGCTCGCCCTCGCCGGGGAGTTCGTGCCGGACGCGGTCAACGTCCAGGGCGGCGTCGTCGCCGAGGACGTCAAGCCGGGCCTGCCGCTGGCCGAGAAGCTCGGCCGGGTCTTCACCGCCCTCGCGGGCGAGGTCGCCACCAGGCTCGACGTCGAGGTCCGCGGTGAGATCGCCGCCCAGGACGTCCGCGTGCTGGAGCTGGCGGCGCTCAAGGGCATCTTCACCGACGTGGTCGAAGACTCGGTCACCTACGTCAACGCCCCGCTCCTGGCCAAGGACCGCGGCGTGACCGTCGAACTGGTCACCAGCTCCGAGAGCCCCGACTGGCGCAACGTCGTCACCGTCCGCGGCGTGCTGGCCGACGGCCGGACGGTCTCGGTCTCGGGCACCCTGTCGGGCCCGCGCCAGATCACCAAGATCGTCGAGGTCAACGGCTACCAGATGGAGATCGAGCCGACCGACCACCTGTCGTTCTTCACCTACACCGACCGCCCCGGCATCGTCGGCGTCGTCGGCCGCATCCTCGGCGACCACAGCATCAACATCGCCTCGATGCAGGTGGCCCGGGACGCGAAGGGCGGCAAGGCCCTCATCGCGCTGACCGTCGACTCCGCCATCCCGGCCGACGTGCTCGACGTGATCGGCGCCGAGATCGGCGCCGACAGCGGCCGCTCGGTCGACCTGGCCGACTAGCGCGCACGGCGACGGCTGCCGTCCCCGGGAAGCCGGGGGCGGCAGCCGTTGTGTGTCTCAGCATGTGAGAAGTGTGTACGGAGTGCGGGACGCTGTCCGTACGGGCGGGTAACCTGGCAGGAAATGCGCCAGGTTCTCGCACTCATTACCTGCCGCGGCGGGGCCTGACAGGGCAGGCCGGCAGCCCGCCGCGGTGTGGTGGCGCACGCCGGCCCCGCGCCGCCGGTCCGCGATCCGGACCCGCGGCACTCAGGCCCGGTCCGATCCGTGACCGGAGTCCGGACCATCTCTCCCTGCCCGCATGCGACCGAGATGAGAATCGCCATGTACGACATGTATCCCTGGAACCGTCCCGAAGACGCCGAAGACGAGGCCGCCGACGCGCTCCAGACCGCCCTGGACCGCCGCGACAACGGGGGCGCTCCCACCCGCTAGCCGGGTAGGGCTCTCATCCGACCTGCGGGGCGCCGGTCCGGGTGACCGGCGCCCTCCGGGGATCAGGGGGTGGCCTGGAGCATCGTGGGGGCGGGCTGGGCCGCGAGCTTGGCCTGTTCGGCGGCGAGCTTGACGCCCGTGCGGTCGGGACGGACGCCGCCGACGAACGTGCTGCGACGCCAGGAGTTGAGCTTCTCCTCCTTGACCACGTCGCCGGTCTGCGGGGCGTGGACCATGTAACCCGGCTTGGTGATCATGCCGACGTGCCCGAGGTTGTGGAAGAAGACGAGGTCACCGGGCTTGAGGTTCTTCCAGGAGACCTTCTTGGAGAACGCCGCGTACTGGGCGGCGGCCACGCGGGGCAGCTTGATCCCGGCGGCGCCGTAGGCGCGGAGCATCAGGCCGGAGCAGTCGAAGCCGCCGTTGCCGGTGCCGCCCCAGACGTAGGGCGTGCCGCGCTTGGACATGGCCCACTTCACGGCCTGCTTCCAGGCGGGCACGGGGGCCTTCTTGGTGATGATCTCCTTGAGCTTGGGCCCGGTCAGCGGCGCGGTGGCGGTGATGGGCGCGGGGGCGTCAGCCTTGGGAGAGTCGGCCTTGGGGGAGTCGGCCAGCGCGAGGGACGGGGTCGCGAGCACGGCGGCGCCGGCGACGAACAGGGACAGGACGCGGGGGTGAATCTTGCCGGACAGGATGCTTCCTTCCATAGGGCCGGCCGGGTTAGCTGTCGGGCTCGGGCGTGGAGGCCGCCCTACGGCGCGCGAAGCGCTGATTCGCCCCAAGGGACCCGTGAAGGCGGCTCAGGACATGGCTCCGCCATGCGAAGCGCGGAGTCCTGGGCGGCCGTGGGTCCCGGAAGTGGTTCCCCGGCTCCGCGCAGGCCGAAAGGGGGGACGGCCCGGCGGATTAGGCATCGGTTCGAATGCAGAGGACCATAACGAAACTTAACGAAAGGGTCAATACGTCGCAAAAGCGGACAAAGGGATCATAGCGGCCGGGACGGCTGTGGATCATGAGTCCCGTACGCGCGAAAATGTCCGATGGGTGAGATCGGTGTTCGATTACCGAGACGGACCGGTAAGGTGCCTGCATGGATTCGCGCAACATTCGTCTGGCAGTCATCCCCGGGGACGGGATCGGAGTCGAGGTCGTCACCGAGGGCCTGAAGGTGCTCGAAGCGGTCGGCACGAAGGTGGAGACCGTCACCTACGATCTCGGCGCCAAGCGCTACCACCGGACCGGTGAGACCCTTACCGACGCGGTCCTGGACGAGCTGCGCGGATACGACGCGATCCTGCTCGGCGCGATCGGCGACCCCAGCGTGCCGCCGGGCATCCTGGAGCGCGACCTGCTGCTCAGGCTCCGCTTCGAGCTCGACCACTACGTCAACCTCCGCCCGGTCAAGCTCTTCCCCGGCGTCGAGACCCCGCTGGGCAAGGCCCGCCCCGAAGACATCGACATGGTCGTCGTCCGTGAGGGCACCGAGAGCCTCTACGCGGGCGCGGGCGGCGTGCTGCGCCGCGGCACCCCGCACGAGGTCGCCACCCAGGAGTCGCTGAACACCGCCTTCGGCGTCGAGCGCGTCGTCCGCTACGCCTTCGACAAGGCGCTCGGCCGTCCCCGCAAGAAGCTGACGCTGGTCCACAAGACCAACGTGCTCACCTACGCCGGTGACCTCTGGGCCCGCACGTTCGACCGGGTCGGTCTGGAATACCCCGACGTCCAGACCGACTACTGCCACGTCGACGCGGCCTCGATGTTCTTCGTCACCCAGCCGGAGCGGTTCGACGTGATCGTCACCGACAACCTCTTCGGCGACATCATCACCGACATCGGCGCCGCCGTCGCCGGCGGCATCGGCCTGGCGGCCAGCGGCAACATCAACCCCGACCGGACCGCGCCGAGCATGTTCGAGCCGGTCCACGGCAGCGCCCCCGACATCGCGGGTCAGGGCAAGGCCGACCCGACCGCCACGATCCTGTCGGTCGCCATGCTCCTGGACCACCTCGGACTGGCCGACGAGGCCGCCAAGGTCGAGCAGGCCGTCGCCGACGACCTGGTCGAGCGGCTTACCGGCTGGACCGGCCGGACCACTCACGAGATCGGTGACGACATCACCGCCCGAGTAGCCGGCTGACAGAGCCGCCTCCCCCACTCAGACGCGTCTGGCGGCTCACTGGAGCCGCCAGGCGCGTCTTCGTTTATCCCTGCAGTGCCGGTTTTCGACATAGATGCAGTAGTTTCCCGTTACCTGAGTCCACCGCAGAATGGACCCAAGGGCAGACCGCCTCAAGAGAAGGATCTCCGCCATGACCACCGCTCAGAAGCTCAGCTTCGACGTGCAGCTCTCCGACCACGCTCGCACCGCAGCCGAGCGTGAGCAGGTACTGGCGAGCCCCGGGTTCGGGCAGACATTCACCGATCACATGATCTCGATCGACTACACCGAGGGAGAGGGCTGGCACGACGCGCGGCTCATGCCGTACGGCCCGCTGAGCCTGGACCCGGCGACCGCGGTCTTCCACTACGCCCAGGAGCTCTTCGAGGGCCTGAAGGCATACCGCCAGGACGGCGGCGCGATCGCGGCCTTCCGGCCCTACGCCAACGCCGCCCGCTTCAACCAGTCGGCGGTGCGGATGGCCATGCCGGAGCTGCCCGAGGAGGCGTTCGTCGAGTCGCTGGAGCTCCTCGTCCAGACCGATCGCGAGTGGGTCCCCACCACCCCGGGGCACAGCCTCTACCTGCGCCCCTTCATGATCGCCACGCAGGCCGCGCTCGGCGTCAACTACCCGTCCCGGACCTACCGCTACATGGTGATCGCCTCCCCGGCGGCCGCCTACTTCGGCGGGAGCAAGGCCGTCTCGGTCTGGCTGTCCACCGAATACACCCGCGCCGCCCCCGGCGGCACCGGCTTCGCCAAGTGCGGCGGCAACTACGCGGCGGCCTTCGTCGCCCAGCGCCAGGCCGTCGAGCAGGGCTGTGACCAGGTGGTCTGGCTCGACGCGGCCGAGCACCGCTACGTCGAGGAGATGGGCGGGATGAACCTGTTCTTCGTCTACGGCGACCGCCTGCTCACCCCGGCCCTCACCGGCACGCTCCTGCCCGGCATCACCCGCGACTCGATCCTCGCCCTCGCCTCCGAGCTGGGCCTGACCGCCGAGGAGGGGCGTCTGTCGATCGAGGAGTGGCAGGCGGGCTGCGAGTCCGGCGAGCTCACCGAGGTCTTCGCCTGCGGCACCGCGGCGGTCGTGACCCCCGTCGGCTCGGTCAAGGGCGCCGACCGCGCCTGGACGGTCGGTGACGGCACCCAGGGCCCCGTCACGGCCAGGATCCGCGAGGAGCTGGTCGGCATCCAGTACGGTTCCCGCCCCGACGCCCACGGCTGGGTCCACAAGATCTGCTGACCCGGACACGAGAAGAGCCCGGCCTCCCACCTGGCCGGGCTCTCCTCGCCGGAAGTTCTAGACTCTGGGCAGGTTGTCGGTGTCGATCGTCACATTCCACGGCTCCGGTAGGTCCAGAGAGCCGCCGAACTTGACGATGACCTCTTGCCGATATCCCTTCTGGCTGGGATGGCTGAGGAGTCGGACCTGCTCGTCGAAGGCGTCGACAACGAGATAGAGCGGCACACCCGCCTGCGCGCAGTTGCGTGGCTTGATGACGTGATCGTCGTTGACGCTGCTCGGGGAGACCACCTCCACCACGAGCAGGGTGACATCGCCGTAGACCTCGTTCTTGTCCCAC
Organism: Streptosporangium sp. NPDC048886; assembly: GCF_055586905.1. Classification (NCBI taxonomy): domain Bacteria; kingdom Bacillati; phylum Actinomycetota; class Actinomycetes; order Streptosporangiales; family Streptosporangiaceae; genus Streptosporangium; species Streptosporangium sp. NPDC048886. The sequence continues at coordinate 45,455 of NZ_JBVJHH010000034.1, forward strand.
ATCCTGGGATTGGAGGGCACGACGGTGAGATCAGGACGGTATCGGTCGGTCTGCGGGCCGAGGTGGAGTGTGATGTCGGGCCAGATCTTCCAGCCTTGTCCGGTCACGATGCCGACGAGCTGGGTGATGATCCAGAAGACGATGTCGTTGTGGCTGTCGGTGGGCAACTCCCTCACCACGATCCGGCCGTTGATGAGCTCGACACGCCGGCCGGGACATCTTTCGCGCACCTCTGGCAGCCGTCTCGCGAGCTCGTCGCGGAGATCCTCTTGCGGTGGATCCGCAGTCGGTCGTTCCAGAACTTTGGCCATGGTCTCAATCTTCCCCTCCGCGCGGGTGGGCGCAACGTGTTTGACACGCGACTCAAAGTAACCGTAAAGTTCGCGCCCGTCCGGGATTCGGGGAACTCCTCGTCAGTGCTTTCGAATCATGGTGAGCCCGTCGGCGATGGGGAGCATCAGCGAGGTCACCCGGTCGTCGGCCATGACCATGTCGTTGAACTCGCGGATGGCCCGGGTGTCGTCGTCGTCGGCGGTGGGGTCGGCGACCCGCCCGCTCCACAGGGTGTTGTCGGCGAGGATCAGGCCGCCCGGGGCGAGGCGGGACAGCAGGATCTCGTAGTAGACGGGGTAGCCGGCCTTGTCGGCGTCGATGAACGCCAGGTCCACGCTCTGCCCGCCGGGCAGCTCCTCCAGGCGCTCGGCGGCCGGGCCGATCCTCAGCTCCACCCGGTCGGCGACCCCGGCCTTGTCCCAGTAGCGCTGGGCGATCGCCGTCCACTCCTCGCTGAGGTCGAAGCAGGTCAACCTGCCGCCCGGCGCCAGGCCCCGGGCCAGGCAGATGGACGAGTAGCCGGTGAAGGTGCCCACCTCCACCACGTTCCCGGCGCGGCTGAGCTGGGTGATCATGGTGAGGAACGGCCCCTGGTCGGGGGAGAGCTGCATGACCGCGCTGTCGCCGGTGGCCTCGCGGGTCTCCACGGCGAGCGCGTCGAGCACATCGTCGGGCCGGGTGGTGTGCGCGAGCAGATACTGCCCGACGGCAGGGTCGAGATAAGTCGCCTTCATGGGGCCATTGTCGCCACCGGCGGCCGGTTCGCGGCTGAGGTCCGAGCCCGTGTCGGCGGACCGTATATCTCGGATCGTGAGATCGATGTGTCAAATGGTGTCAGCGTGTGGCAGACTCCAGAGCATCATGTTCTACGGTCTGCTCATTATCGGCAGGCGCGCTGGCTGAAAAGGGACACCGCCAGCGCGCAGACCTCTCACGTCCGTGAGGGGTTTTTTTGTTTTTCGAAGCCGGATGAGCGCGCGGCGAATCATCGAACCCCGCGAAGGAGACTGACATGGCCGACGACCGCTTCCACGTGTACGACACCACACTCCGTGACGGCGCCCAGCAGGAGGGCCTCAACCTCACGGTGGTCGACAAGCTGGCCATCGCCCGCCACTTGGACGGTCTGGGCGTCGGCTTCATCGAAGGGGGCTGGCCGGGCGCCAACCCCAAGGACACAGAGTTCTTCAGGCGGGCTCAAACAGAGCTCGACCTGAAGCACGCGCAGCTCGCCGCGTTCGGTGCGACCCGCCGAGCCGGTGTGAAGGCAGCCGACGACCCGTTGGTGGCCGCCCTGCGCGAATCCGGCGCGCCGGTCGTGACCCTTGTCGCCAAGAGTCACGACCGGCACGTGGAGCTGGCCCTCCGTACGACTCTCCAGGAGAACCTCGCGATGATCCGCGACACGGTCTCTCACCTTCGTGCGGAGGGACAGCGGGTCTTCCTCGACGCCGAGCACTTCTTCGACGGCTACGCGTCCAATCCAGCCTACGCGCTGGAGGTCCTGCGCACCGCCGCCGAGGCGGGGGCCTCGGTCATCGCCCTGTGCGACACCAACGGCGGCATGCTCCCCGACGAACTCGCCGAGGTCGTGCACGCGGCCGTGCAGACCTCCGCGCGGATCGGCATCCACTGCCACGACGACACCGGCTGCGCGGTGGCCAACACCCTGGCCGCGGTGCGGGCGGGCGCCACCCACGTGCAGGGCTGCGCCAACGGCTACGGCGAGCGCTCCGGCAACGCCAACCTGTTCACCGTCGTGGCCAACCTCCAGCTCAAGCGGGGCTTCGACCTCGTCCCGCAGGAGTCGCTGGCCGACATGACCCGGATCGCGCACGCGATCACCGAGGTCACCAACGTCACCCCGAACTCCCACGCCCCCTACGTGGGCGTCTCCGCCTTCGCGCACAAGGCGGGGCTGCACGCCAGCGCCATCAAGGTGGACCCCAACCTCTACCAGCACATCGATCCGGCCCAGGTCGGCAACGACATGCGCATGCTCGTCTCCGACATGGCCGGCCGCGCCTCCGTCGAGCTCAAGGGCCGCGAGCTGGGCTACGAGCTGTCGCCGGAGACCTCGCGCGACCTGGTGGAGCGGGTCAAGGACATGGAGTCCAAGGGCTACACCTTCGAGGCCGCCGACGCCTCCTTCGAGCTGCTGCTGCGCGACACCGTGGCGGGCGAGCGCCGACGCCACTTCACGGTGGAGTCCTGGCGGGTGATCGTCGAGCGGACCCGCGGCGGCGAGCTGGTCAGCGAGGCCACGGTCAAGCTGCACACCAAGGGCGAGCGCATCGTCGCCACCGGCGAGGGCAACGGCCCGGTCAACGCCCTGGACAGGGCCGTGCGGCTGGGGCTGGAGAAGCTCTACCCCGAGCTGGCCGAGGTCGAGCTGATCGACTTCAAGGTGCGGATCCTGGAGGGCACCCACGGCACCGACGCGATAACGCGCGTGCTCATCACCTCCAGCGACGCGACCGGCGAGTGGGCCACCGTCGGAGTCGACGAGAACATCATCGAGGCGTCCTGGCAGGCCCTTGAGCAGGCCGTCACCTACGGCCTGGTCCGGGCCGGCCACGCCGCGGACTGATCCGGGCCCCGCGGGGGCACGGCCCGGGCCGGCGTCCCCACGGGGCGGGCTCGGCCGTACCCCGGCGGGGCGGGCCGGCCGTACCCCGCGGGACAGGTCTGCGCCGGGCAGGTGCCGTGCGGGGCCGGGACGGCCCGGCCCCGCCTCGGGCTCCGCCGGGCCCGGGGCCCGGCGGAGCGGCGCTCAGGAGAGGTCGGCGCCGCTGACCTTGAAGCTGACCGAGCCCTCGGACGTCTTCAGGCTCACCTTGCCGCCGGAGCAGGAGAGTGAGGGCTTGTCGGTGCCCGGCACCACGACGGTGAGCAGCGCGCCCGCGGAGGCGGGGGAGACGACCGCCGGGGCGGCCTGCTTCTGCAGGTAGGCGGGGGAGACCCAGCCCTGGTAGGGGTTCGTCCGGCCGCGGACCACCTGCAGCCCGCTCACCGGCTCGCAGGACGGCATCGACACCTGGACCAGCGTCGCCTTCCAGCCGCTCTTGTCCTTCAACACGACCCGGCCGCCGGTGTCCGAGACGGTGGACAGCCCGGGGGCGAAGTGCCAGAGGTTGCGGACCCGGGAGCCCTTGGGGACCGTGTCCAGCACGGCCATCACGTCGTCTCCGTGGTTGACCAGCACCGAGCGGGTCCTGGGCACGCCGTAGGCCCTGTCGGTCAGCCGGTAGCTCTGCCGGTCCTCCCCGATCGAGGACCTGCTCAGGGTGGTGGCGGTCCTGCCCCGGAACCGGGCGCCGACGACGGACGGCGTGTTGTGCGCCTCCGGGGACATCGTCCAGCGGCGGTAGCCGCTGTTCTCGTAGGAGTGGAAGCCGACGTCGACCAGGACGTCACGGCCCTGGGCGTAGTAGGTCACGCCGAGGTGGTCCTCGTGGCCGTGATACTTCAGGCCGGGACCGAAGCGGATGGAGTAGAACGCCGACTCGGGCTTGTCCCAGGCGGTGCGCCCGTAGACGTAGCCGTTGCCGAACACCCGCACGGTCTTCTTCGAGTGGTCGTACCCGACCGGCCGCACATCCGCGCCGCCGTCCCCGATCGGGACCATGAACCCGTTGGGCTGGGTCGAGTGGGAGATGAAGTCCTCCAGCGACTCCCAGCGCCGGGTGATCTCGGCGGGCACCTTCCGGCCGCACTCCCTGATCCCGTCCATCGCGACCTTGAGGCGCTCGTGGACGTAGATCGCGTAGCGCGGGGCCTGCTCGCGCAGCGCCCCCTGGGAGTCGACGTCCAGCTTCACCGTCTCGGTCAGCCGCCTGACGGCCAGACCGGACCACGCGCGGTTGCCGTAGCGGCAGCCGATGCCCAGCAGCGCGATGTCCTGGTCGATGCCGTGGTTGTGGCCCTTCTCGTACAGGCTCGGGTCGGACAGCACCTTGGCGTGCTCGGCCAGGCTCCTGGTCAGCCAGGACGCGCTGACGTGCTTGCTGAGGCAGACCAGCGCGGGGGCGCGCAGCGCGATCGGATGCTCCTGCCAGGCGTACGGGCTGGCCTTGGCGCCGCCCCGGCGGGGGTTGTCCGCCACCCAGTCCTTGGCGATCTCCGTGGCGCGGGTCAGATAGGCCGTCTGCCCGGTCGTCTCGTAGTCGGCGACCAGGCGGCCCATCCAGCGCAGCGAGTGGAAGACCATGCTCCACGAGCGGTTGCGGTAGGGGTCGGTGCGCCAGTTGACGTCCTTGCCCACCTTCACCGGGGACAGGTTCAGGAACTCCAGCTCGCCGCTCATGATGTCCGGCGCCGTCGGGGTCGCCGGTAACCAGTCGCCCTGGCACTCGCTCGTGCGTTTGACCTTGTCCGAGGCCTCCGCTGTGCCGGCCACCACGCCGCAGGTCATGAGAAGGGCGAGGGAGAGAGTGAGTGCTTTGGTGCGGCGGCGCACGCCAGTTCCTTCCAGGCCAGACGAAGAGGGCGGATCATGCTGACCGAATCCCACCAAACCGGTCAAGCTGGGTGAGCCTCTTCCGGTACATCGTTAGCAACTAGATGCGAGCCCGGCGTTTAAGGCGCCTTCGACGGCGACGCCTGTCTGTCCGCGACGCTGTGCGTCGCGGCTCGGGCGCCGGTGGCCGGTGGCTTCCCTCACTTCTCAGGGCGCGCCCTCGCGGGCTCCCTCGCTCCTCGGTCCAGCCACCGGCGCACCCTCGCGGGTACGGTCACTCCGCTGCGGCCCGGGTGCTGGCCCAGATGCTCGGGCGGGGCAGGGAGGTGCCGGACTTGACCGCGTCGGCCCATTCGGCGGTGGTGGCCACCGAGGCGAAGTTGGAGCCCATCACCACCAGCACGTTGTTGTGCAGCTCCTCGGCCGTCACGCGGCCGGCCCGGTTCGACAGGGCGAGCGTGCCGGTCGCGTCCGACAGGAACTCCACGGCCATGCCCCGGTGGAAGGCGTCGCGGGCGGTCGACTCGTCGCAGTTCTGGGTCATGTATCCGGCGACGGTCAGCGTGTCGACCCCCTGGGCGTCCAGCCACCCGGCCAGGTCGGTCTTGGCGAAGGACGAGGCCATCGTCTTGTCCATCAGGTGGTCGTACGGCCTGCGCGCCACCTCCTCGTGCAGCTCCCAGGAGTGGCCGCCGGTGGCGAACAGCGGGGACTCGGCGGGTGCGGAGTGCCTGACCACGATCACCGGGACGCCGTGCTCGCGCGCGGTGTCCATGGCGGTGAGGATGTTGGCCAGGCTCTCCTCGCGCGGAGGGTAGGCGATGGGCAGGTTGCCGGTGAAATATTCGTTCTGGACGTCGATGACGATCAGTGCTCGCTTCATGTCCCTAAGCATGGCCGGGCGGGCCGTGCCGGAGTGATAGCCCTTCCGGCCATCCACCGCGACGATCAGGCCAGTCCGCGGGCGGCCGGTCGCTCCTCCGCGGGCGCCGCCGCGCCCGCCGTGCCGGGGTCGCCGAAGGTCTCCCGGTAGGCGGTGGGGGAGACCCCGACCTGGCGGCGGAAGTGGGGCCGCAGGGCCACCGCCGAGGCGAACCCCACGCTGCGGGCCACCCGCTCGACCGGCTCCCGCGTCGTCTCCAGCAGCCGCTGGGCGTGCAGGATCCGCTGGTGCAGCAGCCACTGGGTGGGCGTGGTCCCGGTGACCTGGCGGAAGCGCCGGTCGAAGGTGCGGCGGCTCATCAGGGCGCGGGCGGACAGCGCGTCCACGGTGAGCTCCTGGTCCAGATGGCGCAGGGCCCAGTCGAGGGTCTCGCCGAGCGGGTCGCCGTCGGAGGGCGGCGGCACCGGGTGGTCGATGTACTGTGCCTGGCCGCCGGCCCGGTGCGGCGGCACCACCAGGCTCCGGGCGATGTCGTTGGCCGTCCGCGAGCCGTACGTCCGGCGGACGAGGTGCAGGCAGAGGTCGATGCCGCCCGCGCTGCCCGCGGAGGTCAGGATGTCGCCCTCGTCCACGTAGAGCACATCGGGCTCGACCCGGATCCGCGGATGGGCCGAGGCGAGCAGCGGGGCGTAGCGCCAGTGCGTGGTGGCCGTGCGCCCGTCCAGCAGGCCGGCGGCGGCCAGGACGAACGTGCCGAGGCAGAGGCCGACCACCGTCGCCCCGCGCCCGTGGGCCCGGCGCAGCGCCTCCAGCGCCTCCTGCGCCGGCGGACGGCCGAGCGGGCGCCGCCAGGTCGGCACGATCACCAGATCCGCCTCGTCCACGGCCTCCAGGCCGTGGGGCGCGGCCAGGGCGATGCCGATGTCGGAGCGGACCGGACCGCCCTCGGCGGACACCGCGCGCACGTCGAACTCCGGCAGCGAGACCCGCCGCTCCCCGAAGACCGCGATCGGCACCGACGCCTCGAACAGCGGTATCTCGTCGAACAGCAGCACCGCGACCGTCCTGAACCCCATGGCGCGATCCTATCGACAGTTGGCTTCCCGGCCACTCACGGGCCGTGCCCGCGGCGGCGCAGGATGGACCCATGAGATTCGCCGACATCGTGATCCCCGACACCTCCGCCACCCGCGGCGCGCTGGAGGTCGCCACCGCCTACTGCTCGCCGGCCCTGCTGAACCACTCGGTGCGGGCCTACCTGTGGGCGGCGGCCTACGCGGCGATGAACGACATCGCCTTCGACGCCGAGCTGCTGTACGTCTCGTCGATGCTGCACGACATCGGACTGGTCAAGGAGTTCGACAGCCACACCGTGCCGTTCGAGGAGGCCGGCGGGCACCTCGCGTGGGTCTTCGGCGCCGGGGCCGGGTGGCCCGTCGAGCGGCGGGTGCGCGCCTCCGAGGTGATCGTGCGGCACATGTGGGACAAGGTGGATGTCTCCCAGGACCCCGAGGGCCACCTGCTGGAGCTGTCGACCGCGCTGGACGTCTCCGGCCGCCGGCCGGAGGACTTCCCGGCCGAGCTCCGGGCCGAGGTGCTGGAGCGCTACCCGCGGCTGGGGCTCGGCGAGGAGTTCATCGCGTGCTTCAGGGACCAGGCCGCGCGCAAGCCGGACAGCCTGGCCGGCGTGTTCGTCCGCGGCGGCGTCGCCGACCGCATCCGGGCGAACGTGCTGGACCGCTGACGCCCGCCCTGTCCAGGCCGGCCGTCACCCCCTCGCGCCGAGCGCCGTGGAGACGGCGGCGCCCCGGGCGGGCCGGGGGCGGATCACCCGGTCAGGAGCCGTCCTTGGGACCGGTGCTCTGCACCACCTCGAACGACCAGAGCGTGGCCGCGGTCGCGGCCGGACCCTGGCCGTGGCCGTGGCCCTGAGCCTGGGCCTCGGCATGGCCGTGACCCTGCGCGCCCGGGGCCGCGGCGGCCTGGGCGTGACCCCGCTGGAAGGCCTGGCTCTCCGTCCACCGGGTGAAGTCCTCCTCGGACCTCCAGCGGGTGTAGACGAGGTACTGCTCGGTGCCCTCCACCGGGCGGAGCAGTTCGAACCACTCGAAGCCGTCGGCCGACTCCACGATCCCGGCCCGCCCGGAGAAGCGGCGTTCGAGCTCCTCGCGCTGCTCGGCGGGGACGGTCAGCACATTGATCTTGACAACGCTCATGAAACCATCCTGCCCCACCGGCCGGAGCCGCACCGTGAGCGCCGCCGGAAAGACTTCCGGGGAGGGCGCCGTCCGGTCAGGCGACGGTCCTGCGGGCCCGTGGCGGTTCCTCCAGGCTCACCTGGGCGACGGCCGGGATGTGCTCGGTCTCCAGCGCCTGGCGCATGCGCGGGACGGCCACCCCGTCCAACTGCTCGCGGATCGCGCTCATCGGGAGGTTCTCGTCGGCCACCACGCGCAGCCGTACCGCCGGGTTCGCCTGCGTGCCGACCATGGTGGCGCTGGCGCCGAGGATCGCGGGGTGGGCGCTGACGTCGGCGGCCAGCGCGTCGGACACGCTGCCGGCGTCGATGTCGGTGACCCCCCCGGGGCCGCCGGCCAGGCGGATGTCGCCCAGCCTGGTGTGCCGGCCCTGGACCAGCAGCCAGCGCAGGCCGAGGAGGGCGAGCACGGTCCCGCCGGCGGCGAGCGCCCACCACGGCCACGGGCCGTCGCGGGTGAACGCCTCGCGCACCGGGGCGCCGAGGAGCGGCTCGTGGGCGGGCGCCAAGGACCGCGGGAGCGCGCCCGCGCCGCGGGCGACCGCGAGGCCGCCGAGGGCCGTCAGCAGCAGCCCCATGATGAGCAGTCCCAGCCGGTTGCCCCTCGCGGTCTTCCTGTCCATGGCGGTCACTTTCCTCGCAGGTTCACGCGTACGGCGTAGTCGTCGACCGGGGAGAGCGCGGTGATCCGCTCGGTGACGGCCAGCCGTACGGCCTCCGCCAGCCCGGTGACGTCCCACATGTGACTGTCCACCGTCACCTGCGCGGTCCGGCCGCGCAGTCTCACATGGGCGCGATCGATCCCCTGCACCCGCCGGGCCGCGTGGGCCAGGGCGCGGGTGAAGCCGTGGCGCCGCACGCCGATGATCAGGTCGGGGTCGCCGGTCCGTGCGGGGATGAGCCTGGGCTGTCCGGGCACGAGCGCGAGCAGCACCAGCAGCAGCCCCAGCGCGGTGACCACGCTCGCCCCCGCCATCACCCGCGGGTCGTTCCACGGCGTCGAGGACGCCCAGCTCAGCATCCTGTCGTAGGGCACCCAGCGCACCGGGCGGCCGAGGAGCGCGGAGACCGTCTCCACCGCGACCAGGACGCCGATCACGGTCATCAGGGCCGCGGTGATCACCGCGGGGACCACCCGGCGCGGACGGAAGGCCCGGCTCGCCGCCCGGTCGGCCGCCCGGTTCCGCTGGATCCCGGCGGGCGGGGGCGGTGGGGCCTGTTCCGTGAGCTCCGCGCCGGGTGCGGCAGGTGGCCGCGGTGCGGGGCCCGGCCCGGAGGCGGGACCGGGCGCACCGGGGGTGGCCGTCACGGGCCGTCCTCCGGCAGGGGCGGCACCACGCCGGTCACGGCGATGTCGATGTGGCCGATGTGCAGGCCGGTCAGCAGGGCGACCCGGTCGGCGACGTGCCGCCGGACCGCCTCGGTGACCTGCCGGAGCGGCGCGGGGTAATCCACCGACACCTCCAGCCTCAGCACGGTGAGGTCCCCGTCCACGGTGGCGCGGGTGCGTCCGGTGAAGGTCAGCGGCCCCCGCTCGCGGACCTCGCGCACCCGCGCCACCTCCCCGGCCGCGCGGGCCGCGATGCGCGAGACCACCCGCTCCGGGATGTCCGTCCTGCCGCGCCGCTCGGCCGGTACGGCCGGCCGGACCCGCCGGGCCGGCGCGGCGGACCGGGCCGCGTCGCCGGGCGAGGTGCCGCCCGGCCGCTGCGCGGGGAGACCGCGCACGTCGGTGGGGGTCTCGGAGGGCGTGGCGCGGTGTCCGACCGGGGTGGTCATTGCCGCCTCATGCCCAGCCGGGACAGGTCGATCTCGCCGCTGTCGACGATGCGGCCGACGAGGAGTCCGACGGCGCCCAGGACGAGCACCAGGAGAAACGCGCCGAGACCACCGAAGGCCGCCGCGAAGCCCAGGGCGACGCCGACGAGCATGCCGACCATGCTCCACATGGGGAACTGGTTCATCGAATACCTCCGATATAGACGTTCACCGGACGGTCGCCCACCAGAGGGGCGAGCGCCGTCCGCACCTCTTGCGCGATCTCCGGGAGGGGCCGTCCCATCTGGACGACGATGGCGACCTCCACCTCGTGGTCGCGTACGGCGACGCCGGACACCCGCTCGCCAGGCAGGTAGGTCGCCACGGTCCCGAACGGGCCGCTCGACAGGTCGGCGACGTCGGGGCAGCGCCGTACGGCGTCGGCTATCTCGTGGGCGAGGTCGCTCACTGGACGCGCGGTCCCGGTTCGGCCTCCTCCGCCCTGCCCCTGTCGCCTTCCTTCTCCTGGCCGGGCATGTGGACGTCGTCGACCTTGATGTTGACCTCGGTCACCTCAAGGCCCGTCATGCGCTCGACAGCCGTGATCACGTTGCGGCGCACGGCGGCGGCGACGTCGGGGATGGCCACGCCGTACTCGACCACCAGGTCGAGGTCGACCGCCGCCTGCCGCTCGCCCACCTCGACCGACACGCCCTGTGTGACGCTCCTGTCGCCGCCCACCATGCCGCGGACCGCGCCGAGCGCCCGTGCGGTGCCGGCGCCCATGTCGTAGACGCCCGCGACCTCGCGGGCGGCCAGGCCCGCGATCTTCGCGACGACCCCGCTGTCGATGCTCGTGTTGCCCTTGGGGGTCATCAGATCCCCTCGGCCTCCAGGACTGTCGGTCCGGGCCCGCGGCACCGTGCTCTCGTCGCCCCTTGACGGCGTGCTCACCGGGTTGGCTTCGGTCACGTCGGTTCCTTCCCCCGGGGGAAGATCGAGTCTTCCCCGAAGTTGCTTACTGGGTTTAATACCCCCCATAAGAACAGCAACCAGGACATACCTTTTTCTGGAGTAATCATGGATATGTGCGAGAAGTCCGGTCAGTGGGGTGCGCTGAGGCTGACCCGCCCCAGGGTTCCCCGTGAAGGTGTGCGACGGCCTGCGCGCCGTACGGCGGACACGCCGCGGCCCGGCGCCGGGCGGCGGTCCGGCGGGACCCCGGGCCCGACTAGCCTTGTCGTGTGCGTATAGCGAGGTTCTCCACAGGTGAGGGTGTCGGATTCGGCGTGGTCGAGGGCGGGCCCGGCGAGGAGTTCGTCTCCGCGATCTCCGGCCATCCCTTCGGCCCGATCCAGTTCACCGGTGAGCGTCACTCGCTCTCGCAGGTCAAGCTGGTCGCGCCCATGCTGCCCAGCAAGGTCGTCGCGATCGGCAGAAACTACGCCGACCACGCCCGCGAGATGGGCGGCGACGTCCCCGACGAGCCGCTGGTCTTCCTGAAGCCGTCCACCTCGGTGATCGGTTCGGGGGAGGCCATCGCCTACCCGACGGGGCTGTCGCGGCGGGTCGACTTCGAGGGCGAGCTGGCGGTGGTCATCGGCAGGCTCTGCCGGGAGGTCCCCGCGGAGCGGGCCCACGAGGTCATCTTCGGCTACACCTGTGCCAACGACGTCACGGCCCGGGACCTGCAGAAGAAGGACGTCCAGTTCACCCGCGCCAAGGGCTTCGACACCTTCTGCCCGCTCGGCCCGTGGATCCAGACCGAGCTCGACCCGGGCGACCTGGGCATCACCACGACGGTGAACGGCGAGATCAAGCAGAGCTCGCGCACCTCCAAGCTCATGTACGACATCCCGACGCTGATCGCCCACGTGAGCGCGGTCATGACCCTGATCCCCGGCGACGTCATCCTCACCGGGACTCCCGAGGGGGTCGGTCCGCTGGACATCGGCGACGAGGTCAGCGTCGGCATCGAAGGAATCGGCACTCTCACCAACCGGGTGGTCTCCCGTGATTAGGGTTCGTTTCGCTCCCTCCCCCACCGGCATGTTCCACGTGGGCGGCGCCCGCTCGGCGCTGTTCAACTGGGCGCTGGCCGAGCAGTCCGGCGGCACGTTCGTGCTCCGCATCGAGGACACCGACGCCGCCCGCAACCGGCCCGAGTGGACCGAGGGCATCATCTCCGCGCTGGCGTGGATCGGCATCAACGGCGACAGCCCGTTCTTCGAGGGCCCCTACTTCCAGTCGGCCTACGAGGAGCAGCACCGCGAGGCGGTCGCCAAGCTGGTCGCCGGCGGCCGGGCCTACTTCTGCACCTGCACCCGCGACGAGGTGAAGGCCCGCACCGGCTCGGAGCACAAGGGCTACGACGGCTTCTGCCGTGACCGGGGCCTGGCCGAGGGCGCGGTCCGCTTCCGCACCCCCGACGACGGCGTCACCGTGGTCGAGGACCTGGTCCGCGGCACGGTCGAGTTCCCCAACAACGCGATGGAGGACTTCGTCGTCGCCCGCGCCGACGGCTCCCCGCTGTTCGTGCTGGCCAACGTGGTCGACGACATCGAGATGCGGATCAGCCACGTGGTCCGCGCCGAGGAGCACCTGTCCAACACGCCCAAGCAGCAGCTGCTCTGGGAGGCGCTCGGCGTCACCCCGCCCACCTGGGCGCACGTGCCGGTGATCGTCAACGAGAAGCGCCAGAAGCTGTCCAAGCGCCGCGACAAGGTCGCCCTGGAGTCCTACCGCGAGGAGGGCTACCTGGCCGAGGCCATGGTCAACTACCTGATGCTGCTCGGCTGGGGCCCGGGTGACGACCGGGAGATCATGCCCTGGTCGGAGATGGTGCCGCTGTTCAAGCTGTCGGACGTCAACCCGTCCCCGGCCTTCTTCGACGAGAAGAAGCTCCGCGCGTTCAACGGCGAATACATCCGGGCGCTGCCGCTGGCGACCTTCATCGCCCGCTGCGAGCCGTGGCTGGACCCGAGCTGGGACCGCGAGACCTTCGCCAAGGTCGCCGAGCTGGCCCAGACCCGCATCGCGGTCCTGTCCGAGATCACGGCGAACGTCGACTTCCTCTTCCTGGACGAGCCCGTCTTCGACCAGGCGTCGTGGGACAAGGCCATGAAGACCTCCGCCGCAGAGATCCTCACCGGCTACCTCGCCCGGCTGGAGAAGGTCAACATGGACCCCGAGTCGCTCAAGACCGCGCTGGAGGAGGTCGGGGCCGAGCACGGCCTCAAGCTCGGCAAGGCCCAGGCCCCGGTCCGGGTGGCCGTCACCGGCCGGACCGTCGGCCTGCCGCTGTTCGAGTCGGTCGAGGCGCTCGGCCGGGAGCGCTCGATGGACCGGATCCGCGCCGCCCTCGCCAGGCTCCAGGGCTGAGCCGCGGCAGCCGGACGGGGCCCGGGACCGGGGCGGCGGAGCCGTCCGGCCGGCCGGGCCCCGCGGTGAGCGTGAGGGCGAGCGAGAGCGCGGCTCCCGCCGCCATCGCCAGCCAGACGCCCGTGGGGCCGAGCGCGGCGCCCAGGGCGTAGGCGAGGGGGAGCTGGAGCGCGAGACCCGTCAGCGTGGCGGTGAGCAGCCTGCCGCCCCTCCCGCTCGCCTGGAGCACCCCGCCGACGGCGATCAGGCCGCCGAACGGGACGAGATAGAGCGTCATCCAGCGCAGGAAGCTCACGGCCCCGGCGGCCACCGCCGGATCGCCGGTGAACAGTCCCACCGCGGGCGCGGCGACGGCGTTGAGCGCGGCGGCGACGACCAGGCCCGCGGCCAGACCGTACCCGAGGGCGGGCCCCGCCGCGCCGGAGCGGGCCGTCTGGATCATGGCGGCCTGGCGGAGCGCGTAGAAGGCCATCGTCCCGGCCAGCATGATCTTCATCCCGATGCCGTAGCCCGCCAGCGCCACGACGCCGGACCCGCCGACCACCTCCACCAGGACCATGCCGGCCAGGGCCCGGGCCAGGAAGTCCCCGGACATGGGCAGGCCGGTGCGGACGATCTCCGCCGCGACCGTACGGTCCGCGCGGGCCGTACGGTCGCGGGGCGTCCGCCGCAGGAGAAGGGTCAGCGCGACGGCGAGGGTGACCGCCCGGGCCAGCACGGTCGCCGCTGCGGCCCCCTGGACGCCGAGGTTGAGGCCGTAGATGAACAGCGGGTCGAGGACGATCACCAGCGCGTTGCAGAGCAGGGCGGTGCGCATCGGGGTGGTGGTGTCGCCGCGCCCCTTGAAGATCCCGTCGGTCAGCGACTGGGCGAAGAAGATCGGGATCCCGGCCAGGGAGACCAGGTAGAAGTCGGCGGTCAGGGCGGCGGTCGCGGCGTCGCCGGTGAAGAGCCGGGCGAGCGGCTCGCGCAGCAGCACCCCGGGGACCGCCACCGCCAGGCTGGCCGCCGCCCAGAGCAGCCACGCCGTACGGATCACCGGCGTGACCGGCTCCCTGCCGTCCCGCCTGCCGACCAGGACGGTGGTCCCGGTCTGGACGGCGAGGATGACACCCAGGGCGAGGTGCTCGGTGGTGGTCGCGACCGTCACCGCGGCCACGGCCCGGCTGCCCAGGCCGGAGACCCAGAGCAGGTCGATCAGGCCGACCGCGACCACGGCGGTCAGCAGCTCCACGTAGACGGGCAGGGCAAGGCGGATCAGTTTCACGCAACACCTCGTTTCGAGCTATCTCGTTTAGAGGTATAGCGTTACGATGCTTCCATGGCAAGCGGCGACCTGACCCTGTCGATCCTGGGGTTCCTCGGCGAGGGGCCGATGCACGGCTACGAGCTCAAGGCCCGGATCCTCCAGCTCAGCGGCCATCTGCGGCCGGTCAGCGACGGGGCCCTCTATCCGGCGATCGCCCGGCTGGAGAAGGGCGGGCTCGTGGAGCGGCACGAGGAGGAGGGGGCGGGCGCGGCCCGCCGTCAGGTCCTCACCCTGACCGAGGCCGGGCGGGCGGAGCTGCTGCGGCGGCTGCGGGAGCCCGCCGACCTCGACATCAGCGACCAGACCCGCTTCTTCGGCCTGCTGACCTTCCTGGCCCAGCTGCCCGACCGCGCGGACCAGGCCGGGGTGCTCCGCCGCCGCCTCGCCTTCCTGCAGGCCCCCGCCAGCTTCTTCTACCGCGACGGCCGGCCGCTGCGGGCCGAGGAGGTCCCCGACCCGTTCCACCGCGGCATGCTGCTGATCGCCCGGGCCACCGGTGAGGCCGAGAAGCGGTGGCTCAGGGAGGCCGTCGCCGAGCTGGAGTCCTGACCGCCCGCCGGGGTGGAGGCGCCTCCGCCCCGGCGGGCGGCGGAGATCAGGTCAGCAGGCCACGGCGCTCCAGGAGGGGCTCGATGCGGGGGTCGCGGCCGCGGAAGTTGCGGAAGGCGGCCATCACGTCCATGGATCCGCCGACCGACAGCAGGGCGGACCGGAAGTGGTCGCCGTTGCCGCGCTTGAGGCCGTCGTTCTCCTTGAACCACTCGACGCTCTCGGCGTCCAGCACCTCGCTCCAGATGTAGGAGTAGTAGCCGGCGCTGTAGCCGCCCACGCCGCTGGAGAAGATGTGCGCGAAGTAGTTGGTCCGGTAGCGCGTGCGGACCAGGTCGAAGGCGATGCCCGCGCGCTCCAGGGCCGCGGCCTCGAACGCCTCGGCGTCCTCGACGGTCTCGCCGGGGGCGAGCTTGTGCCAGGCCCAGTCGAGCAGCGCCGCGGCGAGATACTCCACGGTCGCGAAGCCCTGGTTGAACTTCTCGGCGGCCTTCATCTTCTCCAGCAGCTCCGCCGGCACCGGCTCACCGGTCTCGTGGTGCCTGGCGAAGTTGGCGAGGACCGACGGCCAGGTCGCCCACATCTCGTTGACCTGGGAGGGATACTCCACGAAGTCGCGCGGCACCTCGGTGCCGGAGACCCGGGGGAAGCGGACGTCGGAGAACAGTCCGTGCAGGGCGTGGCCGAACTCGTGGAAGGCGGTGTTGACCTCGTCGAAGGTCAGCAGCGTCGGGCCCTCGGCGGGCTTGGTGATGTTGAGGTTGTTCATCACCACGGGCAGCTCGCCGAACAGGTGCGACTGGTCCACGAGGTTGTTCATCCACGCGCCGCCCCGCTTGGTGGGCCGGGCGTAGGGGTCGAACACGAACAGGCCGAGCTGTGAGCCGTCGGCGTTGAACACCTCGAAGATCCGCACGTCCGGGTGGTAGCCGGTCAGGTCGTCCCGGTCGGCGAAAGTGATCCCGTACAGCTCGCCGGCGGCGTGGAAGACGCCGTCCCGCAGCACCCGGTCCAGCTCGAAGTAGGGGCGCAGCTCGGAGCTGTCGAAGTCGTAGCGCGCCTTGCGCGCCTTCTCCGCGTAGAACGACCAGTCCCACGCCTCGATGGGGAAGCCGGCCTGCTCGCTCAGCAGCTCGGCCTCGCGGCGGGCGTTGGCCACCGCCGGGCCCACCAGCTTGCCGAGCATCTCCTCGACGGCGTCGGTGGTCTTGGCCGTCTGGTCGGCCACGGAGTAGGCGGCGTGGTTGGGGTAGCCCAGCAGGGCGGCCCGCTCGGCCCGGAGCGTCGCCAGCTTGACGGCCAGGTCGAAGTTCTCCGGCGCCCGGCTCACCGACAGCTCGTACAGCCTCCTGCGGGTCTGCCTGTCGGTCAGCTCGGCGAGGGCGGGCTGGTTGGTGAAGTTGAGCAGCGGCAGGACGTACTCGCCGTCCTTCTCGATCGCCTTGATCGCGCTCTCGGAGAGCCCGTCGAGCTCCTTGGCGTCCTTGACGACCAGCGCCGAGGCGGTGGAGGCCGTCAGCAGGTTCTGCGAGAAGGCGGTGGCGGTCCTGGTCAGCTCCTCGTTGAGCTCCTTGAGCCGCTCCTGCTCGGCCTCGGACAGGTCGGCGCCGGCCCGGACGAAGTCCTCGCGGTATTTCTCCAGCAGCCACGCCTCCTCCGGGTCCTCCGTGGTGACCTGCTTGATCCGTGCGTAGAGGGCGCGGTTGAGGTGGATGGCGTCGCTGTGCTTGGTCAGTTTGGGGAGAACCTCGGTCTCGATCTCCCGGATGCCGTCGGTCGTGTCGGAGGAGGCGATGCTCATGAAGACCGTCGCCGTCCGTTTCAGGATCTGGCCGGAGCGTTCCAGGGCCTCGACCGTGTTGGCGAAGGTCGCCGGGCCGGTGTCCCCGGCGATCGCCTCGACCTCCCGGAGCTGGTCGGCCATGCCGCGCTCGAAGGCGGGCAGGTAGTGCTCCTCCCGGATCCGGGTGAAGTCGGGCAGCTTGTAGGGCAGCGTGCTGGGGGAGAAGAACGGGTTCTCGGTCAAGGCGTGGTCTCCTCACATGCGGACAGATCTCCGAAATCAGCGTTACATAACGGACCCTCGGCTGCACTCCGCCGCCAGGGGGATCCTGCCGTCGCCAATCGTTTTGGCCTTGACCCCCAACCTGGGCTATTCTTTCGGAGTCGCCAGCGAGCCCCGCAAGGGGGTCAAACGCGGTGGGGTATGGTGTAATTGGCAACACGACTGATTCTGGTTCAGTTATTCTAGGTTCGAGTCCTGGTACCCCAGCTGCATCCCCTTCCAGGGGGATGCTTCAGATCCGGTCCCCCCGGATCTGACGACAGTGTGTAGGGTCCCGTCGTCTAGTGGCCCAGGACGCCGCCCTCTCAAGGCGGTAGCGCCGGTTCGAATCCGGTCGGGACTACCACTGTCATCTCTGCAAGGCTCCGTCGTCTAGTGGCCTAGGACGCCGCCCTCTCAAGGCGGTAGCGCCGGTTCGAATCCGGTCGGGGCTACATGGGTGAAACCCCCGGAAGCATCGGCTTCCGGGGGTTTTCTGTTTTCCGGCACGTGGGACAAGATTACCCCTTGATTGGATAGCTCTGCTGTCCAATAATTGGAGAGTGACGCTATCCAATAGGGGGTTGAAGATGATCACCTTGCTCGCCGACGGGCACGAGGAGAAGATCGACGGACTGGCCGTGCCGCACGGGGTGAAGATCCTCGGCTGGGAGCGCAAGCCGCACGGCTGGTGCCGGGAGGAAGCCTGCATCCCGTCCTTCCGTGCCGCGGCGGCCGAGAGCGGCGACGGTGTGGACCTGGTGAGGTTCGCCGGGCTGCTCGGCAGGCAGGTGGTGGCCGACCTCGACGAGGGCGTGGTGGCGGTCGGCGAGCCGGCCGGGCCCACCCTCGACCGGGCCCCGGACTTCGGCCCGCTGGCCGGCCTGCGCGGCACCAAGGTCGCACTGGTCTTCTGGGCCTCCTGGTGCGGCTGCCGCTACGACCTGCCCGCCTGGGAGGCCCTCCACCGAGAGCTCGGCGGACACGGGTTCAGCGTGGTCAGCGTCTCCCTCGACCGCGACCCGCAGGACGCGCGGGAGTGGCTCGCCGACGTCACCCACCCCGCGGTGATCGACGCGGACGGCCGGATCGCCGAGCTCTACAACGTGATCAACGTGCCGACCGTGGTCTGGATCGACGAGGAGGGCCGGATCGCCCGGCCGCAGGACACCATGACCGCCACCGACACCTTCCGGTCGATGAACGGCCTGTCCTCCGAGCGGGCCACCGCCGCCCTGCGCAGGTGGGTGATCGACGGCGACGCCGGGACGACCGCCCGGGAGCTGCGCGCCCCCACCGACGACGAGCGCCTGGCCCGGCTGCACGCGCGGCTGGCGGCGTGGCTGTTCCGGGGCGGCCGGCCGGCGGCCGCCGAGCGGCATCTCGCCCAGGCCGCCGAGCTGGCCCCGCACGACCTGGCCATCCGCCGCGGCCTGATGCCGCTCAACGGCGTCGACCCGTTCGGCGAGGAGTACTTCAAGCTCCGCCAGGAGCTGGAGGACAGCGGTGTGGCGATCTACCGTCCGCTGCCCGACTGGCACGAGGAAACCCGGTGAACGATCTCCCATGGCACGAGGAAACCCGGTGAACGATCTCCCGGTGCGGCTGGCCGGGCCGATCACCCTCCTCCTCGCCCCGGTGCTGGCCGTCCAGGGCCTGCGGATGCGGCGCGGGACACCCCGGCTGCCCGAGGCGGCGGGGCCGCGCACCGGGACGGTCACGGGAGCGGGCGTGCCGCTCAGGATGGCCGTGCTCGGCGAGTCCACCGCGGCCGGTGTGGGCGCCGAGACCCACGAGGACGGCCTGGCCGGACACCTGGCCCGGGCGGCGGCCGTACGGACCGGCAGGCCCGTGAGCTGGCAGGTGGCGGCCAGGAGCGGGATCAACACCCGGACCGCCACCGCGGAGCTGGTCCCGCTGCTGGAGCCCGCCGACGTGGTGGTGGCCGTGCTCGGGGTCAACGAGCTGCTCGAACTCAACCGGCCGCCCCGCTTCGGGCGCGAGCTGCGCGAGCTGGTCGCGGCCGTGCGCGCGAGGATTCCCGGCGTGCCGATCCTGGTGACGGGGATGCCTCCGGTGGGCCGCTTCCCGGCCCTGCCGCGGCCGCTCAGGACGGTCATGGGGCTGCGCGCCCGGGCCCTGGACCGGGTCATGCGGGAAGTGGTGGGCGGTGTCGCCGGCATGACCCACATGAACGTGGACGTCCCCCCGGAGCCGACCGGGTTCTTCGCCCGGGACGGTTTCCACCCCTCGGCCGCGGGCTACGGGGCCTGGGCCGAGGGGCTGGCCGGCGCCGTGGCCGACGCGGCGGCCGGTGGGAGGTCCGGCGGGAGCGGCTGATCAGCCGGGGATGTCCAGGGCCGTTCCGTACAGGCGGGTCACCCGGATCCTGATCACCACGCGCCGGTCCGCCACCATCTGCTCGAGGAAGGCCGCCTCCTCCGCGGGATCCTCGAAACCGGGCGTCAGGGCCAGCAGCTCCCGCCCCACGGCGTCACCGGGTACGGTCGTCACCTCCGACACCTCCGCCTCACCCTCGGCGACGGCGAAGGACCACAGGTCCGGGCCGTCGACGTGCAGGGCGGCGTGCGGGTCGTGCCGTAGCTGGCGCGTCTTGAGCCGGTCGGCCGTGGTGGAGATCCGCAGCACGCGCTCCTCGGGATCCCAGTGGTAGAGCACGGTGGACAGGTGCGGGTGGCCGGTGCGCCGGACGCTCGCCAGCACCCCGGACCGCTGCTCGCGCAGCAGTCCGGACAGCTCCTCCTGGGTGAGGATCCGGGGCGCGGGCCCGGCGCCCGGCTTCTGCGCCTCTCCGCCCGGTGCGGTCCCGCTCTCGATCGTGCTCTCGTTCATCGGATCAGCCTTCCGCTGGTCGTGGTGTGGGGTCAGTCGTCTGGTGGTGGCGTGGGGCCGGTCGTCGGCCGTGGTGGTGGGGTCAGCCGATCACGGCGTGCGCGGTGACCGGGCTGCCGTTCTCCGGCTCCGCGGCGGGGCTCCGCCCGGGCCGGCCCAGCATGGTGAAGGCGACGACGAAGGCGGCGACGAGGAGCCCGGCACCGGTGGCGAAGGCCAGGTGGTAGCCGCCGGTCAGCGCCACGGCCCGGCTCTCGCCGGCGGCGAGCAGGCCCTCGGTGCGGGAGGCCGCCAGCGTGGACAGCACCGCGACCCCCGCGGCCATGCCGATCTGCTGGGTGGTGTTGAACAGTCCGGAGGCCAGCCCGGCGTCGTCGTCCCCCGCGCCGGACATGCCGAGCGTGGTCAGCGCCGGGAGGGCGAGCCCGAAGCCCGCGGCGAGCAGCATCACCGGGAACAGGTCGGTGAGATAGTCCGCGTGCACGGGGACGCGGGCGAGCAGCCCGAGGACCCCGATCAGGAGCGCGATCCCCGCCAGCAGGACGTTGCGCTCGCCGAAGCGGGCGTTGAGCCGGGCGGAGACGCCCAGCGACACCGCGCCGATGACCGCCGCCGCCGGGAGCATCGCGAGGCCGGTCTCGGCGGCGCCGTACCGGAGCACCCGCTGCAGGTAGAGGGCGAGGAGGATCTGGAAGGAGAACAGCGCGGCGACCATCAGGATCTGGACCAGGTTGGCCCCCGAGACGCTGCGCGAGCGGAAGATCCGCAGCGGCATGAGCGGGTTCCGCGCGGTGGCCTGGCGGATGACGAACGCGGCGAGCAGGACGGCGGCGAGGGCGCCGTACCCGAGCGTGGGCGCCGAGGTCCAGCCGTGCTCCTCGACCTTGGCGACGGTGTAGATGCCCAGCACCAGCCCGGCGGTGACCAGGAGGGCGCCGATGACGTCGGCCCCGGCCCCCAGGCCGAGCCCGCGGTCCGCGGGCAGCACGGGCACGGCGATCACGAGCGCCGCGAGCCCGATCGGCAGGTTGATGAAGAAGATCCAGTGCCAGTTGAGGACGTCGGTGAGGACGCCGCCGAGCACCTGGCCGATCGAGGCGCCGGCGGCGCCGGTGAAACTGAAGACGGCGATCGCCTTGGCGCGCTCCCGGGGCTCGGTGAACAGCGTCACGAGGATGCCCAGGCTGACCGCGGCGGCCATCGCGCTGCCGATCCCCTGCAGGAACCGGGCGGCGATCAGCACGGCGGGGGAGGTGGCCGCCCCGGCCAGGAGCGAGGCCGCGGTGAACACCGCGGTGCCGGCCAGGAACATCTGCTTGCGGCCGATCAGGTCGCCGAGCCGTCCGGCCAGCAGCAGCAGGCTGCCGAACGCGAGCAGATAGGCGTTGACGACCCAGCTGAGGCCGACCGGGGAGAAGCCCAGATCGTTCTGGATGGCCGGCATCGCCACGGTCACGATGCTGCCGTCGAGGACGATCATCAGCATCCCGGTGGCGATCACTCCGAGGGCGAGCCAGCGCGACCGGGGCGCGGAAGGGGCGGAAGCGGCAGACATGAGGGCACTCCTGTCGAATGGGGCAACAGGAGAGACCGTAGCAGATGGTTTTGAAGTAGACGATCCCTTTCGGATCCTCTTTGTCCGCCGCCGGACCCCCGGACCGCCCTGGGGCGACCGGTGGCCGGCGTCCCGGGCCGGGACGGGCCCGGCCACCAGGGCGCGGGTGAACGGCGGCGGATCATCCGGTCAGAGCCAGAAGGTGTCGTGGCGGAACGGTCAGAGCCAGAAGGTGTCGTGACGGAAGTAGAAGGCGGCCAGCTCCTCGTCGCTGGGACGGCCGGAGACGGCGAACTCCGCCAGGCCCTCGAAGTAGCCCTCGCGGGGAGCGCCCGGGGCGAAGTGCAGCAGCATCGACGCGGGCTCGCCCGACTCGTTGCGGAAGGCGTGGACGCCGCCCTCGGGGACGTGGACGAAGTCGCCCGGCTCGGTGTCGATCCAGCGGCTGCCGTCGTAGATCCGGACCGTTCCGGTGAGGATGTAGAACGACTCGGAGATCGACCGGTGGAAGTGCTGGTCGGGCCCGCTCGGCTCCGGTCCCATCTCCCAGCGGTAGAGGCCGAACTGGCCGTTGGTGGAGGCTCCCGTCGCCAGGTAGTGCACCGTGTTGCCGGACCGGTAGGTCAGCTCGGGCGTGTGGGCGGCCGGGCGGTAGGTCGCGTTGATCTCGCCCTTGTCGCCGAAGTAAGTCGGATCTGGATATGTCACGATCTGCCCTCTTGTCTGTCTCGTGTCGGCGCCTCTCCGGCGCCGCGCTGCGGGCCGGTACCCGTGGCCGGACTGGACCGGGCCGGTGACCGGGCCGGGCCGGTGCCCGTGCGGCCGGTGCCCGTGCGACCGGACCGAGCCGGAGCGCGCCCGACGGGCCGGAGCGCGCCGGGCGGGGTGGGCCGGGCGGGTCAGGGCGGCTGGGGGAGGGCGCGGCGGGCTGGTCAGGGGAGGTGGGCCGGGGTGGGCCACACTCCGGTGGCCCACCCCGGCCCACCTCCGGTCACCTCAGTTGTTGGTGGAACGGGCCTTGAACAGGGCCCGCTTGGCGGCCTTGCCCACCTGCTTGTCCGGGTGGGCCTTGCCGATCGCCTCCAGCAGCTCCTCCAGGTGCGGGTGGGGCACCTTCCAGATCACGTCGAGGAGGTTGATCAGTTTCGGCACGTTGCCGATGTCGTCGAGGCTGCTGACGAACTCCGGCCGGCCGAGACCGGCGGAGATGGTCAGCATGTCGAGGATCAGCCAGTGGGTGTCGGCCTGGGTGGGCGGGGGAGCGTCGTCGACGCCGAGCTGGGCCAGGTGGGTGGCCGCGTAGGGGCGCAGGGACGGCTCGTCCAGGGCGTCCTGCCACGCGGGCACGGCGACCTCGCCGAGCGAGCCGACCATGCTGGCCGCCTGGACCCGGACCAGGGCGTCCGCGTCGTCCTCGGCCGCGGCCTCCAGCAGCTCCTTGGCGGCCCGGTCGGGCTCGCGCAGCTCCATCCAGGCGGCGAACTCGGCGTCCGCCTCCTCCTCGGGCAGCTCCGCGCTGAAGGAGAGCAGGTCCAGGGCCGTCATCGCGTCGATGGCGGGCCGGGCGTCCAGCTCGATGTCGGCGTCGTCGGCCAGGTGGACCACGCCCTCCATGCCGAGCGGCGTCAGCCGTACCTGGTCGTGCTCGACCTCGACCATGCCGTAGCCGGCCAGCCAGTCGAGGACGGGGCTGAGCGGGTCGCCGTACTGGGCGATGGCCGCGGCCCAGGCCTCGGCGCCCTGCTCGTCGTATTCGGCGGCGGCCTCGGCCAGCTCGGCGCGGAGCTCGGCCAGCGGCTTGGAGCCGGTCGCCAGGAGCACCCGGACCAGCAGCGCCCGGGTCAGTCCCGACAGGGCGATCGTGGCGTCCTCGTCCTCGAGCTCGGGGTCGCCGTAGTCGATCGAGTGCAGGCCGGCCATCCAGACGTCGAGGGCGTCGTCGTCCTCCTCGAAGGGCCAGTCGGCGGTGTCGGCGTCCGCGCTGACGGTGTCTTCGCCCTCGGGCTGGAGGAAGTCCAGGTCGATGGCGAGGTTCCAGATGTTCCAGAGCGCGGGCACCGAGTCGGCCAGCGACCTGTCGCCCCCCTTGGGCGCGGGCAGCCCCAGGGCGGCCAGGGCCTCGGTGATCTCGGCGTCGGTGAGCAGGCTCGTCTCGCCCACCCGGCGCTCGGACCCGACCCAGACCGCGAGGTCGCGCGCCTTGGCGATCAGCGGTGCGACCCGGGTGGCCGCGGCCAGCTCGGCGTCGGGGCGCAGCCGGATCGTCGGCAGCTCGGCGAGCTCGTCGGCGAACGGCTCGAAGTCGCCCAGCCCCTCGTCCTCCTCCTCGTCCTCCTCGTCTTCCTCCTCCTCGTCCTGCTCGGCGACGAGGTCCTCCATCGCGTCGACGAAGTCGTCCTCAAGGTCGTCGAGCTCGGCGAGCAGGTCCTTGAGCGAGGCGGAGCCCTTGGAGAGCCGGTCGGTCTCCGACAGGAAGGTCAGGTAGGCGCGGACCGCGGACACCATGCCGTCGGCGGCGGCGTCCGGGTCCTCCACGACCTGGGGCATCCGGTCGAGCAGCACCGTGCGCAGATCGGCCCGCTTCCACCGGCCCACGTCGTCGGAGGCGATCAGCCGGTGCCACAGGACCACCGAGCCGACCAGGTTGGCATCGCTGCCGGGTGCGTTCTCGCGCGCCCAGAGGATGAATTCTTGGAGCAGGGGACGCAGTTCAGCGGCGGCTGCCTCGATGCGATCTGTCACCTACCCAGCCTAGGGGGCCGCAAGGGTGCTCGCCTCCCCATATCGCACGGTTCAGTTGGCCCGCCGCATCGTCTCGGTGATCCGCTCGGCGGCGGTGACCACGGGGGCGGCGTGCAGCCTGCCGGGGGTGCGGGTGAGGCGCTCGATCGGGCCGGAGACCGAGACCGCGGCCACCACCTTGCCGCCCACGCCCCGGATCGGCGCCGAGACGCTGGCCACGCCCTGCTCGCGCTCGCCGACGCTGTGCGCCCAGCCCCGGCGCCGGACGCTCGCCAGCGTGGCCGCGGTGAACTTGGCCCCGCGCAGGCCCCGGTGGAGGCGGTCCGGTTCCTCCCAGGCGAGCAGGATCTGCGCGGCCGACCCGGCGAGCATCGGCAGCGCGGCGCCGACCGGCACGGTGTCGCGCAGCCCGCTGGAGCGCTCGGCGGCCGCCACGCACACGCGCTCGTCGCCCTGGCGGCGGTAGAGCTGAGCGCTCTCCCCGGTGAGGTCGCGCAGCTGGACCAGCACCGGCGAGGCGACGGCCAGCAGCCGGTCCTCCCCGGCGGCCGTGGACAGCTCCGACAGGCGAGGGCCCAGCACGAACCGGCCCTGCGTGTCGCGGGAGACGATGCGGTGGTGCTCCAGCGCGACGGCGAGCCGATGGGCGGTGGGGCGTGCCAGACCGGTGGCCTGGACGAGCTGCGCGAGGGACGCCGGACCGGCTTCGAGGGCATTGAGCACGAGCACGGCCTTGTCGAGTACGCCGACTCCGCTAGAGTTGTCCATACACCGATACTGCCGTCTCGACATATGAGAAAGCAAGTGGGGTGCGGAAAGCGATCGCAAGGAGGCGACATGGGCCGCACGCTGGCGGAGAAGGTCTGGGAGCAGCACGTTGTGCGACGTGCCGACGGAGAACCCGATCTGCTCTACATCGACCTTCACCTCATTCACGAGGTGACCAGCCCGCAGGCGTTCGACGGCCTGCGCATGGCGGGCCGTCCCGTCCGCCGTCCGGAGCTGACGATCGCCACCGAGGACCACAACGTCCCGACCCTCCTCGGCCCGATCAAGGACCCGGTGTCGCGCACCCAGGTCGAGACGCTGCGCAAGAACTGCGCGGAGTTCGGCATCCGGCTGCACCCCATGGGCGACGCCGGCCAGGGCGTCGTGCACATCATCGGGCCGCAGTTCGGCCTCACCCAGCCGGGCATGACGATCGTCTGTGGTGATTCTCACACCTCCACCCACGGCGCCTTCGGGGGGATCGCCTTCGGCATCGGCACCTCCGAGGTGGAGCACGTGCTGGCCACCCAGACCCTGCCCGCCTACCGGCCCAAGACGATGGCCATCGAGGTCTCCGGCGAGCTGCCGGTCGGCGTCACGGCCAAGGACCTGATCCTGGCGATCATCGCCAAGATCGGCACCGGCGGCGGCCAGGGATACATCGTCGAATACCGCGGCGAGGCCGTCCGCAAGCTCTCCATGGAGGGCCGGATGACCGTCTGCAACATGTCCATCGAGGCGGGCGCCCGGGCGGGCCTGATCGCTCCGGACGAGACCACGTTCGAATACCTGAAGGGCCGGCCCCACGCGCCGACCGGCGCCGACTGGGACGCCGCGGTCGAATACTGGAAGTCGCTGGCCACCGACGAGGACGCCGTCTTCGACACGGTCGTGGAGATCGACGCCACGGCGCTGACCCCGTTCGTCACCTGGGGCACCAACCCCGGCCAGGGTGCTCCCCTGGGGGCGGCGGTGCCGGCCCCGCAGGACACCGACGACCCGGCCGCGGCCGAGCGCGCGCTGGAATACATGGGCCTGACCGCGGGCACGCCGCTGCGCGAGGTCGCGGTGGACACCGTCTTCGTCGGCTCCTGCACCAACGGGCGCCTGGAGGACCTGCGGGCCGTGGCCGAGGTGCTGCGCGGCCGCCAGGTCGTCACCCGCACGCTGATCGTCCCCGGCTCGATGCTGGTCAAGCTCCAGGCCGAGCAGGAGGGGCTGCACGAGGTGTTCAAGGCCGCGGGCGCCGAGTGGCGCGAGGCGGGCTGCTCGATGTGCCTGGGCATGAACCCCGACACCCTCGCCCCGGGCGAGCGCAGCGCGTCGACGTCCAACCGCAACTTCGAGGGGCGCCAGGGCAAGGGGGGCCGCACCCACCTGGTCTCCCCGCAGGTCGCCGCAGCGACCGCCGTCACCGGCAAACTGACCGCGCCCGCCGACCTGGCCTAGGAGATCTCGATCATGGAAGCTTTCACCACCCACACCGGCCGGGCCGTGCCGCTGCGCCGCAGCAACGTCGACACCGACCAGATCATCCCCGCGGTCTGGCTCAAGCAGGTCAGCCGGACCGGGTTCGAGAAGGGCCTGTTCTCCGCCTGGCGCGAGGACCCGTCCTTCGTCCTGAACGACCCCGCCCACGAGGGCGCCTCGATCCTCGTCTCCGGGCCCGACTTCGGCACCGGCTCCTCGCGCGAGCACGCGGTCTGGGCCCTGCAGCAGTACGGCTTCCGCGCCGTGATCGCGGCCCGTTTCGGCGATATCTTCCGTAATAATTCCACCAAGATGGGCTTGCTGCCCGTTGTCCTGCCGGCCGCCACGGTCGAGGCCCTGCAGGCCGCCGTCGAGGCCGATCCCGCCTTGGAAATCACGGTTGACCTGGGGGAACGCCAGGTCCGCTGGGCCGGGGAGATCGCCGGGTTCGAAATCGACGACTACACCCGCTGGCGTCTGATGGAGGGATTGGACGACATCGGGCTGACCCTGCGTAATGCCGATGACGTCGCGGCATACGAGAATAGGCGGCAGCCATGGCTGCCGACGACCGTCTGACGCGTTCAGAGAACGAGCTGGCGTGGCGGCTGCGCGATGCGCACCGCCGCGTCCGCGTGCTGCCCGTTCCCCTTGATCAGAGGGAGCGCCTGAGCAGACGCCTGCTCTCCATCTGTGACGTCGCCAAACGTGATCTCAGCCATGCAGCGGGGCGTCTTGATTTATTCCTTCTAGACCTTGATGCTCTGGTTTCAGATACGCCGAGTGCTGGAAACATTGCGGAAGGTGATTGAGTCGCGCGGCTCCGTCCCCTAATTTCAAGCGGGCAAGGGGTTTCTCGTTCAGTTGGGACCCCGTGCCGTGACAAATCGGGTGAGACGGGTTTTCTGCCTCATGACCCACTCCCAGACATCGGTAACAGGGGGAGCAACTTTATGAACAAGAAGGAACTCGTCGACGCGATCGCGGATCGGGTGGGCGACAAGAAGACAGCCACCGAGGCCGTCAACGCGGTGCTCGACGCCATTCAGAAGGCCGTCGCCGGCGGGGACAAGGTCTCCATCACCGGCTTCGGCGCCTTCGAGATGGTGCACAAGCCGGCTCGCACGGCCCGTAACCCTTCGACCGGCGCCGAGATCAAGGTCGCCGAGAGCTGGGGTCCGAAGTTCCGTCCCGGCTCGGACTTCAAGGAGCTCGTCAACGTGGAGGGAAAGAAGGCCGCGAAGAAAAAGTAGGGCCTCACGCGGACGGCCCGGATCCCCGCCGAGGGGATCCGGGCGTCCGGCTGTCCGGGACGGGGGGCCGGCCGCCGCCGGGTGACGAGGGGCGCCCGGTGCGGCGGGGACGGGCGCGGGGGCGCCCGGCCGTCAGGGGCGGGGGTCCGCGCTCGGGCCCGGCAGGGGGAAGGTCGAGAGCGTGACGTAGGTGACCTGACCGCCGTCCACGATGATGTTCACCCGCTGTCCTGGGCGGAGCAGTCGCAGCGGCCCGGCGTCGAAGGCCGCCGCGCCGAAGGGGATCTCGGTCCCGTCGTCCAGGAACACCGACCCCGACCGGGTCGTCGCGTCAAAGGTCCGCACCGTCGCCTGCACGCGATCAGCGTAGCTCTTCCAGCGCGGCGCGCTCACCGTGGCCGGCGTCACTCTCGCCCGTCCACCGGTCCCGGCCCGCCGGGGGATCCTGAGTCTCCGGCCTGTCGGGCCTCCTCGGCGATGGCGGCCAGCCCGCGGACGATGATCTCCATGCCCAGCTCGAACCGGTCGTCGTTGGACTTGTCCATCAGGAAGTCCGAGAGGGCGACCAGGTTGGGGAACCGGTCGGCCGGCAGGTCCTTGAAATACTGGTTCATGGTGGTCTGGAGGTCTGTCCAGGTGCCCTCCTCCGCCTCACGGCGGCGGTCCTCCCACATGTTCTCCTCGTAGGCGAAGCCGTCGATGAAGGTGGAGATCACGTCGCCGGCGGCTCCGGCCACCCGGTCGGGGAGCCCCGCCGCGCGGAAGACGCCCAGGAGGCGGTCCACCTGCGGCAGCACCTCGGGATTGAACGGCACGTTTCTCATGGAGATCCGGGCCAGGTCGCGATGCTCCCGTAGCCTGGCCCGGCTGCTCCTGGCGAAGTCCATGATCTGCTCACGCCAGCGGGCGGGGTCGGCGTCGGGCAGGGTCCAGTCGCGGAACATCCGGACGTACATCAGCTCGAACAGCTCGTCCTTGCTGCTCACGTGGGCGTAGAGAGCCGAGACCGCGACACCGAGCTCGGCCGCGACCTGGCGCATGCTCAGCTTGTCGTAGCCCTCGCGGTCGAGCACCGCGTAGGCGGCGTCGACGATCCGGTCGCGGGTGAGCGGGATCCGGACCGGTGGCGTCCTGCGACGGGACCGCTCCCAGGGCAGCGCGGGCAACTCGTCACTCATGGCGTCAGTGTAACGCTCAAGTGAACAACGCTCACCAGGTCGAACGGCGCTCACCTTCACGATATATCTTGATCTGTGGTCACATGAGATATATCTTCAGAACACCGCGCGTTCCGGAGAACAGTGCTCATGATAAGAACGTTGCTCAGTTACAGTGAACACTGTTCATCGGTGGTGGACATCCCCCCGCAGACATATGAGGAGCCCCAATTGGCCACAGACATGACGACCCCGGTCATAGCGGCCGTCGAGCCACCCGCCTACCGATGGCGCTGGACCGCCCTGTTCGTGATCCTCGCCGCCGAGGTGATGGACCTCCTGGACGCCATGGTCACCAACATCGCCGCGCCCACGATCCAGGCCGAGATCGGCGGCACCGCCGCCATGATCCAGTGGCTCGGCGCCGCCTACACCCTGTCCATGGCCGTGGGCCTGATCACCGGTGGCCGGCTGGGTGACATCTTCGGCCGTAAGCGGATGTTCCTCATCGGCGCGGCCGGGTTCACCCTGGGCTCCCTGCTGTGCGCCCTCGCCCAGTCGCCCGAACTGCTCGTCGGCGCGCGGGTCGTGCAGGGCCTGTTCGGCGCGGTCATGCTGCCGCAGGGGCTGGGCCTGATCAAGGAGATGTTCCCGCCGAAGGAGGTGGGTGCGGCCTTCGGCATGTTCGGGCCGGTCATGGGCCTGTCCTCGGTGGGCGGGCCGATCCTGGCCGGATGGCTGATCGACGCCGACTTCTTCGGCACCGGCTGGCGCATGATCTTCCTGATCAACCTGCCGCTCGGCCTGGCCGCCCTCGCCGCCGGGCTGCGCTTCCTGCCCGAGTCACGCTCCCCGCACCCGCTCAGGCTCGACGTCCCCGGTGTGATCCTGGCCTCGGCCGCCGGCCTGCTCCTGGTCTTCCCGCTCGTCCAGGGCCGGGAGGAGGGCTGGCCCGCCTGGTCCTTCGTCATGATCGGCGCCTCGGTCGTGGTCTTCGCGGTCTTCGGCTGGTTCGAGTCCCGCAGGAGCCGGATGGGCGGCGACCCGCTGGTCGTGCCCAGCCTCTTCCGCAAGCGGGCCTTCACCGGCGGCCTGCTGACCGGCCTGGTCTTCTTCTCCGCCATGTCGGGCTTCACGCTGGTGTTCAACCTCTACACGCAGATCGGCCTCGGATACTCCACGCTCAAGGCCGCTCTCGTGATGATCCCCTGGTCGCTGGCCATGGTCGCCGGCTTCGGGCTGGCCCAGGCGGTGTCGAGGTTCGGCCGCAAGGTCCTGCAGGGCGGCGTCCTCATCATGGCGCTCGGCACACTCGGCGTCCTGCTGACGATCACCCTGGCTGGGGCGACGGTGACCGCCTGGCAGTTCGTCCCCGCCCTGGCGGTGACCGGCATCGGCATGGGCCTGCTGATGGCGCCCTTCTTCGACATCGTGCTGGCCGGGGTCGAGCAGCACGAGACCGGCTCGGCCTCCGGCACGATGACCGCCGTCCAGCAGCTCGGCGGCGCCTTCGGCGTCGCGCTGCTCGGCACGGTCTTCTTCGACCTGGTGGCCGGGGGGCCGCACCCCGACATCGCCGGTGCGATGCGGGTGGTGCTGTGGGTGGTGGCCGGCATGCTCCTGCTGACCTTCCTCACCGCCTTCCTGCTGCCGAGGAAGGCCCGCGAGGAGGCGCACGCGGGGCACTGACCACCGCTGTCACACGGAGGGAGCCCCCCCGGCGGGGGGCTCCCTCCTGATCTTCTCCGCCATCGCCAGGGTGCGGGGGCCCACGCCGAGAGCCAGGGCCGCCCGTAGATCGTCGGGGGTGTCCACGTCCCGGCGGACCGAGTCGATCCCCTCCAGGCAGACCTCCTTCGCGCCGCGCCGCAGGTGACGGTCGCGCGACTCGCCGCCGAACCCCGGCGTGAACGGCACACCGGGCCGCACCCCGTAGAAGGTCGTGCCGACGTCGGCGGCGTCGGGCAGGAACGCCTGGTCGAACTCCGCCGCGGCGGCCAGCACGAGTGCCAGCTCCGCCGGGCGGAGCGCGGGGAGATCGGCCTGGAGCGCGCCGACGGCACCGCCGGGCGCCAGCCGTACCGCCTCCTGGGCGCCGTGCCGCAGCGCCGCGTTCAGCCCCGCCTCGGGGTCGCCGACCACATGGGCCCCCACCCCGCCGAGAGCCTGGGCCGCCACCGGGTCGCCCGTGACCACCACGATCCGCGTGACGATCGGGCAGCTCAGCGCCGCTTCGACGGTGTCGCACGCGATCGCCACGGCCAGCGCGGCCCGGTACGGGCCGGCCGCCTCCGACAGCCGGGTCTTGGCGGCGACCAGTGTCTTGACAGGGACGACCAAGGTCCAGCCGGAACTCTCCGAAGCAGGCATAGCCTTAAGCATCCCGCCTCGACATCCCGCAGAGCCAACCGGGACACTTAGGGCGCATCCCGCTTACATGGAGGAGCTCATGAGACGCCCTGGATGGCCTTCCCGGTTCTGGGTCGCCGTGGCAGTCGCGATCGTCAAGCCGATCGCGTGGCTCCTGGTCAAGAAGGACTGGCGCCGGGCCGACCGCCTGCCCAAGGAAGGCGGGATCATCCTGGCGACCAACCACCTCTCCTGGGTGGACCCCGTCCTGCTGTCCCACTACCTCTACGACAACGGGCGCTGGCCGACGATCCTGGCCAAGTCGGGGCTGTTCTCGGTGCCGTTGCTCGGGCACATGGTGAGATCGCTGATGGCCATCCCGGTCTACCGGGGGAGCGCCGAGGCGATCCGCTCGCTGAAGGAGTCCGAGCGGAGGCTCGCCGACGGGGCGTGCGTGCTGTTCTACCCCGAGGGCACCTGCACCCGCGACCCCCGTTTCTGGCCCATGGAGGGCAAGACCGGAGCGGCCCGGCTCGCCCTGTCCAGCGGCGCGCCGGTCATCCCGGTGGCCCACTGGGGCGCGCAGGAGATCCTCCCCTACGGGAGCAAGAAGCCCGACCTCTTCCCGCGCAAGACCTTCCGCGTGCTGACCGGCCCGCCGGTCGACCTGTCGAAGTACGAGGGACAGCCGCTCCACGCCGACGTCCTGCGCGAGGCGACCGCCGACATCATGGCGGCCATCACGGACCTGCTCGCTGAGTTACGCGAGGAGAAGGCGCCAGAGGCGCCGTTCAAGAGACCTTCCGACAACTGACTTCGGCGTACGGTGATGAAATGACCAAGGCGGCTGTATTCGGTACGGGATCGTGGGGCACCACCTTCGCGATGATCATGGCTGGGGCGGGCACCGAGACGATCCTGTGGGGGCGGCGCCCGGAGGTCGTCGAGGCGATCGACCGCCGTCACGAGAATCCCGACTACCTGCCTGGCGCGACGCTGCCCGAGACCCTGCGGGCCACGACCGATCCCGCCGAGGCGCTCGACGGCGCCGACTTCGTGGTGCTCGCGGTCCCCTCCCAGACACTGCGGACCAACCTGATGGGCTGGAAGCCGGACCTGCCACCCGACGCCGTGCTCGTCAGCCTGATGAAGGGCATCGAGCTCGGCACCACCAAGCGGATGAGCGAGGTGATCTGCGAGGTCGCCGAGGTGCCCCAGGAGCGGGTCGCGGTGGTGTCGGGGCCCAACCTGGTCGGAGAGATCATCCGGGGCCAGCCGGCCGCGACCGTGGTCGCCTGCACCGACGAGCGGGCCATGGAACGGCTCCAGGAGGTCTGCCACCTGCCACCGTGGTTCCGCCCCTACACCAACCCCGACGTGGTGGGGGTGGAGCTCGGCGGGGCGGTCAAGAACGTGATCGCCCTGGCGGTCGGCGTCGCCGCCGGGATGGGCCTCGGAGACAACGTCGGGGCGATGCTGATGACGCGCGGGCTGGCCGAGATCTCCCGGCTGGGCGCGGCGCTCGGCGCCGATCCGCACACCTTCGCCGGGCTCGCCGGGATGGGCGACCTCATCGCGACCTGCACCTCCCCGTTGTCCCGCAACCGCACCTTCGGCAAGAATCTCGGGCAGGGCATGACCCTGGCCGAGGTCGTCGCCGCGACGAAGCAGACCGCCGAGGGGGTCAAGTCCTGCGAGTCGGTCCTGGAGCTGGCCAGAAAGCACGATGTGGAGATGCCGATCACCGAGGTGGTGGTGGCCGTCGTCCATGACGGGCTGCCCCCCAGTGAGGCCGCGATGCTGCTGATGTCCCGCACCCCCAAGCCGGAACGGTACGGCGTGTGAACCGACGCGCGCGCAGACGGCAGGGCGAGAACACCCGGTCGGCGCACCTGCCCGCCCCGCCGGCGCCGCGGCGGACCCCCCTCGGCCCCCCGGTGTGGCGCAGCTCCGCGTGGAGCTTCGCCGACTCCGCCCAGCTCGCCGAGGCGTTCGAGGGCAGGGGCTCCGGCTCCGCCCACGGCTGGATCGACAACCCCACCACCACCGCCTTCGCCGCGGCGGTGGCCGCGCTGGAGGGCGCCGCGGCGCCCGAGGACGTCGCCGGGCAGGCGTTCGCGTCGGGGATGGCCGCGGTCAACGCGGTCCTGATGACCTTCCTGCGCGCGGGCACGCACATCGTCGCCCCGGCCCCGCTCTACGGCGGGACCCACTCGCTGATCACCAATGTGCTGTCCCGGTTCGGGGTCGACGCCGCCTTCGTGGACTACGGCGACCCGGCCCGGGTGCAGGCGGCGATCCAGCCCCACACGAAGATCATCTACGCGGAGACGCTGTCCGACCCCACGACGGCCGTCGCCGACATCCGCGGCCTCTACCGGATCGCCCGCAGGGCCGGCGCGCTGCTGGTGGTCGACTCCACCTTCGCCACCCCCGTCGTCTGCCGCCCCCTGGAGCACGGCGCCGATCTGGTGATCCACTCCGCGGCCCGCTACCTCGGCGGCCACGACGACTGCACCGGCGGCGTCGCGGTCGGCCGTCCCGACCTGATCGCCCGGCTCCGGGAGGTCTGCGCCGACATCGGGGGGACGCTCTCGCCCGACGACGCCTTCCTGCTCCGCCGGGGGCTGGAGACCCTGCCGCTGCGGGTGCGCCGGATGTGCGCCACCGCGATGGTGTTCGCCGCGGCGGTGGCCAAGCACCCCGCCGTCCGCCGGGTCGACTACCCGGGCCTGCCCGGGCACCCGGGTCACCAGCTCGCCAGGCACCTGTTCGACTCCGGGCCCGAGGGCACCAGATACGGCGCCTGCGTGACGGTCACCCCGCGCGGCGGCCACGGTGCGGGCACGGCGCTGATCGACGCCCTCAGACTCGCCTCGATCTCCACCTCCGCCGGCGGCACCCGGACCAAGGCCGCGCACCTGGCCTCGACCGGCCGGCCGGCCGGCGGGGCCTCCGGGGTCGACGCGGCGGCCGTCCGCTTCTCCATCGGCCTGGAGGACGCCGAAGACCTGATCATGGACGTGACCCAGGCGCTGGACTCCCTCCCCGAATCGGCGGGATAGGCGCGTCTGACAGGCGGATTGACCTCTCAGAGGGGGTAGATTCGGTCATCATGAGCGAGCAGCACGAAACCCGGCCGAGGGTCGCAATCGTCTTCGGTGGCCGTAACTCCGAGCACGCCGTCTCCATCCTCGGAGCCGGTAGCGTGCTGGAGGCCATCGATCGGTCTAAGTACGAGGTGGTCCCCATCGGAATCGCCCAGGACGGCCGGTGGGTGCTCGTCCCGGACGACCAGCGCTACGCGATCGAGGGCGACGAGCTGCCGTCCGTCGACGCCGGGGGGACGGGCCTGGCGCTGCCGCCCGGCGGCGGCACGCTGGTGGCCACCGAGCCCGGCAGCATCCCGGTCGAGCTCGGCCGGGTGGACGTCGTCTTCCCGGTGATGCACGGGCCGTTCGCCGAGGACGGCACCATCCAGGGCCTGCTGGAGATGGCCGGGGTCCGCTATGTCGGCTCCGGGGTGCTGGCCAGCGCGGTCGGCATGGACAAGGCGTACATGAAGATGGTGCTCGCCGCCTCGGGCCTGCCCGTCGGCCCCCACGTCGTGATCCGCGACCGTGACTGGCGCACCGACCGGGACCGGGTCCTCAAGGAGGTCCAGGAGCTCGGCTGGCCGGTCTTCGTCAAGCCCGCCCGGGCCGGGTCGAGCCAGGGCATCTCCAAGGCGCACGACCTGGCGGAGCTGGAGTCGGCCGTCGAGTTCGCCCGCGAGCACGACCCCAAGGTGCTGGTCGAGGCCGCGATCGTGGGCCGCGAGATCGAGTGCGCGGTGCTGGAGTCCCTGGGCGACGACGCCCCGCGGGCCAGCGTGCCCGGTGAGGTGCTGGTCCGCGGCGACCACGAGTTCTTCGACTTCGAGGCCAAATACATCGGTGACGACATGTCCCTGGCGGTGCCCGCGGACATCCCCGCCGACGTGGCCGAGAACCTGCGGGCGATGGCCGTACGCGCGTTCGAGGCGCTGGGCTGCGAGGGCCTGTCGCGGGTCGACTTCTTCTACACCACCGACGGCCGGCTGGTCCTCAACGAGATCAACACGATGCCGGGCTTCACCGCGATGTCGGTCGCGCCGCAGCTGTGGGCCGCCACCGGCCTGTCCTACGCCG
Source organism: Streptosporangium sp. NPDC048886 (assembly GCF_055586905.1). Taxonomy (NCBI): domain Bacteria; kingdom Bacillati; phylum Actinomycetota; class Actinomycetes; order Streptosporangiales; family Streptosporangiaceae; genus Streptosporangium; species Streptosporangium sp. NPDC048886. The sequence continues at coordinate 80,744 of NZ_JBVJHH010000034.1, forward strand.
ACCTGGTCGACCGGCTGATCCGGCTCGCGCTGCGCCGGTCGCCGGGCCTACGGTAGCGCCGCCTTGATGGGGGCCGCGAGGTCGACGAGGACGTTCTCCGGGACATGCTGCCGGGAGATCGTCACCTCCACGTAGACCTCGCGGCCGACCGAGGTGAACAGCAACGGCCTGGCGGGGTCGGAGAACCACGCCACCCCGTCGATCTCGGGCACCTGCTCGGTGGCCGTCATCGTCGCCGGCCGCGGCACCCCGCAGCGCAGCGCGATCCCGGCCTCCCCCCAGACCACGACGTACGGCGACGCCGGGGTGGTCTCCACCCGGGCGGCGCCGTCGAGCTCCTGCGGCAGCCGTTCGCCGAGTTTCCTGCACGCGGCGGCGGCCGGACCCTCCGGGGTGGGGGGATCCACCCGGACCGTACTACTGCATCCCGCCAGGATCAGCAGGGCGCAGGCGTACCCCGTCCAACGAGCGAACCGGAGTGACATCACGCATGTTCCTGAAAGGTCAAATGTGGACGATTGGACACGTAAGAGTACGTGTAATCCCCTCGACCGCCTGAATCTGAGCCACCACGAGCTTGCCTAGCTCATCCACGTTCCGCGCCTCGGCGCGGACGATCACGTCGTAGGGGCCGGTGACGTCCTCGGCCTGGGTGACGCCGGAGATCCCGGAGATCTCCCCGGCCACGTTCGCCGCCTTGCCGACCTCGGTCTGGATAAGGATGTAGGCCTGCACCATAACGTCCTCCCGGGCGATTGGATCAGTGCCGAAGGGCCACCGTACCCTGTGATGAACGGGAGGTGCGTCATCACAGTCGGAGATCTCGGCGAATTCGGAGTTGTTGCACGTATTACTGGGCGTTTGCCCCAGGGAAGAGCCGTACTGCTCGGTCCCGGAGACGATGCCGCGATGGTGAGTGCTCCAGACGGCCGGGTCGTCGTGACGACAGACTTATTGATCGAGGGTAGGCACTTCCGTCGCGATTGGTCCAGTGGGTACGACATCGGTCGAAAAGCCGCAGCGCAGAATCTGTCCGACGTCGTGGCGATGGGCGCCGACCCCACCGGCATCGTGGTCGGTCTCGGCCTGCCCGCGGAGGCGGCCACGGAGTGGCTGGACGACCTCACCGACGGCTTCCGCGACGAGTGCGACCTCGTCGGCGCCAGCGTGGTGGGCGGCGACATCACCCGCTGCGATCTGGTGGTGATCGGCGTCACCGCCCTGGGCGACCTGGGCGGGCGCGCACCGGTCACGCGTTCGGGAGCGCGTCCGGGCGACGCGGTGGCGGTGGCCGGGCGGCTCGGGTACGCCGCCGCCGGGCTCGCGCTGCTCGACGGCGGCCTGAGCGAGCCGGCGGAGCTGATCGACGCCCACCGCCGCCCCCGGCCGCCCTACGCCCGCGGCCCGGAGGCGGCCGCGCTCGGCGCGACCTCGATGCTCGACGTCAGCGATGGCCTGTTCCAGGACCTGGGGCACCTCGCCAGGGCGGCCGGGGTCGGCATCGTGCTGGCCCCCGAGAACTTCGCCGTCCCCGCGCCGCTGGAGGAGGCCGCCCGGCTGCTCGGCGCCGATCCGCTGGAGTGGGTGCTCACCGGCGGGGAGGACCACGCCCTCGCCGCGACCTTCCCCGAGGACGTACGGCTCCCGCCCGGATGGGCCGTGGTCGGCCGGGTGACCGAGGGCGAGGGCGTACAGGTCAGGGGCCGCAAGCTGGAGCACGGCGGCTGGGATCACTTCCGGAAGTGACGTTTCCCACTCATGTGACATCAGTTAAATTTGCGACAAACGGTTATTAAACTGGTATGAAGATGGGCGGTCGAGATTCCCGAGAGAAAGGGGCAACATGGGCCGCCACGGTGGACATGACCAGCAAGCCCCCCGCAACCGGGGGAGACGCGAGCCGGAGCCCACCCCGGAGCCTGACTATCGCGACGAGCCGATCGGGCGCCGGCTCCGTCCCGAGGAGTCGGCGGTGACCGAGCCCCGGGCCGGGTTCCTGGGATCGGGGTGGTCGGCCACGTCGGAGCTGTCCGACCCGGTCTGGCCCGAGGAGAAGCGCCGCTCCGGCGGGCGGGTCAGAACACTGGTGCTGGCCGTCGCGGCGGTGGCCGTGGTGCTCGGCGGGACCGTGGCCGGAGTCCAGATGCTGGGCAGCCCCGCCGGATCCACCGCCGACTGCCCGCCCAGCGGCTGCCAGGCGGAGACGCCGGACCAGTCGGAGCCGTACCCGACCGACCTGGCCGACACCGCCGGCCAGAGCGGGGAGCCCACACCGAGCCAGGAGCCCGAGACGGCGAAGGAGGGCGAGACCGACCCCGCCCCCACACCGGCGGCCACCCGCAGGCGGACCGGCCGCACCTCGACCGCGGACCCCACTCCGACGCCGACGGCCACCCGTGCCCCCCGGCGCACCGAACGGCCGGAACCCCGGCCCAGCCGGACCGACCAGTCCCTCGTCACCGACACCCGGACGCAGGACCCGGTGCACAGCCCGGCCGCCACCCAGCCCCCGGACCCCCAGCCCTCCGTCCCGGACGACCCCGGCACGCCGAACCCCCCGGCGGCCGGCGGCGCGGCGATCACAGTCGACTTCGGCGTCGTCACGGAGAAGGAGGAGGTCTACACCGCCGAGCTCGTGGTCACCGCCGGAGAGCGGCTCACCGACCTGACGTTGAGCCTGCCGGTCGGCGGCGAGGTCACCTCGGTGAGCGGGGCCGGCTGGGAGCAGAACGGCGACACCCTGGTCATCAGGCCGGCCGCGTCACTGGAGGCCGGCGAGAACCTGGTCCTCACCTTCACCGCGCAGGGCCGGGCACAGGCCCCGCGGAGCTGCCAGAGCACCCGGGGAGAGTGCTCGGTCGTCTGAGCCGGAGCTGGTTGGATGGGTACATGACCGATCCGACCCCTCCTCGTGTGCTGACCGTCGCCGGTTCCGACTCCGGCGGCGGCGCCGGGATCCAGGCCGACCTGAAGACCATGCTCGCCCTGGGCGTGCACGGCATGAGCGTCATCGCCGCGGTGACCGCACAGAACTCGCTGGGCGTCCAGGGATACTGGGAGCTCCCGCCGGAGGCGGTGCGCGCCCAGCTCGACTCGGTGCTCGGCGACATCGGCGTCCAGGCGGTCAAGACCGGGATGCTGGCCTCGCCCGCGCTGGTGGAGGTGGTCGCCGAGGTGCTGGCCGGGGTCGAGGCGCCGGTCGTGGTGGACCCGGTGGGGGTCTCCAAGCACGGTGACACGCTGCTCGCCCCCGAGGCCGTCGACACGGTGAAGTCGCGCCTGTTGCGGACGGCCACCGTGGTCACCCCCAACCTCTGGGAGGTGGCCCAGCTCACCGGGGTGAAGGTCGAAGACGAAACCGACCTGGGCCGGGCCGCCGAGGCGGTCCTGGAACTGGGCCCCACCTGGGCGCTGATCAAGGGGGGCCACCTGCCCGGCGCCCCGGTGGACCTGCTGACCGACGGCACCCGCGAGTTCCGCTTCACCGCCGAGCGCCACGACAACCGCCACACCCACGGCACCGGCTGCACCCTGGCCTCGGCGATCGCCTCCTACCTGGCGCGCGGCGAGGACGTCCCGGCCGCCGTGGAGCGGGCCAAGACATACGTCACGGGCGCGATCGCCCACGGGTTCGCGCTGGGGGAGGGCATCGGCCCGGTGGACCACGCCTGGCAGTGGCGCCGGGAGGCGGCCCCACGGGACACGCCCTAGAGAATCCTGGTGATCGGGTCGGTGCCCAGGCACCGGAGCAGGCCGGCCGTCCGGGCGGCCTGCTCGGCCTCAGCGCCGGGCCGGTGACCCGGCTCCACGGCGTCGGCCAGGACCGCAGGCTCGTGCGGCGGCGGGAACTCGCCCGCCGTGCGCAGCCGGAGCCGGATCTCGGGACCGGACTGCTCCTGGGCGTACAGGTGGGGGATCCGGCGGCCGGCCATCCGGGGCGGCGATCCCGTCGGTCTTCGGGGAGTGGCCCCATAGACACCGGCCACCTGGGGCGGCGATCCCGTGGAGACGCCGGAAAGGCAACAGCCCGTCACCCCTTCCGGGGCGACGGGCTGCGAGGAAGCCTGACTATCGGGTGACCTTGCCGGCCTTGATGCAGGAGGTGCACACGTTCAGCCGCTTCGGCGTGCCGTTCACCACTGCGCGCACGGGCTGGATGTTCGGGTTCCAGCGGCGGCGGGTGCGGCGGTGCGAGTGGGAGACGTTGTTGCCGAAGGTCGGCTTCTTAGCGCAAACGTCGCAGACGGAAGCCACGGTTCGCTCCTTTTATCAGTCGATAGGCTCGATCCGCCGCACAAGCAGGCGGTCATCGGGCACGCCGGGACAACCGGCTGGCCACACGAGGGTATCCGATGTCCGGCCCTGCATGCCAACACGGGCCGCCATGACTGGCCGAACGGGGATAATCTCCAGAGCAACCGTAGCGCATACCGGAAGGGTGGAGGGCAGGCATGCTGCAGGTTCTCGACCCGCCGGCGGTCCGGCGGTGGTCACGGCTGGCCGCCGAGACGCTGGGGAAGGCGCGCGAGGAGATCGACGCGCTCAACGTCTTCCCCGTGCCCGACGGCGACACCGGCACCAACCTGCACCTGACCATGCTCTCCGCGGCCGAGGCGCTCGACGGGCTGCCCGGCGACGCCGACGCGGCGACCACCTGGCAGACGCTCGCGCAGGGCGCGCTGCTCGGCGCCCGCGGCAACTCCGGAGTGATCGTCAGTCAGGCGCTGCGCGGCCTCGCCGAGGTGCTCAGGGCGGCCGAGGGGCGGGGCGCCGATCTCGGGCGCGGGCTGGTCAGAGCCGCCGAGCTGGCCCGCGGCGCGGTGGCCAGGCCGGTCGAGGGCACGGTCCTCAGCGTGCTGACCGCGGTCGCCGGGGCCGTGCGCGGCTTGACGGGAGACCTCGCCTCGGTGGCCAGGAGGGCGGCCGACGAGGCGCGCTCGGCGCTCCGCCGCACCCCGGACCAGCTCGACGTGCTCGCCCGCAGCGGTGTGGTGGACGCGGGCGGGGCCGGGCTGGCGATCATCCTGGAGAGCCTCGCCGCGGTGGTCACCGACTCCTACACCGGGCGGGTCGACATCCCGGCGCCGGCCCACAGGGTCGCCCCGGAGGTGGGGGAGGGCCCCGGCTACGAGGTCATGTATCTGCTCGACGCGGACGAGGCCGCGGTCGGCGCGCTCCGCGGCGAGCTGGACGCGCTCGGCGACTCCCTGGTGGTCGTGGGCGGCGACGGCCTGTGGAACGTGCACGTCCACGTGGACGACGCGGGGGCGGCGATCGAGGCGGCCATGCGGGTGGGCCGGCCCCACCGGATCAAGGTGACCTACCTGGTCGGCTCCGGCCGGACCCACCCGGCGGCCCGGGGGCGGGGCGTGGTGGCCGTGGCCGCCGGGCCCGCGCTGGGCGCCGTGTTCGAGCAGTCGGGGGCGGTGGTGGTCCGCCGGGAGCCCGGCTCCAGCCCGCCCCTGGCGGCGGTGCTGGCCGCGATCCGCGAGGCCGGCACGGAGGTCGTGGTGCTGCCCAACGACAGCGGGACCCGCGAGGTCGCGGCGGCCGCCGCCGAGATCGCCCGTGAGGAGGGGCTGGTGGTCAGCGTGCTGCCCACCAGGGCCTCGGTGCAGGGTCTGGCGGCGCTGGCCGTCCACGACCCGCTGAGGCGCTTCGACGACGACGTGGTGGCCATGACCGAGGCGGCCGCGCACACCCGCCACGGGCACGTCTGGGTGGCCGACCGGGAGGTGATGACGAGCGCGGGCCTGACCGTGCCGGGAGACGTCCTGGGCGTGATCGACGGCGACGCCGCCGTGATCGGCACCGGCCTCGTGGACACCGCCCTTGAGATCACCCGCCGCATGGTGTCGGCGAGCAGTGAGCTGGTGACCATGCTCCAGGGCGTCAACGCGCCGGAGGGGCTGGCGCGGGCCGTACAGGACCATCTGGCCGCGACCAGGCCCGACGTCGAGGTCGTCCTGTACGAGGGCGGGCAGGGCGGCTACCCATTGCTCATCGGCGTCGAGTGAGCCCGGCGCCGCGGCGGCCGGGGAGGCGGGCGGTCGGGGGACGGTACGGCGGGCCGGTGACGGGCCGGGACGGTGCGGTGCGGCGCGGCCGGTGACGGACCGGGCGGAGACGGTGCGGTGACGGACCGGGCGGAGGCGGTGCGGCGCGGCCGGGGCGGAGGCGGTGCGGCGCGGCCGGTGACGGGTGGTGAGCGGGCAAGGGGCGCCGCGTGAATTCTGTCGCCCGGACGCGGTAGAAACTTGGGGTGACGAGCTTTGACGAGCCGCTGGCGAAGGCACTGGACCCCAAGACGGCCAAGCTGCTGGAGAGCGTCCTCGACCTGCGCACCGTCGGCGACCTGCTGCGGCACTACCCCCGGCGTTACGCCGAGCGCGGCGAGCTGACCGATCTCGACGACCTGCAGGTCGACGAGCACGTCACCGTGGTGGGCGAGGTCACCAGGGCCATGCGCAAGCCGATGCGCAACAAGGGCGGCACCTGGCTGGAGGTCGAGGTCGTCGACGGCCGGCGCAGCCGGATCTACCTGTCGTTCTTCGGCAAGGCCTCCCACATCGCCGAGACACGGCTGCGGCCGGGCAGGCGGGGCATGTTCGCGGGGAAGGTCGGCGCGTTCGGACAGGGCGACAAGCGCAGGTGGCAGCTGTCCCACCCCGAGTTCGAGATGTTCGACGAGAGCGAGGCCGGAGCCGAGGAGTTCGCCGCCGCGCTGGTGCCGATCTACCCGGCGGGCAAGGACGTGACGCCCTGGGCGATCCGCCGGGCGCTGGGGGTCGTCCTCGACACCATGGGCCCCCTTGACGACCCGCTCCCGGCCGAGCTGCGGGCCCGGCACAAGCTGCCCGGCCTGGCCGAGGCGCTCCTGGCGATCCACCGGCCGCGCGATCACGGCGACGTGACCCGGGCCCGCAAACGGCTCAAGTTCGACGAGGCGTTCCTGCTCCAGGCCGTGCTGCTGCAGCGCCGGATGGCCGCCGCCTCCTGGCCCGCCACGCCCCGGCCCGGGCGCGGCGACGGGCTGCTGGCCGACTTCGACGGGCGCCTGCCGTTCCAGCTCACCGAGGGGCAGCAGAGCGTGGGGGAGGAGATCGCGGCCGACCTGGCCCTCGCCCATCCCATGCACCGGCTGCTGCAGGGCGAGGTGGGCGCGGGCAAGACCGTCGTCGCGCTGCGGGCCATGCTCCAGGTGGTCGACGCCGGAGGGCAGGCCGTGCTGCTGGCGCCCACCGAGGTGCTCGCCCAGCAGCACCACCGGTCGATCTCGGCCATGCTCGGCGACCTGGCCGCCGGCGGCATGTTCGGCGGCACCGCGGTCGCCCTGCTGACGGGCTCGCTGGGCGCGGCGGCCCGCCGCTCGGCCATGCTCGACGCGGCCTCGGGCACCGCCGGGATCGTGGTCGGCACCCACGCGGTGCTCCAGGAGCGCGTGCAGTTCGCCGACCTCGGTCTGGTCGTGGTGGACGAGCAGCACCGCTTCGGTGTCGAGCAGCGCGACGCGCTCCGCGAGAAGGCCGGCGGCGGGCGTCCGCACGTGCTGGTCATGACCGCCACCCCGATCCCGCGCACGGTCGCCATGACGGTCTTCGGCGACCTCACGGTCTCCACGCTCTCCCAGCTCCCCTCCGGGCGCGCCCCGATCACCACGCACGTGGTGCCCGCCGCCGAGAAGCCGCACTTCCTGGACCGCACCTGGACGCGGCTGCGCGAGGAGGTCGAGCTCGGCCGGCAGGCATACATCGTCTGCCCGCGCATCGGCGACCTGGAGGGGGACGAGGGCGACCTGTCGAAGGACGACGACGAGCGGCGCCCGCCGCTGGCGGTGCTGGAGGTGGCCGAGATGCTGTCGGAGGGTCCGCTGCGGGGCCTGCGCACGGCGGTGCTCCACGGCAAGCTGCCGCCGGAGGAGAAAGACGCCGTGATGCGGGCCTTCACCCGGGGCGAGGTCGACGTCCTGGTGGCGACCACGGTCATCGAGGTCGGCGTCGACGTCCCCAACTCCTCGGTCATGGTCATCATGGACGCCGACCGGTTCGGCGTCTCCCAGCTGCACCAGCTCCGCGGCCGGGTCGGCCGTGGCGGACTGCCCGGCCTGTGCCTGCTGGTGACCGACTCCCTGGGCGGCACCCCGGCCCGCCAGCGGCTCGACGCCGTGGCGGCGACCCTCGACGGCTTCGAGCTGTCCCGGGTCGACCTGGAGCAGCGCCGCGAGGGCGACGTGCTGGGCGTGGCCCAGTCGGGCCGCAGGTCGTCGCTGAAGATGCTCCAGCTCCTGCGTGACGAGGACGTCATCCACGCCGCCCGCCAGGACGCCGAGGCCATGCTGACGGCCGACCCCGACCTGGCGGGGCACCCCGTCCTCCGGATGGAGATCGACAGGCTCCTGGCCGACGAGCGCGCGGAATATCTCGAGAAGACCTGAGGATCGGAAGGGGGCCGCCGGCGGTGCGGCGGGATGTGGGGCGGACGCCCAACTGCGGGGACGGCCTCCCCCCGAATGCCGTCCCCGCCTGGGCCCACTCTCGGGTCAGGTGCCGAGAGCACCGGCGTGCGGAAGGGCTCACGATCACGCCGGTCGGCCTCCCCCTGGGTCACTTGGAGGCCGCACGACTCATCATGCAAGGCGTCGGGACCGGGTGGAACGACCCTTGCGCTTTCGTCGCCACTCCTTGCCCACTCTTGACCTAGATCACCTCCCCAGACCCTTTTGACCTGCGGTTATGCGATCCGCCGCGACACGCCGGGCTGCCGGGACGGGCCGTTGGCCAAGATTGTGGGACGAGGGGTGACATCCGGCACTGAGACAATGGGCGGGTGAGTCGAGTCATCGCGGGGAGCGCAGGGGGGCGGCGGCTGGCCGTGCCGCCGGGGCGGGGGACCCGCCCCACGAGTGACCGGGCCCGGGAGGGCATCTTCTCCACGGTGGGGTCGCTGCTCGGCGCGCTGGACGGGGCGAGGGTGCTGGACCTCTACGCCGGCTCCGGCGCGGTCGGGCTGGAGGCGCTGTCCCGGGGGGCGGCCCACGCGCTGCTGGTGGAGTCCGACGCCAAGGCGGTCCGGACGATCAGGGCGAACATCACGACCCTCGGGCTCCCGGGGGCCGTGCTCGCCGCCGACCGGGTCGAGCGGGTGCTGGAGCGGGGCACCGAGGAGCCCTACGACCTCGTCTTCGCCGATCCGCCCTACGTGATGACCGACGGGGCGGTGGAGGCGGTGCTCGGGCAGCTGCGAGATCGCGGCTGGCTCGCGCAGGACGCGCTGATCGCGGTGGAGCGGGAGAGCCGGGGGAAGGACCTGGTGTGGCCCACCGGATACGAAGAGGAGAGGGTCCGTCGTTACGGCGAAGCGTCCGTTTGGTACGGTCGCGCCGCCGGGAATCCATAGAGCAGGGGGTTCGCCTTGCGTCGCGTTGTCTGTCCGGGATCGTTCGATCCCGTTACCAACGGCCATCTGGACATCATCGGCCGGGCCTCCCGGCAGTACGACGAGGTCGTCGTAGCCGTCCTGATCAACATCGAGAAGAAGAGCCTGTTCACGGTCGAGGAGCGCATCGAGATGCTCCAGACCGTCACCAAGGAGTACGGCAACGTCCGCGTGGACAAGTTCCACGGCCTGCTGGTGGACTACTGCAAGCAGCAGGAGATCCCCGCGATCGTCAAGGGCCTGCGCGCCGTCAGCGACTTCGACTACGAGCTCCAGATGGCCCAGCTCAACTACCGGATGTCGGGGGTCGAGACGCTGTTCATGGCCACCGGCCCGGAGGTGTCCTTCCTGTCCTCCAGCCGCATCAAGGAGATCGTCCGATACGGTGGGAGCGTGGCCGGCCTGGTCCCGGACCTCGTGCAGGAGCTTCTGGTCGAACGGCTCAGGGGTTAGCTCCTGGTATTCTCTTGTTTTGGCCTTGCACAACGGCGTTGATTCGCCATGCCTGATGAGAGCGGAATGACTCTGCACAGCCTCGATCCTCGAGCCCCCTGGGTGATATCCACCCACGATCTGGGCAGGCGACCGGGTTCGATGCTCCGGATCACCCGCACTCTCCCGGCACCGGCGGAGATCGGCGTTGAGATGATCGGTGTCCCCAAGGACGCCGATGTCGAGCTGGAGATCCGGCTTGAGGCGGTCATGGAAGGCGTGCTCGTCACGGGCACGGCGCAAGCCCCGCTGCGGGGGGAGTGCGCGCGGTGCCTGGAGCCGGTCATCTCGGATACCGAGGTGAGCTTCCAGGAGCTGTTCTTCTACTCGGCGGAGGATGCCGCCGAGGGTGACTCGATCCTCGACGGTGAACTGCTCGATCTTGAACCCACGTTCCGTGACGCGGTGGTGCTCACACTGCCGCTGAGCCCGGTCTGCAGTGAAGACTGCGCGGGGCTCTGTACGGAATGCGGGGTCAGGCTCGCGGATGCCGAGCCTGACCACGGGCACGAGGTGATCGACGCACGCTGGGCCAAGCTGCAAGGTCTGATTCCGGAACATAACAACGATCAGGAGAGCTGACGTGGCTGTCCCCAAGCGCAAGATGTCGCGGAGCAACACTCGCTCCCGCAGGTCGCAGTGGAAGGCCGCCGCGGTCTCGCTCGTGAGCTGCCCCCAGTGCCGCTCGCCGAAGCGTCCGCACGTGGCGTGCCCGACCTGCGGCACTTACAACCGCCGTCAGGTGATCGAGCCCTCCGCCTGATCGCATGCTGACCGACGGACGCCGGCCGGGCCCTCCGGTCCGGCCGGCGTAACCGTCTGCACACCAATGCGATGGCGGTCCGCCCGCGGCTGTGGTGGACGCCGGGGTCCGCGATGACGCGTACCCTCCCGGCGCCCACCACGTCTTCGGGCATCTCTCGTCCCCCTTCGCCATCGCGCATTCGAACGAGAAACGTGCGAGGAGAAGACGTGGGTACGAGCGTTAAGCCAGTTGCCGTCGAGTCCGTCAGGGACGAGCTGGAGCGGGTCCTCTCGGTCCGGCTGGACGTCGCGATCCTGGAGCGGGCGATGACGCACCGCTCCTACGCCTACGAGAACGGCGGCCTGCCCACCAACGAGCGCCTGGAGTTCCTCGGCGACTCGGTGCTGGGCCTGGTGGTCACCGACACCCTCTACCGCAACCACCCGGACCTGCCCGAGGGGCAGCTCGCCAAGCTCAGGGCCGCGGTGGTCAACATGCGCGCCCTCGCCGACGTGGCCCGCACGCTGGGCCTGGGCCGGTTCCTGCGGCTGGGCCGGGGCGAGGAGGGCACCGGGGGCCGCGACAAGTCCTCGATCCTCGCCGACACCCTTGAGGCGCTCATCGGCTCGGTCTACGTCAACAGGGGGCTGGACGAGGCGTTCCGCGTGGTCCACCTGCTCTTCGACCCCCTCATCACCCGCTCGGCCTCGCTGGGCGCCGGACTCGACTGGAAGACCTCGCTCCAGGAGCTCACCGCCTCCGAGTCGCTCGGCGTGCCCGAATACCACGTCGAGGAGAGCGGCCCCGACCACGCCAAGTCCTTCACCGCCGTCGTCCGTCTCGGCGGCGAGGAGTACGGCTCCGGCTCCGGCCGGTCGAAGAAGGAGGCCGAGCAGCAGGCCGCGGAGGCGGCCTGGAACCGGATCCGCCAGGACCGGGACAAGCGCGAAGCCAGCTGAGCCGTTCAAGGAGGGGCGCATGCCCGAGCTGCCCGAGGTCGAGGTCGTCCGGCGAGGTCTGGAGCGCTGGGTGTCCGGGCGGGTGGTCGCCCACGCCGAGGTGCTGCACCCGCGGGCGATCCGGCGGCACCTCCCCGGCGCCGAGGAGTTCTCCGCCCGTCTGAAGGGCCGGGTGATAGGCCCGGCCGAGCGCCGGGGCAAATACCTCTGGCTCCCCCTGGACGGCGGCTCCGACGCGATCCTGGCGCATCTGGGGATGAGCGGCCAGCTGCTGGTGGTGGAGCCCGGCGCGGCCCTGGAGAAGCACCTGCGCGTCCGGATCGGCTTCACCGACGGCGGTCCCGACCTGCGCTTCGTCGACCAGCGGACCTTCGGCCACGTGCTGTTGACCGTGCTGGTCCAGGCCGGCGGCCGTCCCGTGCCGGAGCCGATCACGCACATCGCGGCCGACCCGTTCGAGGAGCACTTCGACGAGGAGCTGTTCGGCCGCCGGCTGCGGGCCAGGCAGACCGAGATCAAGCGGGCGCTCCTGGACCAGTCGCTGATCAGTGGCGTCGGCAACATCTACGCCGACGAGGCGCTCTGGCGGGCCCGGCTGCACGGTGCCCGGCCCACCGGGGCGCTGACCCGGCCCAAGATCGCCGAGCTGCTGGGCGCCGCCCGTGAGGTGATGGCCGCGGCGCTGTCGGAGGGCGGCACATCCTTCGACAGTCTCTACGTGAATGTCAATGGCGAGAGCGGTTACTTCGACCGCTCGCTCGCGGTGTACGGCAGGCGGGACGAGCCCTGCCGGAGGTGCGGCACTCCGATCATCAGGGAGTCGTTCATGAACCGCTCCTCCTACAGCTGCCCCCGCTGCCAGCCCCGTCCGAGGAAGGCCCGGTCATGACGGAGGTCCGGTTGACCGCCTGGGCCCGGGGCCGGGTGCAGGGCGTGGGTTTCCGCTGGTGGACGCGGGCACGGGCGCTGGAGCTCGGCCTGGTCGGCTGGGCGCGGAACACCGCCGACGGGCGGGTGGAGGTCGTGGCGGAGGGTTCGGAGGAGTCCTGCGTCAGACTGCTGGAACTGCTCCGTGGCGGCGACACGCCGGGCCGCGTCGACGGGGTCGTCGAACGCTGGAGCGAGGCGAAGGGAGGATCCACTGGTTTTGTGGAGCGCTAACCGTTCCTTTAACTCCCCAAAATGGGGTATATTTTACCGTCGGGAGTGCCCACAGGTGCATCCGAGCGGAGCGTTCAACTTGACCGTCTCCCTCACCAGTGCGACTCTTGATAAGAACCACGCGCACCCCTCCCGCGGCAAGAAGTGCGCGAACCAGTCTGGTCACTCAGCGTGGAGGACCCTTAACCATGGCGAAGGCTCTACTCGGCCACGTCGGCGGTCCTGACCCTCGTATGGTCTCGGAAATGCGCCGTCTCCAGCAGCGTATCCGTGATCTCGAGGCAGAGCTCACCCGGCTCCAGGCCCAGAACGACGAACTCGCGGCCAGCACCCGTGATGAGGCGTTCACCCGCCTGCAGGATCGTGAGCCGGCCCTCACCTAAGGGGCCGGGACGAACACACTGTCCAGGGACGCCTCTCCGGGGCGTCCCTTGTCATATCCGTCGTCACCGGGGAGCCGTCACCCACGGCCTCCCACGCGGTGCGAGGAGAGAGCGGACCGCCCCGGGAGCCTCCGGCGGCGGTAGGCCGCGTATCCAGCCATCCGCCAGGGATCTCGCCCTCGGCGGCGGCCGGCCCATACCCGCAGGCGCCCGCCAGGGATCCCGCCTTCGGTAGCGGTCCGTCATGCCCGCAGGCGCCCGCCGGGGGTCCTCACCCTTGGCGGCCGACCCATGCCCACGGCCACCCGCCGAAGATCTCGCCCTTGGCGGCGGACCGGGTCCATCCGTCCGTGCGGGGCGCCACGCGCGGTGCGGGGCCGTGTCCGCGCGGGGACCCAGGCGGTGTACAGGCGGGCGCGGGTGAAGAACGGTAGTCTTCCCAGGCGGGCGGACCGGCTGTGCGACGGGGGAGGATCCCGGCCGCCGGCGCCCGAGCCGTGACGCCCGACGCCGCGGCCGAGGTGAGCGCACCGGGGAATGGGGGGTTCCTGCATGTATCTGAAGACCCTCACCCTGCGCGGGTTCAAGTCCTTCGCCTCGGCCACCACCCTCCGTTTCGAGCCGGGCATCACCGCGGTCGTCGGCCCCAACGGGTCCGGCAAGTCCAACGTGGTCGACGCCCTGGCCTGGGTCATGGGCGAGCACAGCGCGAAGTCGCTGCGCGGCGGGAAGATGGAGGACGTCATCTTCGCCGGGACCTCCTCGCGGGCCCCGCTGGGCCGCGCCGAGGTCACCCTCACCATCGACAACACCGACGGCGCGCTGCCCATCGACTACACCGAGGTCACGATCAGCCGCCTGATGTTCCGGGCGGGGCAGAGCGAATACGCCATCAACGGCGACACCTGCCGCCTGCTCGACATCCAGGAGCTGCTGTCGGACTCGGGCATCGGCCGCGAGATGCACGTCATCGTCGGGCAGGGCCAGCTCGACCAGGTGCTGCACGCCGGCCCCGAGGACCGCCGGGCGTTCATCGAGGAGGCGGCGGGCGTCCTGAAGCACCGCAAGCGCAAGGAGAAGGCGCTGCGCAAGCTCGACGCGATGCAGGCCAACCTGACCCGCGTCCAGGACCTCGCCACCGAGCTGCGCCGCCAGCTCAAGCCGTTGGGCCGCCAGGCCGAGATCGCCCGCAAGGCCGCCGTCATCCAGGCCGACCTCCGCGACGCCCGGCTCCGGCTGCTCGCCGACGACGTGCTCACCCTGCGGACCACGCTGGAGCGGGAGACGGCCGACGAGGCCGCCGTCCTCGCCCGCCGTACGGCGGTGGAGGCCGAGCTGGAGCAGGGCCAGCTCGCCGAGACCGAGCTGGAGGCCGCCGAGGCCGAGGCCCAGCCGCGCCTGGCCGCCGCGCAGGAGACCTACTTCCGCCTCTCCTCGCTCCGCGAGCGCCTCAGGGGCCTGGCCGGGCTCGCCGCCGAGCGGCACCGTCACGCCACCGACACCGCCGTGGAACGGCGTGGGCGTGACCCGGAGGACTTCGAGCGCGAGGCCGAGGAGGTCCGGGAGCAGGAGCGGGTCCTCGCCGAGCTGCTCGCCGAGGAGCAGGAGACCCTCGCCAGGGCCGTGGCCGAGCGCGCCGAGACCGAGGGCGCGCTCGCGGCCGAGGAGCGGCGGTTGGCCGCCGCGGCCAGGGCGGCCGCCGACCGGCGCGAAGGGCTGGCCAGGCTCCGGGGCCAGGTCGGCGCCGCGCGCAGCCGGGCCGGGGCCGCCGAGGAGGAGATCGGCCGGCTGGCTCGCTCCCTGGAGGAGGCCGAGCAGCGCGCCGAACGCGCCCAGGCTGAGCACGACAGCCAGGAGCAGGCCGACCCGGCCGCCGACCCCGCCCTCACCGAGGAGCTGGAGATCGCCCTGGAGACCGTCGACCAGGCCAGGCAGGCCGTCGACCAGGCCAGGGCCGTGGTGGAGGAGGCCAAGTCGGCCGTCGCGGGCCCGGACGCCGGCCTCGGCGCGGCCAGGGCCGCCCTGACCACGGCGCGCCGCGCCGACCAGGAGGCGCAGCGCCAGGTCGCCGCGCTGGAGGCCAGGTTCGAGGCGCTGGAGTTGAGCCTGGCCAGAGGCGCCGACGGCGGCGCGGCGCTGCTCGCGGCCGACCTGGCGGGGGTGCTCGGCCCGGTGGCCGCCATGCTGGCCGTCCGGCCGGGCGCCGAGGTGGCCGTCGCCACCGTTCTGGGCGCGGCCGCCGAGGCCGTCGCCGTGGAGTCCCTGCAGAGCGCGGCCGACGCCATCGACTTCCTGCGGAGCGCGGGTGGCGGCCAGGCGTCCCTGGTCATCGCCGCGGACGGGGCGCAGAGCCCGGCGGGCCCCGTGCCGGTGGCCGGCGCCGAATGGGCGGTCGACCTGGTCACCGTCCCGCCGGAGCTGCGGGCCGCCGCCGCCCACCTGCTGGGGGGCGTGCTCGTCGTCGACGATCTGGCGACCGCCAGGAAGGCGGTCGACCAGCGGCCGGAGCTGCGGGCCGTCACCCGCTCCGGTGACCTCCTGGGCACTTACGCGGCCCGGGGCGGCTCGACCGGCGGCGCCTCGGCCCTCCAGGTGCGGGCCGCGCTCGACGAGGCCGTCGCCGACCTGTCCACGGCCAGGGTGGCCGCCGAGCAGGCGGCGACGGCGCTGGAGGAGGCCGCCGAGGCGGAGGGGGAGGCGCAGCTCGCGGTCGAGGCCGCCCAGGCGGGCGTGGCCGAGGCGCAGACGGGCGTGCAGACCGCGCAGGCCGGGGTCAACGCGGCGCAGGCCGCCCTGGACCAGCTCCGGGCCCGGCAGCGCGACGCCGACCAGCAGGCCGCCGCGGCGGCCAGGCGGCTGGCCCAGCTCGGCGCGGCGGCGCAGGCCGCCAGGGACGAGTGCGAGCGGCTGGCCGGGGGCGTGCGTGCGGCGCGGGAGGCACGTGACCAGGACGCGGCCGGGCTGGCCGAGCTTGAGGAGCGGCTCGCCGCCGCCGAGGCCGCCGAGGGGCTGGAGACCGAGCCCGGCACCGAGATCCGTGACGAGCTCGCCGAGGTCTGCGCGGCGGCCCGGCAGGCCGAGATGGAGGCCCGCCTGGCCGTACGGACGGCAGAGGAGCGGGTCAGGGGTCTGGAGGGCAGGGCCGACGGGCTGATGCGCGCGGCCGAGCGGGAGCGCGAGGAGCGCTCCAGGGCCGCCGTCCTGCGGGAGCGGCGGCGCAGGCAGGCGCAGGTGGCCCAGGCGGTGGTCCGGGGGACCGAGCTGACGCTGCGGTCGCTGGAGGCATCCCTGGCCGGCGCCGCGGCCGAGCGGGACGAGGCCGAGCAGGCGCGCGGGCAGATCGACGCCTCGCTCAAGTCCGTCCGGCTCCGGGTCCGCGAGCTGTCCGGGGAGCTGGACAAGCTGGTCAACCGGGCGCACGGCAGCGAGGTGGCCAGGACCGAGCAGCGGATGCGCCTTGAGCAGCTGGAGGCGCGGGCGGTGGAGGAGTTCGGCGTCGAGGCTCACACGCTCGTCGCCGAATACGGCCCGGACGAGCCGGTCCCCACGGTGGACGGCGATCCGGTGCCCTACGTCCGGGAGGAGCAGCAGAAGCGGGCCAAGGCGGCCGACCGGCAGATGGCCCAGCTCGGCAAGGTCAACCCGCTCGCGCTGGAGGAGTTCGCGGCGCTGGAGGAGCGGCACGCCTTCCTCAGCTCGCAGCTGGAGGACCTGAAGAAGACCCGGCGCGACCTGCTGCTCGTGGTCAAGGAGGTGGACGACCGGGTCGAGCAGGTCTTCACCGCCGCCTACCACGATGTGGCCCGCGAGTTCGAGACGATCTTCACGCGGGTGTTCCCCGGCGGTGAGGGCAGGCTGCTGCTCACCGATCCGGAGAACATGCTGACCACCGGCGTCGAGGTCGAGGCCCGGCCGCCGGGCAAGAAGGTCAAGCGGCTGTCGCTGCTGTCCGGCGGCGAGCGGTCGCTGACCGCCGTCGCCTTCCTCGTCTCCATCTTCAAGGCGCGACCCTCGCCGTTCTACGTGATGGACGAGGTGGAGGCCGCGCTGGACGACACCAACACCCAGCGCCTGCTGACCCTGTTCGAAGAACTGCGACAGACGTCACAGATCATCATCATCACCCACCAGAAGCGCACGATGGAGATCGCCGATGCCCTGTACGGCGTGTCGATGCGGGGTGACGGCGTCACCCAGGTCATCAGTCAGCGGCTGAGAGAACACGAGTCCGTCTGACCCCCAGGGGGTCGGAGCATCCCGGGCCGTCTGGAAAACTGTGGTCTTGTGGAACCCTTCGGCATAATCGCGATCGTTGTCGTCATCGCCCTACTGGCGGCAGGCGGCATGTTGCTGCTGTTCAAGCGGCCTGGGGGCAAGGTGGCTCCGCCCGCCGAGCCGCCGCAGGTGCTGCCGATCCCCAAGGAAGGGGAGCAGGCGCCCCCCAGGGGAGCCACCGATGACGACGCGGCGACCACCACTCTCCCGCCCCCGCCGGTCAAGCCGGCCGAGCCCGTGGTCGCCGGCCCGGTCATCGAGATCCCGCCGCCGTCCGCCGGCCGGATGGTACGGCTGCGCGCCAGGCTGGCCCGCTCGCAGAGCACCCTCGGCAAGGGGCTCCTGGAGCTGCTCTCCCGCGACCGTCTCGACGACGACACCTGGGACGAGATCGAGGAGACCCTGATCACCGCCGATGTCGGCGTCGCGCCCACCCGGGCGATGGTCGAGGAGCTGCGCACCCGCGTGAAGGTGCTGGGCAGCCGGACGCCGCAGGAGGTGCGCGCCCTGCTCAAGGAGGAGCTGCTCACCCAGCTCGGCGTCGACCTGGACCGCACCCTGCACGTCAGGGCGCACGGCGAGCGCCCGGCCGTGGTGCTCGTGGTCGGCGTCAACGGCACCGGCAAGACCACCACCACCGGCAAGCTGGCCCGCTCCCTGATCGGTGACGGCAACAAGGTCGTGCTCGGCGCGGCCGACACCTTCCGCGCCGCCGCCGCCGACCAGCTCCAGACCTGGGGAGACCGGGTCGGGGCCGAGGTCGTGCGCGGCCCGGAGGGCGGCGACCCCGCCTCGATCGCCTTCGACGCCGTAGCCAAGGGCATCGAGGACAAGGTCGACGTGGTGATCGTGGACACCGCCGGGCGGCTGCACACCAAGACCGGCCTGATGGACGAGCTCGGCAAGGTCAAGCGCGTCATCGAGAAGAAGGCCACGGTGGACGAGGTCCTGCTCGTCCTCGACGCCACCACCGGCCAGAACGGCATGCGCCAGGCCCGGGTGTTCGCCGAGGTCGTGGACGTCACCGGCATCGCCCTGACCAAGCTCGACGGCACCGCCAAGGGCGGCATCATCATCTCCGTCCAGCGCGAGCTGGGCGTCCCGGTCAAGCTCGTCGGCCTCGGCGAGGGCCCCGACGACCTGGCCCCGTTCGACGCCGAGGTCTTCGTCGACACGCTCCTCGGAGACTGATCACCTCCGCCCGGAGGGCGCCCCCGTGCCGCGGGGGCGCCCTCCGGGCGGAGGCCTCCGCGCGCCCGCCCGTGAAGCCTCCCCAGCGGGCGGCTCCGGCACCGTATGTTCTGCGGACGTCTCCGGCGCCGTACGCCGGTCAACGCTGTAAGCCGATCAACGCCGTGCGCCGGTCGACGCCGTAAGCCGGTAGCCGGTCGACGCCGTGCGCCGATCAGTGCCGCACGCCGACCGGGACGACCAGCGGGGTCCCGGCCACCGGATCCTCGATCACCTTGGCGTCCAGGTCGAAGACCTCCGCGAGGAGGGGCTCGGTGAGGACCTCGTGCGGCGGCCCGGCGGCGACGACCCTGCCTCCGCGCATGGCGACCAGGCGGTCGGCGTAGCGGGCGGCGAGGTTGAGGTCGTGCAGGACCATCACCACCGTGCGGCCGAGCTCGCGGTGGAGCCTGCGGACCAGCTCCAGGACCTCGACCTGGTGGGCCAGGTCGAGGAAGGTCGTCGGCTCGTCGAGCAGGAGCAGGTCGGTGCCCTGGGCCAGGGCCATCGAGATCCACGCGCGCTGGCGCTGCCCGCCGGACAGCTCGTCCAGCGGGCGCTCCCCCAGGTCGAGCAGGCCGGTCATGGACAGCGCCTCGCTGACCGCCGACTCGTCGTCGGAGGACCACTGCCGGTACCACGTCTGGTGCGGGTGCCGCCCCCTGGCCACCAGGTCGGCCACCGTCAGCCCCTCCGGCGCGCTCGGAGCCTGCGGCAGCACGCCGAGGACCTTGGCGACCTCCTTGGTCGGCATCCTGTCGATGCGCTTGCCGTCCAGCAGCACCTCGCCGCCCGAGGGCCTGAGCAGCCGTCCGAGCGCGCGCAGCAGCGTTGACTTGCCACACCCGTTCGGCCCGATGATCGTGGTCACGGTCCCGGCCTCGATCCCGAGATCGAGCCCGTCGACGATGACGCGATCGCCGTACCCGAGCCTTACGTCGACGGCCTGCAGTCTCACGAGCGTCCCTCCTTGCGCACACGGATCAGGAGATAGATCAGATAGGGGGCGCCGAGGACCGCGGTGACCACGCCCACCGGCAGCTCCGCGGGGCTGAACAGGGTCCGCGCGATCAGGTCGGCCGCGGCGGTCAGGACGGCTCCGGCGAGGGCCGAGACGACCAGTGGCGGCTGGGCCACCCCGGCCAGGCGCAGCGCGATCTGCGGGGCGGCCAGGGCGACGAACGAGATGGGCCCGGCGGCGGCGGTGGCCACCGCGGCGAGCAGGACGGCGGCGAGGATCATCAGGCCCCTGGCGAGGTTCATCCGGATGCCCAGACCGGTCACGGTGTCGTCGCCGAAGCGCAGCGCGCCGAGCGAGCGGGTGCCGACCAGGGTCGGCGGGATGAGCACGGCGAGCGCGATCGCGACCGGGAGCACGTGCTCCCAGCCCCGGCCGTTCAGCGAGCCGCTGATCCAGACCATGGCCCGGCTGCTGTCGGTGACGTCCCCGACGGTCAGCAGCCAGTATTTGACGTTGGTGAACACCGCCGAGACGCCGATGCCGACCAGCACCAGGCGGTAGCCGTCCAGTCCCTTGCGCCAGGCCAGCAGGTAGACCGTCAACGCCCCGACCAGGCCGCCGAGCAGGGCCATGAGGGGGATGCCCACCTCGGCCAGGGCACCGCTGGCGCCGCCCGCGGTGCTCCCGGCGGCCACGATGATCGCGACGACGGTCACACTGGATCCGGTGGTGACGCCGAGGATGTCGGGGCTGGCCAGCGGATTGCGGGCGATGGCCTGGGTGATCGCGCCGGCCAGGGCGAGGGCCGCGCCGACGAGGACGCCGGTCAGGGCCCGGGGGAGCCGGAGTTCCATCACGACGAAGTGGTCCGGGCCGTCGCCGGTGACCGCCTGGAAGACCTGCGGGACGCTCATCGGGATGTCGCCGATGCGCATGCCGAGCGCCATCAGCAGCACCGCGGCGGCCAGCAGGATCAGGGCCACGACGGCGGAGCGCAGGCGCAGCAGCCAGGACGCGGAGCCGATCCGCAGCGGCCGCTCGTGCGCGAGCCGTACCGGGCGCTCACGCGGCGGCCGGGTGGGGGAGGAGGTCACAGGCGGACCGGCTTTCTGCGGCGGACCAGGAAGACGAAGAACGGGGCGCCGATGAGGGCGAGCACGACGCCGACCTCCAGCTCGCCGGGGCGGGCGACCACCCGGCCGATCACGTCGGCGAAGAGCAGGGCGGCGGCGCCGATCAGCCCGGAGTACGGCAGCAGCCAGCGGTGGTCCGGCCCGGACAGCGGGCGGGCCAGGTGGGGGACCATCAGGCCGAGGAAGGCCAGCGCGCCGCAGGCCGCGACCGAGGCCCCGCTGAGCAGGGTGATGGCGGCCACGCCGACGACGCGGGTCAGGGTGACGTTCTGGCCGAGGGCGCGGGCGACGTCCTCGCCGAGGGACAGGGCGTTGAGGCCGGGTGTGTTGACCATCGCCAGCAGCAGGCCGGTGGCGATGAACGGCAGCACCTGCCAGACGACGTCACCGCCCCGGCCCGCGATCGAGCCCGCCTGCCAGAAGCGGAAGACGTCCATGGCCTGCTCGTCCATCAGGACCAGGGCCGAGGTGAGGGCGTAGAGGAAGGCGCTGACCGCGGTGCCGGCCAGGGCCAGGGTCACCGGGGTGGGGCTGCCGCGGCCGCCGGCCATGCCGAGGGCGAAGACCCCCACGCTGGCGATCAGGGCCCCGGCCAGGCCGAACCAGATGTAGCCGTACAGATTGGTGACGCCGAGCACCATGATGCTGAGCACCATCGCGAACGCCGCGCCCTGGGTGACGCCGAGCAGGCCGGGGTCGGCCAGCG
Organism: Streptosporangium sp. NPDC048886; assembly: GCF_055586905.1. Lineage (NCBI taxonomy): Bacteria > Bacillati > Actinomycetota > Actinomycetes > Streptosporangiales > Streptosporangiaceae > Streptosporangium > Streptosporangium sp. NPDC048886. Next base: position 102,224 of record NZ_JBVJHH010000034.1, read on the forward strand.
GGTTGCGGGTGTGGCCCTGCATGAGCGCGCCCGCGACGCCGAGCGCGACCCCGGCCAGGACGCCGACGGCGGTCCGGGGGATGCGCAGCGAGCGGATGACGATGTCGTTCTCGGTGCCGGTCGGCCCGGTCAGCGCGTGCCACACCTCATCCAGCGGGACCGGCTTCGCGCCGATCGTGACGCTCAGCACGACCGTCACCGCCAGGGCGCCGAACAGCCCGACCAGCACAAGCAGGCGGTGCCGGTGGACCGCCCGGAGCCTTCCGGGCGACGGCGGCCGTGCGGCGGCTACCGCTGTGCTCACCTCTGCTCCTCTCATTTGCCGGACCCCGCATGAGTATGTCAGTTTTAGGTATGGCTAAGCTAAATTAGGTTGGCCTTACCTTGAAGGGAAGCTGTTCGATGAGAGCGTTGCGGGTCTTGACCGTGGGCGTGGCGGGAGCCGTACTCTCCCTTGGCCTCGCCGCCTGTGGATCGACCACCACCACGGCGGACGCCGGTCAGACGGCTCCGGCCCCGGCGGCGAGCGACGCGGCCGCCTTCCCCCGCACGGTCAAGCACGCCATGGGTGAGACCCAGATCGCGGCCCAGCCCAAGCGGGTGGTGGCCCTCGACCAGAGTTTCGTGGACGCGGTGCTGACCCTGGAGACCGACGTCGTCGGCTTCACCAGCTACCGGACGATCGACGAGAAGCTCCCCGACTATCTGGCCCCGGTGCTCGGCCACGCCAAGGAGGCCAAGTCGGTCGGCACCCTGGAGCAGCCGAGCCTGGAGCAGATCATCGCGCTCAAGCCCGACCTGATCGTCTCGGCCAAGGTCCGGCATGAGGCACTCTACGACAAGCTCTCGAAGATCGCACCGACGGTGTTCAGTGAGACCACGGGCGCCATCTGGAAGGAGAACCTCAAGCTCATGGGTCAGGCCCTGGGCAAGGAGGACCTCGCCGAGCAGACGATCAAGACCTACCAGGACCGGGCCGCCAAGATCGGCGAGTCGATCAAGGCCAAGGACGGCGAGCTGCCCACCGTCTCCGTCGTCCGCTTCGCCGGTGAGCCGACCGTCCGCCTCTACGTGGAGAACTCCTACTCCGGCCTGGTGCTGAAGGACGTCGGCTTCCCCCGCCCCGAGGGCCAGCCGACCGCCACCGACACGATCGCCGTGAACATCAGCCAGGAGAACATCTCCCAGCTCGACGCCGACCACATCTTCGTCGCGGCCTACTCCGACCCGGCGGTCGAGCCGATCAAGAAGAAGTTCGAGGCCAACCCGCTCTGGGGCAAGCTCAAGGGCACCAAGCACGACGTGGCCGACGTCACCTGGATGAGCGCCGTCGGCATCCAGGGCGCCCACGCCATCCTCGACGACCTCGCGGGGTTCTTCGAGGTAGACCCGGCCAAGGCCGCCTGACGCCTGTCCGGTCACCGGCCCGGCGCCCCTTCGTGGGGCGCCGGGCCTTTTCCATGGCCCCTGAGCAGGGGCCGGCTTCCTTCCGCCTCACCGCGATCTGTCCCTATTTGTGAGGTGTTCACCGAAGATCACCATTTGTTTGCCGTACCGTTGTTGATCCTGATTTACTCGTTCCCGGCACATCGTCACATCGTTCACATGCGTCGCATCGGGAAGCGGGGGCGGGATGGTCGAAGTCGATTCGAAGGCGCTGGAGAAGGCTGCCAAGGAGTTCGTCGACGCGCTGCTCCCCATCGCGGAGAGCGTCAAAACCCTCGCCGACGGGACCCATCTGAGTCCGCTGGCGTGGGGCCCCATCGGGGCGGTCACGGTGGCCAACAACTACAACCCGGCCCAGGAATACCAGACCAAGCAGGCCGACGGCTTCGTCAACTCCCTCAACGGCATCAAGGCCGGCCTGCTCAGCGTGGTGATCCACTACATGGAGGCCAACCTCGCCTCCGCGAAGCAGAGCAACGAGACCGAGAAGATCATCGATCTTCAGGCGAGGCTGGAGACGAACAGGTCCTTCCTTGAGGAAGCGAAGAAGAAGAACCAGGGACTCACGGACTAGACGGGGTGTCGCATGCCAGGTGAAGAACTCGGGGTACTGGGCGCCTCGGAGCTCGGGGTCATCGGTGGGATGCTGGCCCTGGGCCGGATCGCGCCGAACTGGGCGGCCACCATGAAGAAGATCGACCTGGCCGGGAAGCTGGCGGCGCCGGCCATCGGGGCGGCGGCCATCTGGGCGCTCGCCCAGCCCTGGGACGACGACGCGATCTCCAAGGCGTGGAACGACTGGCGCACGGTGAACCTCAAGGTCCTGCATCTCAGGACCAGGGAGTGGGACCAGAAGCTCGCCAAGATCCAGGCGGCCTGGCCCGAGGGCGCCGACCGCCGTGCCTTCGACAAGTTCATGCAGATCGTCTACCACGAGGTCCAGCAGTTCGAGACCGCCGCCGGACAGATGGCCGGCGCGGTGCAGAGCGCCCAGTCCAACGTCAACCGCATCGTCAACACCTGCGGCCTCTTCATCGACTCCCTGCTGGCCATCATGATCTCCTCGGAGATCATGCAGCTGTTCGGGTACCGGGTGGAGGCCGCGGGCGACGTGCTGATCGCCCGGGCCAACTCCATGCCCGCCGGCGACCCCGCCACCGCCGCCCTCAAGATGAGTGCGATGATCAAGGGCGGCGAGGTCAAGGTGCGGGGGATGGGGATCCAGGCCAAGGCGACCGCCACGAAGCAGTCTTCCGCCCTGTTCCTCATGGGTGGGACGATCACCGCGGTCGTCGGCATCAGCGCGACCGTCCTGTTCAGCCTCGGAGACCTGGTCGGACTGACGAGCGCCGACAACCAGTTCCCGCAGCCCCAGGTCAACCTCGACAGCGGCGGCCTGCCGGGCGACGCGAGCAAGACGGACTTCGACGACATCAAGCGCGGCAGCGTCCAGCGCTCCGGCGACGAGGGCTGGTCCTACGTCTGACCCGCCCGGGCCCGCCCGGCGCCCCGCCGATCTCAGGCGGGACGCGGGATCGGCCCCGGTGGACCGCACGGCAGGCCGTGCGGTCCACCGGATCACCGGCCTTCGTACTCGGAGCGGATCTTCTGCAGCTCGCGCAGCGCCTCGGCGATCTGCGGATCGGAGTCGATGCGGGGGGTCAGCCCCATGCGCGGCAACCGGTCCTGCACCGAGTGGTTGAAGCCGTCCAGCTGGTTGGTCAGCGGCGACATCACCTCGCTCAGGCGCTCGGTGGCCCGGGTCTGCGCCTTCGTGGCGGCCTCCATGATCGCGTCCGCCAGCGCCTCGGAGCCCAGACGCATGGCCCGCGGGTCGATCTTCACGCCGATCAGCGAGCCCTCGGGGCCGACCTCGACCCGGACCAGACCGTCGGCGGCCTCTCCCTGCCCGTTCGCCTCGGAGAGTTCGTCGATCATCTTCTCGTACTGCTTGGAGAGCTTGCCGAAGCCCTCCAGCAGCCGGTCGACCTCAGGGTCGCCGCTCCGCCCGAAGTCACCGTAGGGCGTCGTCATATGCCCCTCCTCGCGAGTTCTTCAAGATCGATGCAAGTGGTGCTCACATTAGCGTCCAAACCTTAGCCCCAAAAGGAAATTCTGGTCGGGTGGGAGCGGAGGTCAGGGCTCGGTGAGGAAGGACCTCAGCCCCACCAGGTGGGGCTCGATGTCCAGGCCGTGTCCGGCGAGCCAGGCGTCGTTGTCGTAGGTGTCCCGGTAGCGCTCGCCGCCGTCGCAGATCAGGGTGACGACGCTGCCCTGCTCGCCCGCCTCGCGCATCTCCCGCAGGAGCTGTACGGCCGCCGCCACGTTGGTCCCGGTGGAGCCGCCGACGTCGCGGCCGGTGACCTCGCGGACCCAGCGCATGGCCGCGACGGAGAGGGCGTCGGGGACCTGGAGCATGCGGTCGATCACGGTGGGCATGAAGGACGGCTCCACCCGGGGGCGGCCGATGCCCTCGATGCGGGAGCCGGGGGCGGTGGCCGTGGCGTCGCCGGAGCACCAGGAGGAGTAGAACGCCGAACCCTCGGGGTCGACCACGGCCAGCCGGGTGGCGTAGCGCCGGTAGCGGATGTAACGGCCGATGGTGGAGGAGGTGCCGCCGGTGCCGGCGCCGACCACGATCCAGGCGGGCTCGGGGTGGGGCTCCATCTCCATCTGGCTGAAGATGCTCTCGGCGATGTTGTTGTTGCCGCGCCAGTCGGTGGCCCGCTCGGCGTAGGTGAACTGGTCCATGAAGTGGCCGCCGGTCTCGACGGCCAGCCGGTGGGACTCCTCGTAGATCGTTCCAGGGTCGTCCACCAGGTGACATTTGCCACCGTAGAACTCGATCAGCGAGATCTTCTCGCGCGAGGTCGAGGCGGGCATCACCGCGATGAACGGCAGGCCGATGAGCCGGGCGAAGTACGCCTCGCTCACCGCGGTGGAGCCGCTGGAGGCCTCGACGACCGTGGTTCTGGGACCGATCCAGCCGTTGGCCAGGCCGTACAGGAAAAGAGAGCGCGCGAGCCGGTGTTTGAGCGAACCGGTCGGGTGGACCGACTCGTCCTTCAGGTAGAGGTTTACCCCCCACCGCGAGGGAAGCGGAAAGACGTGGAGATGAGTGTCGCAGCTTCTATGGGCGTCGGCCTCGACTCGGCGGATGGCCTCGGCCACCCAGGTCCGGGTCTCGGGGTCGTGTCGATCCACGTATTTCATAGGGCTAAAGGTATCGCTAGCTGCGGTTATGTGATGATAGACACATGTTCAGTCAAATTGAAGGAGGGATGTTACGATAATGAGACTTGTCCGGCTGTAGGGCGTGTCGCACCCGCCACTGGCACAGCCACTGATGAACCCCCTGAGCAGGCACGATCACTCTTAACGGCACCTTTACCACGTGCGTGCGAGCATGCCGTAAGCCGTGGGGGAAGGTGCGTCGCGCCTGCACCGGACGGTGAGTGAGGGAATAGCAAGAGGGGGATGACGTGATCACGATGACCGAAGAGCAGCGCCAGGACTGGTTCGAGCGCGACGTTGTACCGGTCACCAACCAGCTCTACGCGTCCGCGATGCGTTTGACCCGTAACTCCGCCGACGCCGAGGACCTGGTGCAGGAGACGGTGACCAAGGCGTTCACCTCCTACCACCAGTTCCGCGAGGGCACCAACCTCAAGGCGTGGCTGCACCGGATCCTCACCAACAACTTCATCAACGACTACCGCAAGAAGCAGCGCTCGCCCAAGCTCTCGGCCACCGAGGAGATCGAGGACTGGCAGCTCGCCGCCGCCGAGTCCCACATGTCCTCCGGGCTCAAGTCCGCCGAGACCGAGGCGCTGGAGCAGCTGCCCGACAGTGCGGTGATGAACGCCCTGCGCGCCCTGCCCGAGGACTTCCGGGTGGCCGTCTACCTGGCCGACGTGGAGGGCTTCGCCTACAAGGAGATCGCCGAGCGGATGGGCACCCCCATCGGCACGGTCATGTCGCGTCTGCACCGCGGCCGTCGCCAGCTCCGGACGATGCTCGAGGACTACGCCATCGAGGAGGGCGAGTTCCGGCTGCCCGCGCAGCGGCAGGCCGCGTAGGCCCCGCGAGGCGTCTCGCGGGTGTTTGCGGGCGGCGGCGCGGCCACCCGGGCCGGACCCGCCGTCGTGGAGGGCGCCACCAACGCCGGCACCTCTGATCCTCGCGTCGCCGGGCCCTTGCAACGACCTGTGACCCTCGCGTCGCCGGGCCCTCGGAGAGGTCTGTGACCGTGGCGTGGCAAGGTCCCCGGAGAGCCCGCCGTGCCGTACGCCGCCGCGCGGACCGTCGCCGGCGCCACAGCGGTCGTTCTCCGCCTCGGCCCGGCACTTCACGGTGGTCGCCACCGGGCGCCAGAGGCTCCAGACCAATAGCGGCGAACCACTGTCCGGCGACAGGACGGAACCGCATCATTACAGTATGTCGCTTTCGGTCTCCCGTCCTGGCCTGCCCGCCCCCTCCCGTCCCGGCCTGCCCGCCCCGCCGGACGGCGGCCCCGCCCCCGGCCGACCGCTCCCGCCGCCCGGCCCGGGAGGTGGCGGGTGAACGGGCCGCGCGGGGAGATAGACCGGCTCCGCGCCGAGCTGGGGGACCTCGGTGTCACCGGCGTCTACGAGGTCGGGGACGACGGGATCCTGTCGGTCTGGATAGGGCTGGTCATCCGCTTCCGCGATGGTTTCTACCGTTGGCAGGAGGGGCCGGTGAAACGCCGTCACCTGGGCACCGACCCCGGCGGATGCGCCATCCGGGTGGCGCGTCGATACGCCGAACTACAGGCCGATGTCCCATCCTGGTGGAAGGACCTGGCCAGGATCCTGCGGGGGGACGCGGCCGAGGATTACCCGTAGCCCCGCATGGCCTCCTTGGGGGAAGCGTGCGGCTGTGGATCGTCCTGATCGCCCTGATGACGGGGGCCGGGGGATGCGCCGCGCCGGTCGCCGTGGTGGGGCCCGGGAGCGTGCCGGCGGCCGCCGCCCCCGCCACCCCGCCCCCGCCGGTCGACCTCGGCGCCCTGGCCGCCAAGCTGGCCGCGATCCAGCCGCAGTGGCCCAGGAGCAGGTATCCCGTCCCGCCCGGGAAGCGCCACATCGACTGCGGACGGATCAAGTGTGTGGCGCTGACCTATGACGACGGGCCGGGCGAACACACCGGGCAACTGCTCGACATCCTCGCCGGCCGCGGCGTCCGGGCGACCTTCTTCGTGATCGGCCGGATGGTGGCCGAGGGGGACGGCCCGTACAACCTCCGCCGGATGGTGACGGAGGGGCACGAGATAGGCAACCACACCTGGAGCCACGCGCAGCTCACCGCACTGTCGGAGGCCGGGATCAGGGGCGAGCTGAGCCGTACCCAGGGAGTCGTCCACCATGTGACCGGACGCTGGATGACCCTCATGCGGCCGCCGTACGGGGCCACCGGAAAGCGCGTCGCCGCCGTGGCCCGGGACAGGGGGCTCGCCCAGATCCTGTGGGACGTCGACACCAAGGACTGGCGCGACCGCGACAGCCTGATCGTCACGCGGCGGGCGAGCGCCGCCACGCCGGGCTCCGTCGTGCTCATGCACGACATCCACCCCACCACGATCGAAGCCGCCCCTCATGTGCTGGACCTGCTCGCCGCCCGGGGCTACACGTTCGTGACGGTCTCCGAGCTGTACGGCGGGAAACTCACCCCCGGCGAGGAGTACGGCGAGGACAGGGAGCCCGCCGGGCGGTGACGGGCCGATGTCGGTCGCGGGTGGAAGTATGGGCACCATGAGTTTCAGCGGCTTCCCCGACGAGGCCTTCCTGTTCTACGAGGGCCTGGAGGCCGACAACTCCAAGACCTACTGGACGCGTCACAAGCAGCTCTACACAGACATGGTCAGGGCGCCCATGACCGCGCTGGGCGAGGAGCTGTCCGCCGAGTTCGGCCCGGTGCACCTGTTCCGCCCGCACCGCGACGTCCGCTTCGCCAAGGACAAGTCGCCCTACAAGACCCACCAGGGCGCCTACGCCGCCACCGCCGACGCCATCGGCTACTACGTCCAGATCGACGCCGCCGGGCTGCACGCCGGCGCGGGCCTCTACTCGGCGCAGGGCGGCCAACTCGCCCGCTACCGTCAGGCGGTCGACGAGGAGCTCAGCGGCGTCCCGCTGGCGAAGATCGTGGACGAGCTCCGCGCGGCGGGCTACGAGATCGAGGGCGACCGGCTGAAGACTCGCCCCCGCGGCACCCCGGAGGGCCACCCCCGCCTCGACCTGCTCCGCCACAGATCCCTGCACGCCGGCCGCCGCTTCCCTCCCGAGCCGTGGGTCCACACCCCCGAGGTCCTCGACCGCGTCCGCGTGGTCTGGCGCGACCTCACCCCGCTCGTCGAGTGGCTCACCGCCCACCTCCCGGCGGACTAGCCGCCGCCCTTCACGGTCGGAGCCCGCGGGGCCGTGCGCCGGAGCCCGCGGGACCGTGAACCTGACGGGCCTGCTCCCCGACTGTGCAGGGTGAGGAGGCAAGGTGAGCGACGAACTGCTGGTGGTCCGCTGCCAGCTCGGCGAGCGCGAGGCGTTCGCCGAGCTGGTCCGGGCCTGGCACGGCCCCGTGTGGACCTACGTCCGCCGCATGCTGGGCCCGATGGAGGCCGACGACGTGAGTCAGGAGGTCTGGCTCGCGGTGGTCCGCGGGCTGCCCCGGCTCAAGGAGCCCGACAGGTTCGCGCCGTGGCTGTTCACGATCGCCCGGCGCGCGGTGGCCAACAGGCTCCGCGAGGAGTACGCCAGGCCGGAGGTCGCAGCCGAGGACGGACCGGTGTCACCGGACGCGACCGTCGCGCTCGTGGACCGCGCCGAGCTGGTCGAGGGGCTGTCCGGGCTGCCGGTCCGCGAGCGGGAGATCCTCGTGCTGTTCTACCTGGAGGATCTCTCCGTGGAAGACTGCGCCGAGATCTGCGCCGTCCCCGTCGGCACCGTCAAGTCACGCCTCTCCCGTGCGCGGCGCATGCTGCGCGACCACCTGACGGAGAAGGGATACCGGCGATGAACCCCGATGACATGATCGGCAAACTGTCCCGGCCGCTCTCACTGCGCAGCCGGATCGGCGTCGTCGTGGCGCTGCTGGGCGGGCTGGTGGGGGCGGTGGGCGTGGGCCTGCTGTGGGCCACGGAGCCGGCGCTGCCGGGCCGCACGCACCTGGCCTTCGGGCTGCTCGTCGCACTCTGCCTGGCCTGGACGGGCTACGGGAGCTGGGCGCTGACCCGGAGGACACCGCTGTTCGCCCTCGACCAGGTGATCGCCGGCTGGCTGTCGGTGGTGGCGACGGGGCTGCTGACGGCCGCCGCGGTCGCCGTCGCCGCTGTCCGCGGCACCTGGGTGGGCGTGACGGGTGTCGCCGTCGCGGTGACGATGACCGCCGTGGCCCTCGTCGTCCTGGTGCGGGCCCGCGCCCGTCACGCCGCGCTGCTACGCCGCAGGCGTGAGCTCGAAGGCCGGGCCGACCGGCCGTGAACGGGGCCGCCTCCTCAGCGGAAGGTCCCCGTGCGGCCGAGCGGGTAGCGTCCGGGCTGGGGATAGACGGACAGGCCGTGCGGACCGGCGCCGACTTTGATCTTGCGGATGAGACGGCCGGCACGGGTGTCGAACACGTAGACGACGCCGTCGTAGCGCCCGGACAGCCACAGGCGGCCGCCGTCGGCCGAGACCCCGCCCATGTCCGGCGAACCGCCGCCGGGTATGCGCCAGGTGTCGACCGGGCGGCGGAGCGCCAAGGAGATGACCGTGACCGATCCGGCGCCGCGGTTGGACACGTACAGCAGCCGCGAGTCCCGGCTGACGTAGAGCCCGTGGGCGCCCCGGCCGGTCCCGATGAAACCCGTGACCCGGAACTTCTCCGCGTCGACGAGCCACACGCCGCGTCTGGCCATGTCGGCGACGTAGAAGGTGGTGCCGTCGGGGGAGAGCTTGACGTCCTGCGGCATGTTGGCGGCGGGTCTGCCGGTCTCCGGCAGGTGGCCGCGCCGGACGGCGTCATGCCCCGTGCGCCGGGACAGGCCGCCGCTCCGGGACAGGCTGTTGCTCCGCGTGACGCCGCTCCCGGTGTGGCTGCCCCGCATGCCGTGGTTCCGCGCGGCGCCGTACTGCATGCCGTGGTTCATGCCGTTGTTCTGCGCGGCGCCGTGCTGCGTGCCGTGGTTCCGCGCGGCGCCGGGCCGGGCGCCACCGCGCCGGGTGGTGCCGTCCGCCAGGTCGATGACGGCGCGGACCTTCCGGGTCGCCATGTCGACGGCCACCAGATGCCCGGAGAGCTCGCAACTGGCCAGGAAGGTCTTCTGGTCGGCGGTGAAGTCCGCGTGGTTGATCCCCCTGCACGGCATGTTCATGGAGTGCCGGAGCCTCATGGTGCGGGGGGCGAGGAAGTCGAGCCGGTTCTCCCGCTCGGCCATCACCAGGGCGGTGCGGCCGTCCGGGGTGAAATACAGGTTGTAGGGGTCGTCCACGTGCACCGGTTTTCCGGGCCTGCCGGTCCTGGGATCGATCGGTGTCAGCGAGTCGCCGTCGGTGTTGTTGACCCAGAGCGTCTTCATGTCCCACGACGGGACGACGTGCTGCGGCCGCCGGCCGACCTCGAAGGTGCGGAGCACCCGGTAGGTGCGCGGGTCGATCACGGTGACGGTGTCGCTCTCGCTGTTGGGCACGTACACCCGCTCGGGAAATCTCGCGGCGGCCGGGCTGGGCATGCCGGGCCGGCCGTGGGCGTAGGCGTCCGGCGGCGTGGTGCCGGAGGCGGAGCCGGGGAGCGCGGGGCCCGTGGCGCCCGGGAACACCGGGGCGGTGCCGGGGAACACCGGGGCGGCGGAGGCGCCGCCCGGTGTGGCCGATCCGGCGGCCGGCATGCCCGGCGTGCCGCCGGGCCGCACCCCGCCGGCGGTCGCGGCGGTCCCGCCGGGTGAGAGCGGGCCCGGCGCCGGGCCGCTCTCGCAGGCGGACAGGGCGCACGCGACCATCCCGATCAGGGAGATGACCGCGACACGCCGTCGCCGCTCGCGTTCCAGCCGCCGCATGGCCTGCCCCTCCGGTCCGGTCCCGGCCCTCCGGCCGGCTACGGAAACGCTAGGAGCGAGCGGGTCAGCAAATGCTCAACTCGTGGTCAGTGCCGCGCCCGCCTTTTCCGCGTCCCGTGAGCCGCCGGCCTTTCCCATGCCGGAACCGGCCGGCATCAAGGAGCAGAACATAGGTTATGACCCGGTCGGTTCCGTAAGGTCGAATTCGGATGCTTTGATGCCTTTGATGAATGCGTTCCATTCGGTGAGGGTGAAGTAGAGGACGGGCCCGGAGGGGTCTGTGCTGTCGCGGACGGCATGGGTGGCGTCGCGCTTGCGCTCCGGCCGGTGGGCGGTGCTTCCGAGCTCGGCCACCTCGACGCAGTCGCCGCCGTTGCTGCTGCTGAAACTCGATTTCCGCCACGTGAGATTGCTCGGGTCCATCTCTTCTCTGCCATTCTCTCGACGAATGCCGTTGACATGCTGAGCGGTAATGCCCCGACGCGGAGGGCCTCGAATAACCGCACTCCTTCCGCGACCTCCGACAGGTCACCGGTGATGGGGCCGTAAACGGCCGCATCTGGATACGTTACCTCGGTAACGATTTCAAAGTGGCAGAAAATCTCATTTATTCTGGCCCGGCCTGCCGGACCGAGCGGATTCACGGGCTCCACCCGTCGCGGTGCGGCTCTCCCGGCCAGGCGTCCGGAAGAGGCCCGGACGCCTGGCCGGGACCTTCCCCTAACGCCGGGCGATCACACCGCAGGCGATGCGGCCACCGGAGTCGCCCGTCTTGAGCGTCTCGGCGTCCGGGCCGCTCCCGTCCCCTTTGAGGTTGTAGCGCTTGGGGATGTTGGCCTGGTTGTCCGGCCGGGCGTGGACGATGACGGAGCTGCCGTCCCCGTCGAGGAGCTGCCGCACCCGGAAGCGGTCGGTCACGTCGGTGGCCCTGCCGACGCCGTCCTTGCCGACCAGGAGGCTGGGCAGGTCGCCGGAGTGGCCGGGGTGCGGGCCCGGGCCGAGGTTGAAGTGGGGGCCCGCGCTGAAGAAGGGGCTGCCGGTGGCGGGGTCGGTCGACCTGGGGTCGCAGACGCCCTTGTTGTGGATGTGGAAGCCGTGGTAGCCGGGGGGCAGGCCGCGGACCCGGATCCTGAGCCTTACCTTGCCGTCGTCCCTGGTGTCGATGCGCAGCAGGCCGACCTGGTTGCCGTCGACGTCCTTGATCTCGGCGCGGGCCGACGCGCCCGCCTGACCGGTCGGGCTCGGTGACCCGGTCGGGCTTGGTGACCCGGTCGGGCTCGGCGAGATATACGGGCTGGTCGGGGCCGATGGACTGGTCGGGCCGGACGGGCTGGTCGGGGCGGGTGTGGGCGTGACCGCGGCCGTGGCGGCGGCGCCGGCCGTTCCCGCCCCGAGCGCGAGGGCCAGTGCCAGATGAGACCCGGGAAGCATGAGCGTCCCCCTACGGTTGCTGTCCTCCGTCGCGGAGGATCCGCGTTCCCCCTCCCCCCGGAGGTCGCGGCGGAGGGGCCTGAAAGGTTCTCCTCCTTCGAGTATCGGACGGTGTCCATGCCGTCCGGACGGGAGGGGGCCGCGCGGCGCGGAGGGAGGGCGCCGGAGAACGGCGGGAGGACCTGAGAACGGCGGGAGGACCTGAGAACGGCGGGAGGACCTGAGAACGGCGGGAGGACCTGAGAACGCGGAAAGGCGCCGGACCGCGAGGGTCCGGCGCCTTGTCAGCACGTCTCCGTCCGCACCCCTTCGGCGCGGAGGGCGGGTCACCGTACGGCTCCCGCCTGGAAGTCCGGTGCCACCGCACGGCTCTCACGCCGAGGGCGGGTCACCGCCCGGAGACCGCCTGGAAGTCCGGTGCCTCCATACGGTTCGCACGGAGGCCGGGTGGACGGTCAGTTGCCACGCTTGGCGCGGGCGGCGGAGCGGCCGCGGGTCGCGGCGTCCAGGACGACCTTGCGGATGCGCACGGTCTCCGGGGTGATCTCCACGCACTCGTCCTCGCGGATGAACTCCAGCGCCTGCTCCAGCGAGAGCTGGCGCGGCGGGATCAGGGTCTCCGTCACGTCAGCCGTGGAGGAGCGCATGTTGGTGAGCTTCTTCTCCTTGGTGATGTTGACGTCCATGTCGTCGGAGCGCGAGTTCTCACCGATGATCATGCCTTCGTAGACCTCGGTGGTCGGCGTGACGAACAGGATGCCGCGCTCCTGCAGGTTCGTCATCGCGAAGGCGGTGACCGGGCCGGGGCGGTCGGCCACCAGCGAGCCGTTGTTGCGGGTGCGCAGCTCGCCGAACCACGGCTCGTAGGCCTCGAAGACGTGGTGCACCAGGCCGGTGCCGCGGGTCTCGGTCAGGAACTCGGTCCGGAAGCCGATCAGGCCGCGGGCCGGGACCACGAACTCCATCCGGATCCAGCCGGTGCCGTGGTTGGTCATGTGCTCCATGCGGCCCTTGCGGACGGCCAGCAGCTGGGTGACGGCCCCGAGGTATTCCTCCGGGCAGTCGACGGTCAGCCGCTCGACCGGCTCGTGCACCTTGCCGTCGACGACCTTGGTGACCACCTGCGGCTTGCCGACGGTCAGCTCGTAGCCCTCACGGCGCATCTGCTCGACCAGGATGGCCAGCGCCAGCTCGCCACGGCCCTGGACCTCCCAGGCGTCGGGGCGGTCGGTCTGCAGGACGCGCAGCGACACGTTGCCGATGAGCTCCTTGTCGAGCCGGTCCTTGACCATGCGGGCGGTGACCTTGGAGCCCTTGACCTTGCCGACCAGCGGCGAGGTGTTGGTGCCGATGGTCATCGAGATGGCGGGCTCGTCCACCGTGATCAGCGGCAGCGGGCGCGGGTCGTCGGGGTCGGCCAGGGTCTCGCCGATCATGATGTCCGGGATGCCGGCGATCGCGATGATGTCACCGGGGCCCGCCTGCTCGGCGGGCTTGCGCTCCAGCGCCTCGGTCATCAGCAGCTCGGTGATCTTCACCTTCTGGATGGTGCCGTCGGTGCGGCACCAGGCGACCTGCTGGCCCTTCTTGATGGTGCCCTGGTGGACGCGGCACAGCGCGATCCGGCCCAGGTAGGAGGAGGCGTCCAGGTTGGTGACGTGCGCCTGCAGCGGGGCGGACGGGTCGTAGGTCGGCGCCGGAATCGTGTCCTTGATGACCTGGAACAGCGGCTCCAGGTCCTCGGAGTCGGGCATCCCGGCGTCTTCCGGACGGTTCAGCGAGGCGCGGCCGGCCTTGGCCGAGGCGTAGACGATCGGGAAGTCGATCTGCTCCTCGGTGGCGTCGAGGTCCATGAAGAGCTCGTAGACCTCGTCCACGACCTCCTTGATCCGGGCGTCGGGGCGGTCGACCTTGTTGATGCACAGGATGACCGGCATCTTGGCGGCGAACGCCTTGCGCAGCACGAACCGGGTCTGCGGCAGCGGGCCCTCGGAGGCGTCCACCAGCAGCACGACGCCGTCCACCATCGACAGGCCGCGCTCGACCTCGCCGCCGAAGTCGGCGTGGCCGGGGGTGTCGATGATGTTGAGGGTCATGTCGCCGTGCTTGACGGCGGTGTTCTTCGCGAGAATGGTGATGCCCTTCTCGCGCTCGAGGTCGTTGGAGTCCATGACACGGTCGTCCACGTCCTGGTTGGCCCGGAAGGCGCCGGACTGCCAGAGCATGGCATCCACGAGAGTGGTCTTGCCGTGGTCGACGTGCGCGATGATCGCGATGTTCCGCAGGTCGTCGCGGCTGTTCAAAGGCATGATGGAGTCTCACTCTGTGATCGTGGAGGCTGGCCGCGGACGGTGCGGCCCTACCATTTTAATTGATCCGCACAATCACTCTCACGTCGCGGCCGGACGGAACATGTCAGTTCACCTCCCCGACACCTTTCGGCCGGGCGGTCCCCGGCCTCAGGTCCAGGTAAAACCCACTCTAGGCTCGGGGCATGCCTTTAGCACCATCGTTCGCCGCGATGCTCATGACCGAGGACGGGGTCCGGATCGACGCCGCGCACATCCCGTCACGCGGGGCGGCCGATCTGGGGATCGTGCTGGCGCACGGGTTCACCGGATCGCTGCGGGAGCGCCCCACGCGGCGGATCGCCCATGTGCTGAGCGGATTCGGCGGGGTGGTCTCGTTCGACTTCCGGGGGCACGGCCGGTCGGGGGGCGAGTCGACCGTGGGAGACCTGGAGATCCTGGACCTGGACGCGGCCGTACGGCATGCCCGGATGATCGGCTACACCAGGGTCGCCGTCGTCGGGTTCTCCATGGGCGCGGCGGTGGCCGTACGGCACGCCGGGCGGCACGGGCAGGACGGGGCCTCGGATGAGCGCGCTCCCCGGCCGGGCAGGCCCGACGCGGTGGTCGCGGTCAGCGCGCCCGCGCGGTGGTACTACCGGGGGACCCGGCCGATGCGCCAGGTGCACTGGGCGATCGAGCAGCCGCTGGGGCGGTGGGCCGCGCGGGTGGGCAAGCGGACGCGGATCAGGAAGGGCGTGTGGGACCCGGTGCCGCCGGCGCCCCACGAGGCGGCCGCCCACATCTCCCCGACGCCGCTGCTGGTCGTGCACGGCGACGCCGACGACTTCTTCCCCCTCGACCACGCGCACCAGATCTACGGGGCCGCCCGGGAGCCGAAGGAGCTGTGGGTCGAGCCCGGATACGGTCACGCGGAGTCGGCGGCCACACCGGCGCTGATCCGCCGGATCGGGGAGTGGGTCGCCGCCGGTACCTGAACCCCGGCAGGTGTTCACTCCTGCGGGGGAGGCATGACAGAGGATGCGTCGAGACGAGGAGTAGTGCATATGCGGAGCATCTACGTGGCCGGTCTCGGCCGTGGCGATGGCCGGCAGATCGTCGAGCTGGGCCTGATGGAGCTGCTCACCCGCCACGTGGAGCGGGTCGGGGTGTTCCGGCCGATCACCGGGGAGGGTGACGACCGCACGCTCGAACTGCTGAACGCCCGCTACCGCCCGGCGGTCTCGGCGATCGGGGTCACGGCCGAGGACGCCGCGGAGATCTACGCGCACAAGGGCACCGAGGAGCTCGTCGCCCGGCTGGTCGCCCGCTTCCACGCGCTGGAGCGCGAGTGCGACGCGCTGCTGGTGCTGGGCAGCTCCTTCGACACCGACGACCTCCCGCGCGAGCTGGCCCTCAACGCCCGGCTCGCCGCCGAGTTCGGCGCCCCGGTGATCGTGGTGGTGGGCGCGCACGGCGAGCAGGCCGCGGAGATCGCGATGGAGATGCGCACCGGCTACCAGGTCTTCTCGGACCTGGGCAGCACGGTGCTGGCGGTGGTCGCCAACCGGGTGCCGCGGGGGATGACCGTGGAGCCGGAGCTGCCGGTGCCCTGTTACGTCATCCCCGAGCACCCCTCGCTGTCGGCGCCGACGGTCGGCCAGGTGCTGCAGGCGGTGTCGGCCAAGCAGATCCAGGGGGACGAGGACGGGCTGCGCCGGGACGTCCTCGGGTTCGTGTTCGGCGGGGCCACCCTCCCGCTGTTCCTGGAGTACCTGACCGACGGAGCCCTGGTGATCACGCCGGGCGACCGGGCGGACCTGCTGCTCGTCTCGGTGGCGGCCGACACGGCTGGTACGGCGAGGCCGTCCGGCGTGGTGCTGACGGTGGGGGAGGAGCCCACGGAGGCCGTCAAGGCCCTCACCGCCCGCCTGGCGCCCGGCATGCCGGTGCTGGCGGCCACCGCGGACAGCTTCACCGTGGCCACCACCCTGGGCGGTCTGGAGGGACGGCTGACCGCCGACAACCCTCGCAAGATCGAGACGGCTCTCGGCCACTTCGAGACCCACGTGGACACCGCTGATCTGGCCGACCGGATCGAGCTGGCCCGCTCCGACCGGGTCACCCCGATGATGTTCGAGCACACGCTGCTGGAGCGGGCGCGGGCCGACCGGCGGCACATCGTGCTGCCGGAGGGCGAGGAGGACCGGATCCTCCGGGCCGCCGACATCCTCCTACGGCGTGGCATCGTCGACCTCACCCTGCTGGGCCGGGAGGAGGTGGTCCGGCGGCGGATCGGCGACCTCGGCCTCGACCTGTCCGGTGTGAGCGTCGTCGACCCGCTGACCTCCCCGCTGCGCGACTCCTTCGCCGCAGAGTACGCCGAGCTCCGGGCGCACAAGGGCATGACCCTGGAGCGGGCCATGGACGTGGTCACCGACGCCAACTTCTTCGGCACGATGATGCTGCGCCGGGGCGCCGTGGACGGCATGGTCTCCGGCGCCGCGCACACCACGGCCGCCACGATCCTGCCGGCGTTCCAGATCATCAAGACGGTCCCCGGCACCTCGATCGTCTCCTCGGTGTTCTTCATGTGCCTGGCCGACCGGGTGCTCGTCTACGGCGACTGCGCGATCAACCCCGATCCCGACGCCGAGCAGCTCGCCGACATCGCCGTCTCCTCGGCCCGTACGGCGCAGCGCTTCGGCGTCGAGCCACGGGTGGCGATGCTGTCGTACTCCACCGGCCACTCCGGCAGCGGCGCCGACGTGGACAAGGTCCGCCACGCCACCGCCCTGGTCGTGGAGCGGGCGCCGGACCTGCTGGTCGAGGGGCCCATCCAGTACGACGCCGCGGTGGACGCCAGGGTCGCCGCCGCCAAACTGCCCGGCTCCCAGGTCGCGGGCCGGGCGACCGTGCTGATCTTCCCGGACCTGAACACCGGCAACAACACCTACAAGGCCGTGCAGCGCTCGGCCGGGGCCGTCGCGGTCGGGCCCGTCCTGCAGGGGCTCCGCAGGCCGGTCAACGACCTGTCACGGGGCGCGCTGGTCACCGACATCGTGAGCACCGTGGCCATCACCGCCATCCAGGCACAGGAGGCGTCGTGAGCCGCGTACTGGTGCTCAACACCGGATCCTCCTCCGTGAAGTACCGGCTCCTGTCCGGTGACGAGCGGCTGGCCTCCGGGACGGTCGAGCGGATCGGCGAGGCCGGGTCCCCGGTGAGCGACCACGAGGCGGCCCTGAAGGTCGTCGCGACCGAACTGGCCGACAAGGGCCTCGGACTCGACTCCCCGGAGCTGACCGCGATCGGGCACCGGGTGGTGCACGGCGGCAGGACCTTCACCGAGCCCACCCTGATCACCGAGGAGGTGATCAGGAAGATCGAGGAGCTCGTCCCGCTCGCCCCGCTGCACAACCCGGCCAACCTGACGGGCATCGTGGTCGCCCGCAGGATCCGTCCCGACCTGCCGCAGGTCGCGGTCTTCGACACCGCCTTCCACTCCACGATCTCCCCGGCCGCCACGACCTACGCGATCGACCGCGAGGTGGCCGAGCGGCTGGGCATCCGCCGCTACGGCTTCCACGGCACCTCGCACGCCTACGTCTCCCGCGAGGCCGCCCGCGCCGTGGGCAGGCCGCTGGGCAACGTGATCGTGCTCCACCTGGGCAACGGCGCGAGCGCCTCGGCGGTGTCGGCCGGGCGGTGCGTGGACACCTCCATGGGCATGACCCCGCTCGAAGGGCTCGTCATGGGCACCCGCAGCGGCGACCTGGACCCGGCGGTGGTCCTCTACCTGGGCCGGACCGGGGGCATGTCCCTTGAGGAGATCGACACGCTGCTCAACCGGCGCGGCGGCATGCTCGGACTCTGCGGCGACAACGACATGCGCGCGGTGCAGGAGCGGCTGGCCGCCGGTGACCCGGATGCCGAGCTCGCCTTCTCGGTCTACTGCCACCGGCTGCGCAAATACGTCGGCGCCTACTACGCCGTGCTCGGCACGGTGGACGTGATCGCGTTCACCGGGGGTGTGGGGGAGAACTCGCCGCTGGTCAGACAGACCGCGCTGGCCGGCCTGGAGGCGCTCGGCATCGCCGTGGACCCGGCGCGCAACCAGCGGGGAGAGCGGCTGATCTCGGCCGACGGCGCGGCCGTGAAGGTCGCGGTCATCCCGACGGACGAGGAGCTGGAGATCGCCCGCGAAACTCTTGAGGTTGTTTCGCGAACCAATCGCGGATAAATGACGTCTACCTACAGCGGACGGATGAAACCCGCCGGGAGAGGTCCACGGGACATCGGCCACCGCCCGACGGTGACCGATGGGACATGCTCCCCGTAGTCAGGCGGCGGCCCAGCGTCGCGGGGGCGTGCTGGGCCGTCCGTCCGCCGCCGCGCCCGCGTCGTGCCCGTACGGCTCCGCGGAGCCGTACGGGCACGTCCTCGCGGAGATCTCAGCCCAGGCGGGCGATCGACTTGTACTCCAGGTAGGCGCCCAGACCCTCGGGCCCGAGCTCGCGGCCGAGGCCGCTGCTCTTGAAGCCGCCGAACGGGGAACTGGTCTCGACCATGTAGAGGTTGACGCCGTAGGTGCCGGCGCGCACCTGGCGGGCGATGTCCATGCCGTGCTCGGTGTCGGAGGTCCACACCGTCCCGGCGAGGCCGTAGTCGCTGTCGTTGGCGATCCGGACCGCGTCGGCCTCGTCCTCATAGGGGATCACGGCCAGCACCGGGCCGAAGATCTCCTCGCGCGCGATGCGCATCTCGTTGGTGGCCCCGGCGAAGACGGTCGGGGCCACGTACCAGCCCCGGTCGTGGGGGCGCTCCAGGCCGCCGACGACCGGCTTGGCGCCCTCGTCGATGCCGATCCTGATGTAGTCCTGGACCCGCTCCTGCTGCCGTTTGGCGACCAGCGGGCCGATGCCGGTCGCGGGGTCGGCGGGGTCGCCGACCGGCATGCCGCGGACCATCGCGGCGACCGCGTCCACGACCTCGTCGTAGCGGTTGCGCGAGGCCAGGATGCGGGTCTGGGCGATGCAGGCCTGGCCGTTGTTCATCAGCGAGGCGATCGACAGGAAGCCCATGGCCGAGGGCAGGTCGCAGTCGTCCAGGATGATCGCGGCCGACTTGCCGCCGAGCTCCAGGGTGCACCGCTTGAGCTGCTCGCCGCAGATCGCGGCGATCCGGCGGCCGGCCGCGGTGGAGCCGGTGAAGGCGACCTTGTCCACGCCGGGGTGGGAGACCAGGTGCTCACCCGCCTCGCGCCCCGCGGCGACGATGTTGACGACCCCGTCGGGGACGCCCGCCTCCTTGACCATCTCGGCCAGCAGGTAGGCGTCCAGCGGGGTCTCGGGGGCGGGCTTGACCACGACCGTGCAGCCGGCGAGGAGGGCGGGGGCCAGCTTGATCATGATGACGAACTGGGGGACGTTCCACGGGACCACGGCGGCGACCACGCCGACCGGCTCGCGGCGGACGGTCACCGGGCCGAAGGTGCCCGGCCGTTCCTCCTCGACGGGGAAGGTCCTGCCGAGGCCGGCGTAGTACTGCAGCATGCCGAGCGGCTGCGGGGCCTGCGCCATCTGGGAGAAGGTGATGGGCGAGCCCATCTCCAGCGTGATGGTCTCGGCGATCTCGGCCTGGCGGGCCGCGTAGATCTCGGCGAGCCGGTCGAGGACGGCGGCGCGCTCGGGCATCGTCATCCGGGGCCAGGGGCCGTGGTCGAACGCCTGGCGGGCGGCGGCCACCGCCCGGTCCATGTCGGCGGGGGTCCCGTCGGGGACGCGGCCGACGACCTCCTCGGTGTGGGGCGAGACGACGTCGATGGTCCCGGTGCCCGCGGGGGCCACCCAGTCGCCCCCGATGAACAGCGTGTCGTGCTGACGCATGATCTGTTGCCTCCTGGTGGGCGGGCCGGAGTCGATATTTGAGCTAGTGCTTGTTTGGACAGTGTCTTCCGCCGGGGAGGGCTCCACAAGGTCCCTCCACTGTGGAGACCGAATCATGTTCTGTCGACCCTGGCAAGGGGACGCCCCGGGGGCCGGATCCCGGGCCCCGCATCCCCGCGGGGTCGCCGCCGCAGCATTTGTTTAAAGCACCGCAGACTGGTAGATAGTTCGTCAATGGTGCGCGGGTTCCGCCGTTCCGGTGGCGGGCCTCAAGATCGTCTTCTATAGTTTCGCTCCGTCCATGAGGGGGCTCTGGAGGTGAGCGAAGCGTGAGATCGACTCGCTCGGCCACGCTGGGCGTCGTGCTCGCCGCGCTGCTCCTGACCCCCGTCATGGCCGGTGCCGCCGCCCAGCGCGCGGCCAAGCCCGACCCCGAGGCCGAGCTCCGCAGGCTCACCCGCGAGGCGAGCCAGATCAACAAGGACTACCGCGGCCAGGTGCAGAGCCTGGAGGAGACCCGGGTCCAGGCCAGCAAGGCCGCCGCCAACGCCAAGAGCCTGAAGCGGGCGCTGACCAACGCCAAGGCCGACATCGCCCGCATCGTCCAGACCACCTACATGGGCGGCGTGCTGGACGGCACCAACATGCTGAGCTTCGACGGCGACCCCTCCCTCGCGCTCAGCCAGGCCGCGACCATGTCCTACCTGGCCAGCCAGCGCGCCACCCAGCTCAACCGGATCCAGGAGCTGATCAAGAAGGCCAAGGACGCCGAGAAGGCCGCGGACGCGAAGATCGTCAGCCTCAAGAAGGACATCGCCGACCTGAAGAAGAACCGGGTCCGGATCGAGGGGCTCCTGGCCAAATACGGCTTCCAGACCCCCTCCGGCAGCGACGGCCTGACCGCCCGCACGGTCGCCATGCGCAACATGGTGCTGCAGTCCTTCCCGATGCCCTACGGCTACGGCTGCCTGCGCCCCGGCGACCCCGGCGACCACGGCAGCGGCCGGGCCTGCGACTTCATGATGAGCACCGGCGGCCGGATCCCGACCGCCGAGGCCAAGGAACGCGGCGACCGCCTCGCCCAGTGGGCCATCTCCAAGGGCCCCCAGATCGGGGTCATGTACATCATCTGGCAGCAGAAGTACTACGACGTCCGGACCGGCACCGGCTGGAAGCTGATGTCCGACCGCGGCGGCAACACCGCCAACCACCTGGACCACGTCCACATCTCGATGTTCTGACCCGCCAGGTCGTTGACCTGCGGTGATCGCGTCGTGGATGGCTCTCAGGGCACATCCAGGGCACTTTGCGGGCTTCCCGCTTGATGATCTTCGGCTGGCACGCGATAGAAGGGGGAGCGGGCGCGTGCCCGGAGAACTTCGCCCGAGGAGGATCGCGGTGCCTCTGATCTCTCGCAGTGACTGCGAGCTGAACGCCTACGACCGCACGTTCTTCGTGGTCGATGTGACGTTCTCCTACGATCCCGGTGACTTCCCGGGCGGCGGCTGGTTCGGAGCGATCACGAACTGCTGCCGTGTCTCCGCGACACCGATCGCGTGAGCATCCGGCTTGAGGTGTGGGACGACGTACCCGCGGAGCAGCGCGAGCCTTGGGCGGACGTCGCCTCGGGCGTGTTCCGGTCGGAGACCAGGGAGATCTGCGCGGCGGAGCTCTACACGGACGCGCGGGACGGGTTTCTCCTCCTGGACAAGTAGGTCCTATCCGATCAGTTGATCGAGTGATGGGCTGGGCGGTGGCCCGGTTGCGCCCGGAGGTCACCCGGCGCGGCAGGGAGCCGACCAATGGAGGCAGACAGGGAGCCGGCTTTTCGCATCCAGCACCACCCGGTCGCCCAGCGGTTCCCCAAGCCGGACGATGCCCTCGCCGGATGCGCCGACGCCCGTACACAGACCGTTGCCGATGCGCTCATCGACCTCGATTCCGAGGACCACGACGTCGGGCCGCTCGTCGGCCCGCAAGTGGACGGTCGGCATCTTTCGGATGTCGCAGACGCCATAGAGGTAGCTCACCCGCAGCGTGCGCTCGCTGAGTACCTCGAAGCCGCGGAGATCGGGGGGCAGGTGGTCACCGACGACGTCTTCGACGGTGCCGAGCGTGGCCCGGTCGACTGCGACGTGGTCGATCGGGCCGGGCAGGTTGGAGAAGTACAGCCGCCACGCCGGGACGGTGGCCATGCCGCGCAGAGTCCGCAGGCGCATGGTCGTGAAGGTGGCGCCGGTCATCTTGTACGCCCGATCGTCTTGGCTGGAGGACTCCTGCTCATATGGGGACAGCATGATCAGCGCCTGGCGTGCGCTGATCACGGGGACCTGCATGGTGGAACCGTCGTCCCAGCGGATCCGCGCCTCGTCCGGGGGCGAGGGGAGCGGGCCGGCCACGGCGAAGCCGTACTCCTCGTCACTGGAGATCCGCTGCTCCACGTCGTGCGGCATCTTGCTCAGGTCCTCCGTCGGGACGAAGCCGTTGCGCCAGATCTCCGCCGCGCCACTGGTCCGCCAGGTCCAGACGGCGCGGGCGGCGTGGTCATCGAAGGTGAGCCGTCCGATGAGGAGGTGGCTGCCGCTGACGAGCAGAGTCAACATCAGGAGCATCACGAGTAATCGCGGCATCCGAAGATTATCGAGGGTTCCTGGGACCGGCAGGGCACCCTGTAAGGCCAGCTCGACCTCGAACCGCACGGCGCCCGTACCCCGAGCTCAGTACGCGGGACCACGTATCACTCAGCGCCTCCTGGCACTGAGCGCTGCCACTTGGCCACAACCACGCCACCGCTCAGCCCATCACCCGATCACTGATCGCCTATGATCGCTGACCCGACTCGGAACTTAGTGAGTGTTTGATCACGTGGGTTCTGTCTGATTGTGGTTTCAGGTGTCTCTCCAGGTTGGGGTGGATTCGCGGGTGAGGCGGCGGGTCATGAGGTCGATCATGGCGATGTAAATCATGGCTTCGGAGCGGGTGGGCAGGGCCTCGTAGTCACGGGTCAGGCGGCGGTGGAGCATCAGCCAGCCGAAGGTCCGCTCCACGACCCAGCGGCGGGG